>JBBQHJ010000049.1:0-19460 GCA_038323865.1 Gemmatimonadales bacterium
CCTTCGCTCCGCTCAGGATGACAGGGGAAGTCGTGAGGATGACAACGTGAGCCGCCGCGAATTCATCAGGCAGACGTCTGTCGCAGGAATAGGCGTCGCCGTAGCGGGGTCAATGCCACTGCGCATTCCCCGCATTCGCACTTCGGCGAACGAGAAGATTGTTGTCGCGGTGTTCGGCCTGACTGGCCGAGGAATGGTGCACGCACAGAACTTTGCGAAGCTCGAGAATTCGGAAGTCGCGTACTTATGTGACGTTGATTCCACCGTGTTGGGCAAGGCAGCCAGCGCGATGACGTCTACTCAAGCGCGCACGGCCAAGGCGATCGGTGATTTCCGTCGCGCACTCGATGACAAGAACGTCGATGTCGTGTCCATCGCAACGCCCGATCACTGGCATGCGCCCATGGCCATTCTTGCGCTCAAGGCGGGCAAGCACGTCTACCTCGAAAAGCCGTGCGGACACAATCCGCGCGAAGGCGAGTTGCTCGTTGCCGCGCAGAAGAAATACGGAAAGCACGTGCAGCAGGGATCGCAGCAGCGTTCGTCGCTGCGCACTATCGAAGCGCTCCAGATGATTCACGACGGTGTGATCGGCAAGCCGTACATGGTGCGCGCATGGTATGCGAATACGCGCGTCGGCATCGGTCATGGTAAGCCCGCGCCCGTGCCGTCCAACATTGACTACGAACTCTGGCAGGGCCCCGCCGATCGCACTCCTTACCGGGACAACATCATTCATTACAACTGGCACTGGTTCCGCCGCTGGGGCACGGGCGAGATCTGCAACAACGGCACGCATGAAATCGACATCGCGCGCCTCGCACTCGGCGTGAACTATCCCACGTCGGTGGTATCAGCCGGCGGTCGCTATCACTTCGAGGACGACTGGGAGTTTCCAGACACGCAGGAAGTGACCTTCGAGTTCGCCGGTGGCAAGCGCATCATCTGGCAGGGCCAGAGCTGTAACGGTCTCAAGCTGTTTGATCGAGGCCGAGGCACCGCGATCTATGGAACCGGTGGCAGCATGATTCTCGATCGCGACGGCTACCTGCTCTTCGACGTGAAGCAGAAGCTCGTGAAGCAGAACATCGAAGCCAGGAAGGGCGACGGCATGGAACTCACCGGCGACGACGCCGCCACGTCATCACACATGCAGAATCTCCTTGCCGGCATTCGAACGAATGAAACGCTGCGCGCGCCAATCAGCGACGGCGCCAAGAGCGTACATCTTTGCCACCTCGGCAACATTGCGCAGTACACAGGGCGAAAGTTGAAGATCAATCCCACTGATGGAACGCTCGCTGGTGATGCCGATGCGCATCGCTATTGGTCACGCGCATACGCGAAGGGTTGGGAGCCCAGCGTGACATGACCATTACTTCGCGTCGCCTCGCTGCCCTGCTGTTCATTTCGCAGGTTGTCGTGCTCGGTGCGCAGTCACCGCCGACGCGCAGCAACGTGCGTACCGACGATGGGTTTGGGCTCGTCGTCTGGAGCAAGCGCCCAGTCGGAGTTCCGCGTGGTGAACTGATCCTGCTGCATGGGCGAACGTGGAGCGCGTTGCCGAACTTCGACCTTCAGGTCACGGGGCGCAACGTTTCGTTGATGGATGCATTCGTCGCCGAGGGCTTCGCCGTGTACGCGGTGGATCAGCGAGGGTATGGCGCCACGCCGCGCGATCGCACTGGCTGGCTCACGCCCGATCGCGCCGCGCGCGACGCACAGAACGTGGCAGACTGGGTGGCGAGTCAGGCACCAAATCATCGCCGGCCGGCGATGCTCGGATATTCGCGCGGCTCGATGACAGCGATGCTTGCGGCACAGCGACATCATGGATTGCTCGCGGCGTTGGTCCTCTACGGATTCGCACACGACATCACAGCAGTGCTCGAAGCCGAGAAAGAACCGGCTCGCCCACCACGTGAAAAGACGACGGCCGAAGGTGCCGGCGAAGATTTCATCACGCCGGATTCAACGCCGGCAGGCGTCAAGGAGGCGTACGTTCGCGCTGCGCTCCACTACGATCCCATTCGCGTTGACTGGCGCCGCGAACATCAGTGGGCGGAGCTCGATTCGAAATTGCTCCACACACCGACGCTATTGATCAACGGCGAACGTGATCCAGTCGCCGAAGCAGGAAATATCCCGGAGTTTCTTGCGCGCACTACGGAGCTCGATCGTGAATGGGTTGTACTCGCCCATTCGGATCACGTCGCGCACCTCGAGCGGCAGAAGGCATTCGTGCGCGCAGTGTCGAGCTTCATCGATCGCGTCATGCACCGCTAGCGACGAACGCCACGTGGTGCACCGAAGGGGTCTCGACAGATTGGACACGGTGATTCACGAGGTGCAGCGCCAAGCGTAAAGGTGGCTGGGCCACGTACAACGAGCTGCTTGGTCGTCGTATCGTTTACCGTCACGGTGATGGTCACGTGATCACCAACGCGTTGACCAGAGAATTGCGCGGGCAAGGTAGGCCCGACGAGCACGGGATACGCCCGCAATACATATGTCCCCGCCACCGTGAAGTGGCCGTTCGCACCTGGAACAATACGGCCACTGACATCGCCAAAGGTGCAGCCGATGTGCAGATGCACTGCGGTATCACCAACAATTGCCGCACCGCTGTCGCTTCCCCACGTGCCAATAGCGAGCGGTCCGAAGGAGTCATCCGCCGCTGATGAGGCCGAGCAGGCGGCAAGGCCGGCGGCAGCGAGCGCCATTCCTACAGCGCAGAGCGAGAGGCGGGCAGGCATCGTCATCATCTGGCCCAACCCGCCTGCCGCCATGCGGTCACATCCCCTAACGCGCCTCCTTGGCTGCGTCGGTCTTGAGCGCTCGTTCGTTCAGCGAGCGCTCCTTGCCAATGTCGGGCGCCTTGCCCGTGATCAGGGCTTTGGCCACTTCAAAGAGCACTACCGGCCGCGGCTTGTCGACCTTGAGATATTCCACGGACTGCGCTTCAACGAGTGAGCGCGAGCCGCGGGCCATCAGGCCCGCCGTTGCGTTCGCCTCCCTCGTCGCCGAACCACGCCTTCCAATCAGGCTTGTAGAAGTCGTGGATCAGTGCGCGATCCTGCGTTACCGTCGCGTTGCCCGCGACGGACACATATTCGCGCGACTTGAGGTTGTAGTACGCAAGGTTCACATGTGCGTCGGTCGCGAGCTCGCCGAGCTTCTGCGAGGAAATCGTCGGCGTCGCGCACTTCGATGATGTCACGAATCGCCGCGGTCTTGTCCGCTGCCTTGGCATAGTACGCTTTGGCGATGCGATACCCGATGAAATAGCCGAGGTCGCCGGGACGGGTCGTCGTTGCACCGAATTGGTTGTTGAGCCATGCCCCGGCCCACACAAACCGCACCGCACTACAGCTGCGAAACCACCTCAGCCACTTCCTGGGCATGTCCGATTGGCTTGACCTTTTCAAACACGTGCGCGATCCGGCCCTTGGCGTCTATGACGAACGTCGTGCGGTTCACGCCCATGTACTTCTTGCCATACAGCGACTTCTCCGCCCACACACCGTACAACTGACACACCGCCTTTTCCGTGTCGGCAATGAGCGGATACTCGTAGCCCTTCTTCTTCTTGAACTTCTGGTGCTTCGCCACTGAGTCAGGGCTTACACCGATCACCTTGGCGTCGAGTCCCTCGAACCGAGGGAGGGCATCCTGAAACCCGGATGCCTCAGTGGTTCAGCCAGGGGTATCGTCTTTCGGATAGAAGAACAGGACAACCGGCGAGCCGCGCAACGACGACAGCGTCAGCGCGCTGCCATCATCAATCGTGGCTGTAAAGTCCGGCGCGACAGCACCGGTAGTGGGAAGCGGCATGCTACTCCTTACGCGAGTGATTCGCCGCCCATGAGGGCGGCCATGATGGCCTTCTGGATGTGCAGGCGGTTCTCCGCTTCATCCCACACGCGGCTCTGCGGACCATCAATGACATCCGCCGTCACCTCTTCACCGCGATGCGCCGGCAGGCAATGCAGGAAGATTGCATCGCTGGAGGCGCGCTTCATGAGTGCCCCATCAACGGTGAAGCCGGCGAAATCACGCACCCGTTTCTTTTGCTCCTCTTCCTGACCCATGCTGGCCCAGACGTCGGTATTCACGACGTGCGCACCGGCCATGGCTTCGGCGGGATCACGCGTCAGCGTCACCTTCGCGGTTGTGCGCGCACGCTCGAGAAGATCTGCCGGCGGGTCGTAGCCTTCTGGACACGCGAGTGCGAGCTCGAAGCCAAGCCGATACGCGGCATTGATCCACGAATTCGCCATGTTGTTGCCGTCGCCAATCCACGCGACCTTCTTGCCTTCATACGTGCCGAGGTGCTGACGGATTGTCAGGATGTCCGCGAGGATCTGACAGGGATGCAGCAGGTCGGTGAGCCCATTGATCACCGGGACATCTGCGTATTCTGCGAGCTCTTCGAGGTCAGAATGCGCGAACGTGCGAATCATGATGCCGTCGACATAGCGCGACAGCACGCGCGCCGTATCGCGGATCGGCTCGCCGCGTCCAAGCTGCACGTCCCTCGGCGACAGAAACGCCGCATGGCCGCCGAGTTGGTACGTGCCCACCTCGAACGACACGCGCGTCCGCGTCGATGACTTCATGAAGATCATCGCGAGCGACTTTCCCGCGAGTGGGTGCTTCACGTACTCCTTCCTCCGCATTCGCTCAGCGAGATCGAAGAGCGCGTTCAACTCCGCGGTGGAGAAGTCGGGAATAGCGAGAAAGTCGCGATGTTGGCGTGTTGGCATTTATAGAATGTATTTCCGAAGGTCTTCGTCTTCCACGATTGACTTCAGCTTTTCGCGCACAGCGTCGGCGTTGACAATGATGTGCTTCTCGCCCTCGTCAGGCAGATTGAACAGCGTTTCTTCGAGTTGCGTGGTCATCACGGTGTGAAGCCGCCGTGCGCCAATGTTCTCCATGCGCGAGTTCACCGTGGCCGCCACCTTCGCGATTTCCGCAATTCCGTCCTCGGTAAACTCCAATACGGCACCGTCGGCGGCAACAAGCGCCGCGTACTGCTTCGTGAGCGCGTTCTCCGGCTCCGTCATGATTCGCACGAAATCGGCTTCGGTCAGCGACTTGAGCTCAACGCGAATCGGAAAGCGGCCCTGCAACTCCGGTATCAAATCCGACGGCTTGGAGACATGAAACGCACCGGCTGCCACGAACAGGATGTGGTCGGTCTTCACCATGCCGTACTTCGTCTGCACGTTGGAGCCTTCCACAATCGGAAGCAGGTCGCGCTGCACGCCTTCGCGTGACACGTCGGGACCACCCATCTGGCTCTTTTCGCCGGCGATCTTGTCGATCTCGTCGAGAAAGACGATGCCCAGTGTCTCGACGCGCTCGAGTGCGTCGGCGGTGACGTCTTCCATGTCGACGAGCTTCTCGTACTCCTGCTCGAGAAGAATACGCCGCGCTTCGGAAACCTTGACCGTCCGCTTTTTCTTCCGTTGCGGCATCATGTCCTTCAACATGTCCGCAAAGTTGCCCATGTTCTCGGGCGCGCCCTGCGACGCGAACATGTCGAACATCGGTGAGCCACTCGGCGTCACTTCGATTTCCACTTCGCGCTGATCGAGCTGCCCGTCCAGGAGCAATCCCTTGAGCTTCTCTCGCGTGCGCTTGTACCGGTCGGCCGCGACGTCGGTGGTGCCTTCCTGCTTTACATCGCCTGACGCCGACACCACGAACACACCACCGGCATCGCCCGCCGACGCGAGCACCGGCTCGGCTGCGGGTGCACCAGCAGCTGCTGGCGCCGGCGGAGGCAGGAGCAAGTCGAGCAGCCGGTCGTCGACTCGTTCATTGGCGAGATCTTCTACCTCGCTCTCGCGCTCCTGCCGCACCATTTCAATGGCGCTGTCGACGAGATCGCGAATCATGCTCTCGACGTCACGTCCGACGTAACCAACCTCGGTGAACTTCGACGCCTCGACCTTGATGAACGGCGCGCCTGCCAGCTTCGCGAGCCGTCGTGCGATCTCGGTCTTTCCCACACCGGTTGGTCCGATGAGGATGATGTTGTTTGGCGCGATCTCGTCGCGAATCGACTCGGGCGCGCGCTGCCGACGCCAGCGGTTGCGCAGGGCAATGGCAACGGCCTTCTTCGCCTCGCCCTGACCAACGATGTAGCGATCCAGTTCCGCGACGATCTGTCGCGGCGTCAGGTCAGCGAGGCGCGCGAGCGCCTGCTGTGTACGAGGAGACGACATCAGCGCGCCTCCAGGACCGTGATATTCGTATTCGTGTAGACGCAGATCTCGCCGGCAATCATGAGCCCCTGCGTCACGATCTCACCTGCGCTCAACTCCGTGTTCGCCACGAGTGCACGTGCAGCCGCGAGGGCGTACGAACCGCCAGAACCGATGGCGAGAATGCCATCATCAGGCTCGATGATTTCGCCCGTGCCGGAAATCACGAAACCGTGATTGACGTCGGCGACGATCAGCAGCGCCTCGAGGCGGCGCAACACGCGATCAGAACGCCAGTCCTTGGCCAACTCCACTGCGGCACGAGGCAGGTTCCCGGGATAGCGCTCGAATTTTTCTTCGAACTTCTCGAAGAGGGTCAAGGCGTCGGCCGCGGAACCAGCAAATCCGGCGAGAATCTTTCCTTCGCGTAGCGCACGAACTTTGTGCGCTTTCGCCTTCATGACGGTGTCGCCGACCGTGACTTGGCCGTCGCCGCCGAGTGCGACCTGACCGTTGCGGCGTACCGCCAGGATGGTGGTTGCGCGGATCCTTGGAAGACCTTCTGTCATGCTCTTGAATCTAGGCCGTGTACCCGCGCTTTCGTAACAGCAGTACGGATGTAGAAAAAACGCAGTACTGGGTACGCGGTACCTCGTACCGTGAGTAGGAGGTATTTAACGGTGTTGAATCAGCCGTGTCTCTCATACCGAGTGCACGGTACCATGTACTGCGGTTTCATTACTGCACTACTGCTGTATTCAGCGCACGCTTTTCCCGCCCGTTCCCCTGCGCAGCGCTCCACGATTGGTGATTCGCTCCTTCAGATATCGGCGATTTGCGATCAGGCCAAAAAAGAACATCACCGACCCCGCAATCACGCACACCGTGGTGTACGGCCAGGTATCGCGGCCAATGAGCGCAGCCCCCATGAGTACCACCGCCAGACCAATGGCCGCCTCCCCACCGATACTCCGCTCCTCGCGGGCACGCCTGCGCCGATCTCTTCCATACGTCACAGTCTCGGGCAGCCAGGCATCCGCGAGAATGAGAACGCCCATGAGTGCCACAAGCACCCCAAGCACCAGCGGAATCATTTCGGCTCGAAACACGGACACTCCAACTCTGAGGACACAGCGTCCTCAGGCGATCTTCATGCCCGCGGGTGCGATTTCTGGTAAACCTGCTTCAGCCGCTCGACGCTCGTGTGGGTGTAGATCTGCGTCGTGGACACCGAAGCGTGGCCGAGTAGCTCCTGCACTGCCCGGAGATCGGCGCCGTTGTCGAGCAAATGCGTCGCAAACGTATGGCGCAACGAGTGCACCGAGAGACCGGCGTCTTCGTCGATCTGGACCAGGAAAGCAGACACGACCTTCTGCACCATGCGGACACCCATCCGTTTGCCGGTGCGAGCAAGAAAAAACGCGGTGCGATCAGCCTTGAGACCAATTCCACGCAGCAGCTCGTCTCGCTTGGACTCGTAATTCCGCAACGCGAGCACAGCGTGATCACCGATCGGAATGATGCGCTCCTTCCTCCCCTTTCCACGCACCTTCGTCTGCTGACTTACGAGATCAACGTCCGATCTGCTCAACCCATGGAGCTCGGACAGGCGCATTCCAGTGGAGTAGAACAATTCGAGAATCGCGAGGTTGCGCACATCGGTGAAGTGGCCGTCCATGGCGCGCGCTTCGGCCATCTGGAACAACAGGTCGATCTGCGCGCGATCGAGATAGCCAGGCAGATACTTGTCGAGCCGCGGCGCACCGACAGCACGCGCGGGATTCGCCTCGACGAGTTCGTTGCGATGCATCCATCGGTAGAAGCTTCGCACACCCGAGAGTGTCCGCGAGATCGTGCGCTTGCCCGCTCCGCGCCGCTGGAGGTGCGCAAGAAAGCCGCGCATGGCGAGACGATCAACTCCCTCCCAACTCCATGCCTCGGTGCCGTAATACTGGCCGAGAAACGCGACGAAGTCATGCAGGTCGCGCGAGTACGCCTTCAACGTATGCGGCGAAACATCGCGCTCCTTCTCCAGATGCCGCAGATACTCGGCAACCTCCGCCGGTAGTTCCGCGACGTCGTCGCTCACGCGCGAGCGCCCGAAGCGAAAAGCACCGTATCGCGCCAGATCGTCATGTCGCCGAGTGCGCGCTCGGCGAGCTTTTCCTTCTTCACCTTCTTGTCCTTGATCCGGGCGCCAAGTTCATCAACCAGGCCGAAGTTCGCATTCATCGGTTGGAAGTGCCGTGGATCCGCCTCGCGCATGTAGCGGTACAACGCGCCCAGCATCGTGGTTGTGGGAGGCAACACAGGTTCATCGCCGGCAAGCATGCGCGTGAGATTGATCGCACCGAGCAAGCCCGTCGCCGTACTCTCCGTGTAGCCTTCCACCCCTGTGAGTTGGCCGGCGAACACCGTCATTGGATCGTCGCGCAACGCGAGGTGCGGCGAGAGCGACGCCGGCGCGTTCAAATAGGAATTCCGGTGAATTGACCCAAAGCGCAGGAACTCCGCGTTTTCCAGACCCGGAATCATCCGGAACACACGCTGCTGCTCCGGATAGCGAAGCCGCGTTTGGAATCCAACGAGATTCCACATCTGTCCCGCGCGATCTTCCATGCGCAACTGCACGATCGCATAGGCCTCGCGTCCCGTGCGAGGATCACGCAAGCCAACAGGCTTCATCGGGCCGAATCGCAGCGTCTCGCGACCACGGCGCGCCATCTCTTCCACAGGCATGCACCCTTCGAAATACGGCACCGCATCGAATTCGTGGGCCGTCGCCTGGTCGGCCAGCCCCATGGCGTCGAGGAACCCCTCATACTGCTCACGTGACATCGGGCAGTTGAGATAGGCGCCATCGCTCTCGCCTTCCATCGTTTCCTTGCCGTAGCGCGAGGCGCGAAAAACCACGTCGTGATCGATCGAGTCCACAGCGACAATCGGTGCGATCGCATCGTAAAACGCGAGCGCTTCGAGACCCAGTCGCGCGCGAATGGCGTCGGCCAGCGACGACGACGTCAGCGGGCCGGTGGCAATCATTCCCGGCGACGGAATTCCCGTGAACTCTCCCCGCTCCACCGTGATTCGCGGATGTGACGTCACGCGCTCGTGGACCGCGGAGGAGAACACGTCACGATCCACGGTCAGTGCGCTGCCGCCGGGAACGCGAGCGCTATCGGCACACTCGAGAATCATTGACCCGAGAAGGCGCATCTCGGCTTTGAGCAGTCCGTGTGCATTCGATGTCTCGGTGCTCTTGAAGGTGTTTGAGCACACCAATTCCGCGAGTCGGTCCGTTTTGTGGGCCTCAGTGCCCATCACCGGCCGCATCTCGTGAATCACCACGGTGTGGCCACGTTCGGCCAGCTGCCAGGCCGCTTCGCTGCCCGCCAAACCGCCTCCGACAACGCGAATTACGTCTGTTTCCGCCATGGGGGCAATCTAGCCGCTCAGCGAGCGAGTGACGCTGCTAGGGTCTCAGCCGTATACTGACGATGGCCTTACTGCGACTCGAGAGTGTCGATGCCGGTTTGGGGTTCGGGAGTGCGTCCCATGCGAAGGATAGCCATTGCGGCAGCGCTCCTCGGCGCTGCCGTTTCCGGCGCGTGTCGCGACAACAAACCCTATCGCCTCGGCGTCGTGCTCGGTGGTGAGGGCATGGGAGGCGCTCGCGCAGCCGTCGACGTCGTCAACGCAGCAGGTGGTATCAATGGGCACCGGCTCGAGCTGCGGAGTGGCGGTGGCGCGTCTACCGGCAGCGCCGAGATCGCCCTGGCGGCCGCAGAGAGCCTGGCGGATGATGCAAGTGTGCTCGCGGTGGTTGGACATGCGAACAGCAGTGCGAGCCTTGCCGCGTCGCAGGTCTACAATGCGCGCGGCATGATCCAGCTTGCGGCAACCACCACGGCTCCGATCTACAGCCACGCCGGCCCCTACAGCTTTCGCATGGTGTCGAGCGACGAAGATCAGGCGCGTTTTCTCGCCGACACGATAGCGGCCATGCATCCGCACGGACTTACAATCGTTTATGTCAACGACGATTATGGCCGAGCACTTCGATTGCTCGTTCGCACAGCACTTGCCGCGCACCATCAAGGCATCGCTTACGAAGCGCCGTACGTAGAGAGTGATACCGCCGGCAACGCAGAGCTCATCGGCGCAGTCCGGCGGCATAACACGGACATGCTTCTTTGGCTTGGCCGCGCGATGTTTTACAGCACAGTATCGCGGGGTCTCCATGAGTCGCTGCCCGGGCTGAAAGTCATTGCCAGTGATGGTTTCGGCGGAAGCACCGTCGAGGATGACGTGAGTCACCTGTTCGAGGGCGTGCGCTACGTGCGTTTTATTGATGTGAATCGTTCGGATAGCGCCATGACGGCGTTTCGCCGCGTCTATCGCGCGGTGGGCACGTCACACATGAGCGACGAAGCTGTCTTGGCGTTCGACGCCGTGCGCGTGCTTGCCGAAGCGATTCGTACCGGCGGTCCGAATCGCGAAGCCATTCGCACGTACCTCTCGCAGCTGGGCAAGTCACGAGCAGCGTATCAGGGCGTGACTGGTCCCATTGAGTTCACAGACCGCCGTGCGCGTGTCTCCGCCTATCATCTTCGTGAAGTAGCCCCGTGGGGCGGCGCACGGTAGGAGAATAAATGCTTGGTTTCATGATGCGGCGAAGTTTGCGCCGCATGCTGTCCTTTACTGCACTCAGTGTCGCAATTGCCGCCGTCGCCACTACAACGATCGCGCTCGTGCTCACCGCGCGCGTGCGTGCAGACAATGATCGCGACGCCCGCGCATTCGTCGAGGAACAGCGGATTGCCGATCACATCACGGCGCTCACTTATCAGCAACAGCTCGACGCGTATCGCTTTCTTCTGAGCGCGGACTCGGGGTCCATTCGCCGCTTCGATGCCAAGGGTGACGTCGCTGAAGCAGAAATGCGCCGGTACCTGTTTTACACCTTGTCGACCAGCGCGCGCTTGCAGATCGAGCGCATGAGGGAACTTCATCAGGCATTCGAAGTCGTCGCGCATCGCGGGTTCGAACTCGTGAAGCAGGGCGATACCGCATCGGCGCGACTGCGACTCTCCCAGCTCGACAACGACGCGGCGCAGCTCGACGACGCCGTTAGTTCGTTTCTCCAGATCAGGCTCGCCCAGCACGATGCGCTCGAGGAGAAGAACCGCAGCATCGCGCAGGTGGTGCGGACCATCCTCATCCTCGCCGGCGTCGCGCTGGTCTTTCTCGCCATGGGCATCGCACGCTCGGTGTCACGCCGCGTCTTGCTGCCGCTGGAGCACGTTATCCGCACCACTGAAGCGCTGAAGCGAGGTAACGCCGACGCGCGCGTTGGCCCCCAGGAGTACGACGAATTGAAGTCAGTTGCATCTGCATTCAATGAGATGGCAGAACAGATGCAACTGTCGCGCGATCAGGCCGAAATGCAGAACGAGGAGCTCCGCGAATCGCTCGAGCAGCTCCACGTTACGCAAGACGAACTGGTCCAGCGCGAGCGACTGAGCGCGATGGGCGAGATGCTCGCCGGACTCGCGCACGAGTTAAACAATCCGCTTGGCAGCGTGCTCGGCATGGCAGAGTTGCTCGAGGTGGAGGTGCAGTCCTCGCCACAACCTGAGATCCGGCACCTCGAAAGCACTGTGGTGCTGCCGCTCGTGCGCGAGGCGCGCCGCGCACGTGATCTCGTGAGAAACCTGCTGAGCTTCGCTCGGAAGCCTGTTGCTGCCCTGGATCACGTCTCTCTGGCTGACACGATTACCTCATCGCTCTCGCATTGCGCCGCAGCCTTTGCGCAGTCCCAAAAGAACATTCGAGTGTCGGCCGACGCGGAGCTGTTCGTACGTGCCGATGGGGTTAAGCTTGAGCAGGTGATCCTTAACCTGGCCACAAATGCACTCGATGCGATGAAGGCCGGTGGCGGTACCCTGCTTAGCATTCGGGCAGGGGGTGACTCGAAAACTGTCACCGTGGTCGTGGAAGACGACGGCCCAGGCTTTGCCGATCCTCATTCCGCGTTTACGCCGTTCTATACCACGAAGTCATCCGAGCATGGAACAGGACTCGGTCTTTCGCTCGTTCAGAAGTTTGTAAGCGAGTTCGGTGGCACTGTTAGCGCTACCAATCGCACGCCCAACGGCGCTCGCGTGACCATCACGCTTACCCGTGCTGAAGCTCCAGTCGTAATACCTGCTGCCGAGCCTGTGCCAGAACCATCGAACGAAGTTGCCGCCGCCCCTCGCGGTAGGGCGCCCCGCGTCCTCATCGTCGACGACGAGCCCGCATTGCTCGAAGTGCAGCGACGCATGCTCACGATGGCCGGAATGACGCCCATTCTCGCGTCGAGCGGTGCGCAGGCCATGGAGATCATCGAAAGGGATCCACCCGATCTCGTCATCTCCGACCTCCGCATGCCCGGAGAAATCGATGGGCGTGCGCTGCTTGGCTGGTTGAGTGTTGCGTATCCGCCGCTGGCGGCGCGAGCCCTGCTCGTCACTGGTGAAATTGCGCACGAAATGGATAACGCCCTGCCGGTGCCGACAGAGCGCGTCATTCGTAAGCCGTTTACGCTCGTGGAATACCGTGAGCGCGTCGAAGCCGCACTGCGATCTGACGAACGCTGAGCTACGCAACGAGCCGGGAGTGCGCTTGGCATGCCCGGCTCGTTACGCACATTGCAATCCGCTCAGCCTGCGAGCGCTTCTTCCGTCGTCTCGGGTGCCGGCGCGACGTCCCATTCATTGCCGCACTTGAGGCACTTCCGGAAATCGCCGCGCGCCTTGGTGAACTTCATCTCCGCGCCGAGATAACTGCACTCCGGACAAACTTCCGATACGGGCTTGTTCCACGCTACGAAATCGCAGCTCTCGTTCGAGCACGCGTAGAATGCCGTTCCGCGCTTCTTGGAGCGGCGCTCGACAAGCTCGCCGCCATCCTTCGGACAGAACACGCCCGTCGGCATGGAACGCGTACCGCGACACTTCGGGAAGGTGCTGCAGCCAAGGAATTCACCGCTGCGTCCCTGTCGCACAACCATTGGTGCGCTGCAGAGATGACAGGGAATATCCGTCATCCGCGGCTTGGCCTTCTCACCCTTGAGCGGACGCGTGTACTTGCACGTCTTGGGGTGATTCTCGCACGCGAGGAACGGACCGAAGAATCCGCCGCGTGGCTCGAGCTTTCCACCACAATCGGGGCACCTTTCGGTCTGAATGGCCGACAGGTCATGCGCCTCGGCAATCAGGTCGGCAACCTGTACGTTCTTGAGCGAAACCGCGAATGGCGTCCAGAAATCACTGAGCACATTCCGCCAGCCCAAGCCGCCATCTTCGACCTTGTCGAGCTCCAGCTCCATTTCGCTGGTGAAGCCGACGTTAAAGATGTCCGGGAATTGCTTCACCATCACGCGCTCGACTTGGTCGCCGAGCTCCGTGGGAAAGAACCGGCGCTGCTCGAGTGTGACGTAGCGGCGGTCGGCCAGCACGCTGATGATGCTCGCGTACGTTGACGGACGACCGATGCCGAGCCGCTCGAGTTCCTTGACGAGGCTCGCTTCGGAGAAGCGCGGTGGCGGCTCCGTGAAGTGCTGCGACGGTGTGATTGATTCCACCGGCACATTCTCGCCGACTTCCACGACCGGCAACGCCTGCTCGTCCTCGAGTGCCTTGGAATCGCCCTCTTCGCGCGTTTCGCGATAGAGCGCAAGGAAACCCTGGAACTTGATGATGCTGCCGGTGCTGCGGAACAGATACGAACGACGTCCGATCTGTGGCTGCTCCTTTGCCGCAATGTCGAAATCCACGGTCGTGGTATCGAACACTGCCGGCGCCATCTGGCTCGCCATGAAGCGCTGCCAGATGAGCTGATAGAGCTTGAATTGATCGGGGCTCAGGTAGCGACGAATCTCATCGGGACGACGCGTTGGCTCCGTAGGACGCACGCTTTCGTGCGCATCCTGCGTGTTCTTCGCCTTACCGTCGCCGTACAGCTGCAATCCCTTGGCGAGATAGTCCTGGCCGAACATCGTGCGCAGATAGTCGTGCGCCTGCGTGGCCGCGCTCTCCGCGACTCGCGTGGAGTCGGTACGCATGTACGTGATGAGGCCCGTCTGGCCATCACCAACGTCGATGCCCTCGTAGAGGTCCTGCGCAACGCGCATCGTGCGCTTGGATCCGAACGAGAGTTTCTTTGCCGCTTCCTGCTGCAACGTTGACGTCGTGAACGGTGCCGATGGATTCTTGCGGCGCTCGCGACGCTTGACCTCAGTGACGCCGAACAACTTGCGCCCCTGGAGATCACTGATGATGCCGTCGGCTTCGGCCTGATTGTGTATTTCGGCCTTCTTGCCGTCGATCTGATGCAGCTTGGCCGTAAAGCGCTGCTGCGCTTTCTCCAGCAACGCCTCGATGGTCCAGTACTCCTGCGGATTGAACGCCTTGATGTCGCGCTCACGCTCAACGATCAAGCGCAGTGCAACCGTCTGCACACGCCCCGCGGAGATGCCCTTCTTCACGGTCTTCCACAGCACCGGGCTCGCCTTGTAGCCGACGAGCCTGTCGAGGACTCGGCGAGCTTGCTGAGCCTCGACCTTCTTCTCGTCGATCACGCCGGCCTGGGCGATCGCGCGCTGCACTGCGTCCTTGGTGATCTCGTGAAAGAGCACGCGACGAACAGGAATGTTGGACGTACCGCGCTTCGGTTTGATCTGGTGCGCCACGTGTGCTGCAATCGCCTCGCCCTCGCGATCAGGATCGGTGGCGATGAACACTTCGCGGGACGTCTTGGCCGCCGCCTTGATGTCGGCGATGGTCTTTTCCTTCCCGGGAATCGGCACGAGATCCGGCTCGAAGCCGTTGTCGACGTCGATGCCAAGCTTCTTCTCGGGCAAGTCCATGATGTGCCCGACGGTCGCCTTCACCCGGTAACCGCGACCGAGGTATTTGCCGATAGTCTTGGCCTTGGCAGGAGACTCCACGATGACAAGCGACGTGGTGCCCGCCGGCTCGTCTGGATACTCCTCTTCTACCTCGGCCACCTTCTTCTTGCTTGGCGCACGCGCAGCCTTCGCGGCCGTCTTCTTGGCTGCGGGAGCTCGCTTTGCTGGTGCGCGTTTCTTGGCTGCTGCCATGTGCTAGTGTACCGTCTGGTTAGACGCCGGTGCGGAGGGATCGTCAAAACCGGCGCCCTCCATCATCGAGCGAAGATCATCGAGCGCAATGCGACCGTCGAACTGCATCATTGCACGCTCGATCACCTGCTCGAGTTCTGCGGCGTTAAGCGCTCCGGCTCCTGCAAGTGCCAGCAAATGCCCCCAGGCATCGGTGGCAAATCGACCTCGCTCGTGCGGGCCTAGAACGCGTATCGTCATGTATCCTCGAAAGTGCCGCCCCAGCCTACCATTCCGGCCGGAAATGCGGACATCATTTTCTACACGTGACCATTGAAATCGTCGCAGAACTGTAGCGACATACGCTCTAAGGTAGTGACGGCGTCAACCCAATGCCGGACACAGCCGCAAACATTCGGCTACGCGGAGCCGGCCAAGAGCGAAGCGATCCTGTCCGCAACTTGTTGTGGATTAAGGCGTTCCACGTCCACTGTGACGTCCGCGGACTCATAACCAGCCCTCCGCGCCTCGAGTAAACGTTCCAACTCGGCCAGTGGATCCGGCCGCTGAAGCAGCGGCCGCGTCGCACGCTTGGAACCCATCCGCCTGAGCGCTGTGGCAGCGCGAAGGCGTAAATAATACATCGTCGCATGCGGCCGGAGCATCGCCATCGCATCGGGCTGCGCGATCCATCCGCCACCGGGCGAAAGGATCATGTTTCCCACCGCGAGAAGCTCCTGCGTGAGGTTCCGTTCGAGCCCGCGAAAGTGATGCTCGCCGTGCTCGGCAAAAATCTGGGCGACCGACATCCCTGCCCTGCGCGCGATCTCGTGATCGAAATCGAGAAATGCTCGCCCCAGCCGCTTGGCGAGCAGATCGCCAACCGTCGTCTTCCCGCATCCGGGAAGACCGACGAGCACGATGTGCGGCAACGCCGCATCAACCGCCGAGGCGGGCTGCGATGTGCGAAAGGTAGGCATCGAGGTTCCGCTGCACTTCGCCGAGAGAATCGCCGCCGAACTTCTCAAGCACCGCATCCGCCAACACCAACGCAGCCATCGCCTCAGCGATTACTCCCATCGCCGGGACTGCCGTCACATCGGAGCGCTCGGCAACAGCCTTTGCAGCATCCCCCGTAGCGACGTCCACAGTTCCGAGCGGGCGCATGAGTGTTGAGATGGGTTTCATGGCCACCCTGATGACGAGAGGCTCGCCGGTGGTCATTCCTCCTTCCAGCCCACCCGCTCGATTCGTGCGGCGCTGCACGTTGCCGGCGCGAGTGCGCCCCGGTGCTGGTTCGATCTCGTCGTGCACTTCAGCTCCCGTCACACGCGCCGTTCCGAATCCCATGCCGATCTCCACACCCTTGACGGCGGGAATGGACATCATCGCGGCGCCGATGCGCCCGTCGAGCTTTCGGTCCCATGACACATGCGAGCCCAATCCGACAGGCAGTCCGCGCACGACCACTTCGCAGATACCACCAAGCGTGTTTCCCTCGCGCTTGATGACGTCGATCTTTTCGACCATCGCGCGCTCGGCATCCGCGTCCAGCGTGCGAAGCGGTGACTCGTCCGACACGGCGTTGATATCAGCGGGGAGTTCATCGGGCTGGCGCGCATCAATGCCGCCGAGATGCACGAGGTGACTTCCGATACTCACGCCGAGCTCGGCGAGCAGTCGCTTGGCAATCGCGCCCGCGCCCACACGCGCCGTGGTCTCGCGCGCCGATGCGCGCTCGAGGATGTCGCGTGCATCATCGCGATCGTATTTCAGAATTCCTGTTAGATCAGCGTGCCCCGGTCGCACACGGGTGACAGCGCGCTTGCGTAAAGCGCCCTCAGCATCACCTTCGCGCGGCGCTGGATCCATGATCTCCTGCCAGTTCTTCCAATCGCGATTGCGGATCAGCAGCGCGATCGGACCGCCGAGCGTTTCGCCGGCACGAACCCCGGACAGAATCTCAGCGGAGTCGGTTTCGATCTGCATGCGGCGACCGCGCCCGTAACCCTGCTGCCGGCGGCGTAGCTCGGAGTCAATGTGCTCGGCAAGCAGCGGTACGCCTGCCGGCATGCCTTCGAGCACGCTGACGAGCGCTTGTCCGTGCGATTCACCTGCAGTAGTAAACTTGAGCATTCTCGAGGAACGAGGTCCGAGGCGCGTGGTGCGAGGAGTACAAAAACTAACGGCACATCGACGTCTGCGTCGGTGTGCCGTTAGCGACCAGCAGTTAGCGGTCAGCGGAAAGCCGTCACGGTCCAGGTATGAGATCCGTATCGGTCACGTCGATCACCACGAGACCCTTTGAGGAAACACCGAAGAGCTTGAGCACCACGTTTGCCGGATCGCCCGGGAATGGCAGCGTCGCGCGGAGCGGTCCGTAGAGATTGAACTTGGTCGCGAGCGCGCCACGCGTGAAGTCGTAGTACGCGATGTCCACTGCCTCGACCGTGCCGTTGTTGGACGACACGAATGCGAGTCGCGAATCTTGCGGCGAGTTCGGACCATCGGCATTCGGGTGGAACGCTATGCCCGCGCCCTTCGCGAAGGTGGACTTCTTACCCTGGAGTCGCTGGGTGAACGGAATGGTCACTGCCGAGAAGGCCGTCTCCGTGCCGTGAATACCGATTGTCTGGCCCGTCTTGTCGAGCGCCACGCCGAAGATCTGGTCCGAGGCATTGGTCATCAGGTCGACGACGTTCAGCGACGGCGACACATAGGTGAACTTGGTTGGATTGGTGCCGTCATCCTGGAGGATGAAGTTGCGCGCCACCGGCGACTTGTGGCCTTCGCCGAAGGTGATCCACTTGCCGTCGCCGCTCGAGGCCGCGTACGTGGTGTCGGTGAGACCCAGCGACGTGAAGTCGATGTTGACGGCAAAGTCGACGTCGGTGGTCGGAACCGCAGCCTGGAGTGCCGCGATCGTTGCGGCAATACCGCCGCTGTTGCTGACGCAGGTGGCGGCCGCGGTGGTGCCCGAGGCGTGATCACAGATGGTGAGCACGTCGTTCGACGCGCTGGTTGCCGGCGCCGGCGTCACGATGACGGCGTCAACGTTGGCGACGACCCACGAGTTCGGATCTGCACCGAGGAACGCAAAGTCGAGGATGAAGCGCTCGTCCGGCGCCGCAGCCGCCGGATCCATCCATCGGATGGTGCCCTGCGGTGCCTGCGTGGTCGGCTTGGTGGAGATGTACAACCGACCCGGTGCCGACTGCTCGACGTACTGCGGACGATCCGAAAAGATGAGCGGCGGCGTGCTGGTCAGGCGAATCTTGCCCGTCTGCTGATCGCGCGTCTCCGTCAGCTTGAACATGTACGACGCGCGGGTGACTAGACGATTCGTCAGGTCTTCCTTCATACCGGCCGTTGTTGCGGCGCCGACATACACTCGGCTCAGGTTTGTACCGCCGGAGTTCGCAACGTACATCGTGTCCCTCGCCGGTGCCGTGCGGGAGAAGGTCATACCCCACGGCTGCGATCCTACGACAATGCCGGATGGATCGAAGGTCTGCGCGCCGCCGTTCCAGACTTCCAGGCGACCGTAGTTCACGTTCGAGAGAAACACGTTGCCGCGCAGCTCATCGACCTTGATGTCGGCGATGGTGCCGTTGCGGCTGGCCGGCAAGATATACGTCTTGCCGTAGACCACGAGCGTTGTATCGGTGAACGCCGCTCCTGGGCTGGTCACGCCCTGCGTTGCATTGGACGAGATGGAGTAGCCGATGCCGCCCACGTCATAGGCAAAGCTCTTCACGAGCAGCTTCTTGCCGCGCGTGGCAATGGGCAGCGTGACCGGCAACGTGGCCGTGGCCGTGGTCGGGAACGGTGCGGCAATCGCGACGCTGTCACGGATAATCGTGCCGCCGGTGAGATCCGTGATCTCATAGCCGAGGTAGCGGATGCCGCTACCAATTGCCGAGACCGTGACCGAATCCTGCGTTTCGAGGCGTGGCGTTACTTTCTGCGTGACCTTTGGTGCCGGTGGCAAACCAGCGCGCACGGCGATGGTAACCGCCGCAGTCGTTGCGTCCTCACCGCCGCTGTTCGTCGCAATCGGCGTGATGGTGATGATGCCCTTTGGTGGCGCATTCGCGGGCACCGGAATGGTGACCGTGAAG
>JBBQHJ010000050.1:0-19389 GCA_038323865.1 Gemmatimonadales bacterium
AGCTGGAAGTGTCTCTTTGTTCCAGATGCGCTCGATGTCCTCATCGGACAGCGTGTTGCCTTCGATCGCCGTGGTAGCTTGGGCGCCCTTCTGCATTGAGAGTCGATGCAGCTGCTCGCGATATCGTGGAAGGAGCGGCGCACGGCTGATGGCATAAGCCATGGCGTCGCACTGGCCGAGCAAATAGTTCAGCTCGGTATCGATCGTCCACTGGCGAGCGAACCGAATATGCGGATATTTTTCCCGCAACGTGTCAAGAGTGCTCATTATTCACTGACAATAACACTATTGTTTTTGTCAGTCAATGAGGCGATATTCTGTCATGGCCTGTGAGCGCGTAGATGACGCACATGAAAAAGCCTGCTCAAGTCATGACTTGGACAGGCTTCCCCAACACTTCAGCATCGTGCCTCCCGAGAGGAGGTCCCTTGTCCAACTGCCGCAGAGGCCGTTGAGCGCAGGTTCGTGTCGCGACGTTTACGATCTGGCAATCATAACGTGGCGAGACGCACCCGCCGTGCGCAAGGAACATCAGTCACGGACCTCTGCCATCCCCACGGAAGCCAACCGATGAGTCAGAAAATCGGGCGGAATGCCGGCTCTGGTCGCTTCACCACGGTGAAGACGGCCAAGGATCATCCGAAGACTCATGTCGTCGAGACGATCAAGCCGACGAAAAAAGGGAAGTAGCCTCCCCTTATCGCGTGTAGTAGTGATTGAGCCGCTCACTCGAGCGGCTCAATCATTTCCACTACGACGATTCAAACTTGGTGCTGAACATTCCAGAGGCCCAAGTTGCCCGCAGTGTCCTGGCGCGGTTTTCGCATCCCCTCGCGTCCGCGCGAAGCGACGACGCGGTGCGCGAGGAGACCCTCGCGATCCTGGCGCGCTACGATATGCGCGCGATCGCGATGGGCGACCTCGACGTCGTGACCCGATGGCGCCGGGCCGCACCCACGCGTGTGATCCCGGCGCTCTCGTTCGTCGATCTCACGCGCACGCCGGAAGAGTTTCGTCGGCTCTTCCTCGCTGGCGAGTTCGCGGTCTTCGCGGAGATCGGCGCGCACTATCGCGGGCGACTCCTCAGCGACGCCGTGTACGAGCCCTACTTCGCCCTCGCCGAGGAACTCGACATTCCGGTGGGCGTGCATCTGGGCGAGGGGCCGCCGGGAGGGGCGCATCTGGGCGGGCCCCCGGTGGGTGACTATCGCGCCGCGCTCACCAGTCCCCTGCAGTTGGAACCGGTACTGGTGCGCCATCCGCGCCTGCGGCTCTACGTGATGCACTACGGGTCGCCGCTCGTCGATGACATGCTCGCGCTGCCCTATTCCCATCCGCAGGTCTACGTCGATATCGCCCAGAACGACTGGGGCTTTCCGCGGCCGCACTTCTATGCGCAGCTAAAACGGTTGGTCGACGCGGGGTTCAGCGGACGGATCATGTTCGGGAGTGACCAAATGGTCTGGCCATCCACGATCGCGGTCGCGCTGCAGACCATTGAGCGGGCTCCGTTTCTCTCGGCGCAGCAGAAACGCGCCATCTTGTACGACAACGCAGCCCACTTTCTTCGCCTCGACGCGCTGAAGTAGGACGGCGAGCAAGCCGCAACCTAACTGTGCATTGTTAGGCAACTCCCCACCATTTCGCGCCGGACGCTTCGCTAGAGAGGATCCATGCTGGACGTCGTTGACGCCGCTATACGATCAGCTGTTACCTCCATGCATCACTTCCGCAATGAGGATGAGTTGCAGGCAGCCGTCTGCCGCGAGCTGGGCGGCGCCACGATATGCGAGCGCGAGCGACCGATCGAGTTCGATTCGCCGAGCTACTCTCCGCCCCAGCCACCTCAAGGCGCCGCTATCGATGTTTGCGAGAACGGTCGGTCGACCCGATGGGTCGATCTTTTCCTCCATCACCAGCACGAGAGCATCGCGATCGAGCTCAAATACAGCCAACCTTCGGCGTGGCATGGCTCATTTCGGGGCCTACCGATGGAAACGAAGCTCTCTTCAGACGTGCTCCCGTATGAGTTCCTCAAGGACATTCATCGAATGGAGCGCCTACGCAGTGTATCAACGCGCCGCGGGCCGGTGACTCCCCAAAGACGAGTCTGCGCATTCTTAACAAATAGTCCAGTGGATTTCGAGGGGCGGACTATTCACGTACAGTTGCAGCTATCCGCACGTGTACTTCAGACCGGTCATTTGGTTCAGTACAATCTCACAAAACCGAACGGCTTACCGACCAGTCCTACCACCCTATGGAAGCAGTATCCCCCGTTTCGATTGGCCGGGTGCTATCCATTGCAATGGATCGATCTTTTGAATGACGTATCGGAGGTCGAGCCACGCATCGGCGAAACGCGTCGCTGGCTGTCGTATCGCCTGCTTCTTGTGGAGATTGGGGCGTCTTCGCATTGAGACATCGCGGAATGACAACGCGCGCGCCGAGTCGCCTAACGAATCGTTGCAGCCGACGAGCCGCTGAACTCTGGCGTGACGAATCTTGCGCCGTGGCTCCGTCGGCAGGCAGATCGCTGACGATCGGACTCCCTGCGGCCGCCGCCCAACAAACGCTGAAGCTGACAAGCGATCTAATGAAGCTCGCTTCGCTCGCCTTTGTTTCGTTCGCTTGCAGCTTGGCTACAGGAGTTAGCGGGCGCTTGATCGATGGAGCTGACCCACGTACCTTCGAGCCGTTGGTCACGCGCAACCCCTGATATGTCGACGGCATCTTCTCGTGCCCTGATGCGCCTGCTTACCGTGGCGTTCCTGCTGCTTCTGGGGAGCGACACGCATGGACGCGCGGTGTTCTCAGTGCACAGGCATCACAGCTCGCACCCAGGTATCGCCGCGGCGAACCACAGTGCGCTGCTGGAGACGACGCCCGTGCGGACGGCCGTCGATACCGCGCCGCTGCAGCTGTTGGCATCCGAAGCGAGCTTGCCCGACGGCCAAGTGCAGTCCGCGCCGGCTCCAGCTTCTGATTCCCGCGCGTCGTTGTGCTCGTACGAGCGCACGACGGACCAAGGCGCCCGACCACCTCCCTTCCAGGCCTGAAGTCAGACGAACGATCGCGGCACTCGCGTGCCGCGCATCGCACTGTCCGCGAATACGTCGCGGCAGTGAATCTCACACGTCCGATCTCTCAGACTGGAGCGCCCAATGTACGAGTCATTTCGCACGTGGTCTTGCGTGAGCCGCCGCATGGATCGCAAGCCACTCCTTGTAATCGTTCACACTCTGTTGTCGCTGATGCTCTGTCTCAGTCTCGCGTGCAGTTCACGCCAGGAGGCAGGCGCGACATGCCCCGCCATCGAGATGAGCGCGGTCAACGACACTACGACAATCCAGATATCTCGGACTCCTCTCGTGGCTACTGGCGATATCACCGGCGCCACGGCGTCCCAGAGTGGAGACCAATGGGTTCTCAACTTCACTGTGACCGATGAGGCGGCGAAACGCGTTCATGAATTCAGCCAACAGCACGTCGGCACAAACCTGGCCCTCGTTGTCGACGGGAAAGTCCATGGCACGCCTCGAATCGGCGGCGCGCTCACCGGCGATGGATATCGACTCGAAGGCTTCAATCGAGCAGACGCGGAACGGCTGGCGACCGCGATAAACAACGGCTGCCGTCGCTAATTGACAGGGCCGGCTACGCCGGCCCTGTTATATGAATCCTTTGCAGCTTACCTAAGGCCTTAGGTCGCCACACTCATCGGTGCAGGGTTATTGAAACTCATTCCTGACGTGGCCACGGACTTCGACAGCATTGCCGAGGCACTCGATGTCGGTTGCGGCGACGGTTGCGGCGACGGTTGCGTCGCCCGTGCCGTTGCCCGTCGTGGAATCCACGTAGTGGCGATGGGCGTGGCGCCGCAGATGATTGCATTGGCTCGCGCGCGGAACGAACCTGCGCTCGCGATCGACTATCGTGTCGGCGACGTCATGCTCGACGCGCCAGCGACACGGTTCGATGTCGTTTTGAGCGTCAGCATGGTTCATCATCTACCTCTTAGACTGGTGATCCCGCGGCTCGGCGAACCGGAGGCGTGTCGCAGCGCGTCCAACGCCTTCTCCACTTGAGCCGGGACACGAGACGGGTGCAGCAGCTGTATGACCAGCATGGCCGCGGCGAAGTGTATCTCACGCCCGACTCCGTGGCCGCAGCCCTCAGCCCGTTCCTCCCCGGCGTCGCGATCACACATCATATTGGTTGGCGTTACACGGCCGTGTGGGTTTCTCCCCGGCCACCTCACGAACGGTACAGCTGAACTTGGGAGTTAACACCGACCAGGTTTCCTCACACGATGAGTATGACGGGAAAACAATATCGGTTGATTGGTCCGGACGGACAGGAAGTGCTCAGCGCATTGCCTGGCACCTTTGGCGGCAATCGCCGGCGCAAACTCTACGGACGTCTCGACTGCCGCAGCGCCGTCGGCTCACTGCCGACGGGGTACGCAAAGCATCGCGTGTTCTTCGCCGATGAAGCGACGGCGATCGCAGCGGGATATCGGCCTTGCGGTACGTGCATGCAGGAGGAGTACCGGGCCTGGGTTGAGGAATCGCTGCGCGCGGGGCGGCTGTAGCGGCGTCGCACCGCACGCGTCTAACGAGCATGCACTTGGCAATACGGTGCGCTCTTGCGTCGCGCCATCGAGAACGCGTTCGATGCGTTCATCACCATTGATCGCAATCTTCAATACTAGCAAAATCTGGCGAAGGTTGCGCCCGCGGTGATTGCACTACGAGCTCCGAGCAATGATATCGCCGCATTACTTCCGCTGGTGGGCGCGATCCGCGCAGCGCTGGGGTCCGCAGTACGGGGACAGATCGTTCGAGTTGGCTAGTGGCTGCATGCTAACGCGACTGTATGAAATTGAAGATCACGTGCTTCGCTCCGGTGTTCGCATTGGCTGAATAGGCCGGAGGCGCGCAGCTTCACCGCAACGTTTGCGGGAGGCATCAATGACCTTCGTAGGCTTCAATTTGCATAAGCGGTACATCAACGCGTGGGCAAATGACCTCACGCAAGGATGGCCGCGTCGTCGAGTTTTCCTCGCGCTCGCCGCGCCGTAAAACGCCGCCCGACCTGAGCGCGATCTAGCCGAGTCATCGGGACTTGAACTTAGGCTGATGAATGCCGGCGACTTGCTCAGCGCCCTCGGAGCCTACAACACCGGGCTGCCACCACTTCACCGTATCGACCTAGCCCGACCGCTAATTGATCAATTGAGGTAGTCGGTGCAACCAATTTCACAAATGCTGTGGCTGAATGATCCATCAGGACCGCCAACTCTTGCGCGCAGACCACATAACGGTCGTTGCAGGGCGTTATGCCGCAATAGACTTACGTCCTTTCGCGCCGCGGCTTCGCAGTTCCAGTGCTGCGTGCGGCTCGCGAAGTCACGTGAGCCGCCCCGAAGACCGTGGCAGTGAACGCCTCCGGATCACGATCACCCAAGCGCAGCAGAATTAGCGCCGGGCCTTCGGGATGGCGGCGATCAGACTCCCATGCTTGCACCAGTTTTGTACTGACATTGAGGTAGCGCGCGAACACCGCTTGGGAAGCGTTCAGGCGTTTCCGCACACGGCGAACCCCGGCCGCGCTCATCGGCGCAGGCGGCGCTGGCAGGATACTCGTGCGTAGTTCCCGACGTCCTTTCGCGTGATCAAGGGCCTGTGTCACCGACTCCATGAGTTCCGCAAATAGCTCTTCTTTCATCCTTCCTCCGTTCCGACCGCCGTCTTGATGGCTCGAGTAAGTATCGCCAAGGCTTGCTTCTGTGCTGGACTGAGCGATGACGCCTCATCCTTCCCGTACACGAATAGGAGATAGACGCGGCTCACGTGCGGAAGCCAGAGATAGTGCACGCGCGCTCCACTCCGCTTCCCCTTGCCCCGGCCCGGGTCCGACATGCGAACCTTTCGTAAGCCGCCGGTGCCAGGATCGAGGTCACCGGCGTCCGGCGTCACAAGAAGCGCGGCCTGGAGTTCGCGAACCGCCGTCTCGAGCCCCATGCGTGCCACGCGATCTGTAAATACCTTCGATTCGACGAATGTGAACCGCATGGGCAGTCCGCTGGGTCAACATCTTGTAGTATACTACCCTGTAGGCCTGTGCGCCAGCGGCCTAACGTGGCGTTGCACTTGTCAAAGGAGCTTCGGTAGCTCGCTGTGCTCGCATTTTGTAGGTTCCTTTGCAAGTGAACTTTGGCGTCATATGGCCACACGATGCTCTAACTAAGAGCAGCGCCGTGCGCGCGGCCCAGCACGTCGAACTGACGTGGCCGCGAGAGGATTCGGCGCACATCGCGCGCGTCCCGGTGCAGCTGCGCGTTCCGACTGTCGAGGGAGCCGCGTTGCCGACGTGGGTGACGTCGCGATGGAAGGCACGCTGTACTGGGAGTGGCTCGTCACGCAGTTCCAGGAAGCGGGCTACGCAGCCGAGGTCGCGCACGCACATCATGTGAAGTTGATCCGGCAAGCACGCGGACACGATTCGCAGGCTTGGGACTCAGCGCTCTTCGCACCCAGCGCGGTGACGAGTTACTTGCCAGACTGACGAAGGGCAGTCACGACCTCGAGAATCGCATCGACAGCGATGGCAGCCGGCTCCGGTTTCAGCACCAGCCCGGAGTGACTCGCGTTTGGGACGACACGATGGACACCTCGATCGGAGAGACGTGCCAACTGCTCATGAAACGCCGATGGAAACCCCTCGGCCAGTGACCGGGACGCGCTCAGCACGATGAGTGGCTTTGAGCCGAGCGATGGAAACGGCAGCGATTCCTTGCACAGCGCGAAGAGCGCCTCCGCTTCGGCCTTCAGCGCACCCAGTTCTTTCGAAGATGAACCAAGCGCGACGTACTCCATTCTTGTTTCCAACGGAAGCGGCAGCGGTTTCAGCTTGTCAGTCGCCCAAAGCGCCTCGCGCGCCAACCCCAGTGCCGCCAAGGCGGGACCAAGGCGGAAAAACGGCAGGGCCTGCATATGATCGGCCCACTGCTCCGAGCCGGTCGTGAACTGTCGCGGGTGCGTGGGATCAAGCAGGACCATTCCGGCGACGTCGTCGGGATACGCACGCGCAAAGTCGAGTGCGAGCATACCTCCGAGTGAGTGCGCGGCGATGACGAAGGGGCCGTGTTCTTTGGCAGCAAGGAGCGCGCGATGCAAGTCGTTAGAGAAGCCCTGTGCGCTACGCGGCCGATTCGATTCGTCGCTCCATCCGATGCCGTCGCGATCGTAACTGCATGTCCGTGTCACACGCGATAAACGCGGCTGCATCTGCTTCCACAAAACTGTAGGCGCGCCGAGTGCGGCCTCGAGGACCACCGTGGGCGCGCCGTGCCCCACGCAATACATGTGGATCTTGCGACCACCAATGTCGACGAGCACGCCCAGTGGTGGGTAGAGACTGCGATCGCGCGCCGCAGCATAGCGCCCGTATACCGCGGCAAGGCCCAGCCAAAGCACGACGAGCCCCACCAGTGCGAACGCTATCCGCGCAAACCACTTACCCACGCGCTTCATCGTCGCCATCAAGAGCGGCGGCTCGGGACTATTCCGGAAAATCCCGTTGAGTTGCCAGGGATATGTTGCACATCGCTCCTGTGTTCGGACGAGCTGCGAGACATCGGACTGCGCTCACCGCTCGGCATTCGGTCAATGAATACGCACGGCGCGCTTCGCCGCCTTGGACGTAACGCGGTGGCGGAGAGTTTCTTCGCGACGCTCGAACACGAACTGCTCGGACAGGAGACCTTCACCACCCACGCCCAGGCGCACACGGCCCAGTTCGACTTCATCGAGGTCTGGTACCATCGTCAACGTCGGCACACGAGCTTAGGCTCGATGAGTCCTGTTCGCTACGAAGCATTCCGCTCCGCAGCGTAAACTCGGTGTCCATCAAATCGGGTGAGGTCCAAAAGTTCGAGTACCCCATTGGGTTTTGTCGTGCTCCTCACACCGACACTCTTCCTGGGTTCGCCTTTTCTGGTGGTCATTGTCTGCCTCCACGATCTGGCGGCACCCGATCGCAGAGTCTGGAGCCGCACCGCCATCGCCTTCGCGTTCGCCACGGCCTATGCGGTGTTGATCAGCCTCAATTACTACGTGCTTTTCACGCTCGTGGCACCTCGGCTGGCGACCGGTCGCGTGGGCGGTATCGAGTCCTTTCTGTTCACGCCGTTCGATTCATTCCTGTACTCGGTAGACATTCTCGGCTACAGCTTCATGAGTGTGGCAGGGCTTCTCGCTGCGCGAGTCTTTACAGGCGATGGTTTGGAGCGACGCGCGCGAATCTTCCTGACCGCAAACGGACTGCTACTCCCTTTTCTCGCGCTGCAGATCTATTTCCACTGGCTCATCTGGATCGCGGCGCTCTGGGCAGTGACATTCCCGGGGTCAACATGGACCATCGCACTCATCTTTCGGCGGGCGAAAACGTTCCCTGCGCCAGCGCCCTGACAGTGGGCGCTGCCTTACAAAGAAATGGAGCCGGCGGTCGCTACGCGCCCGCGGCTCATTTCCATCGCGTTAGGCCGACACGGAGAAGTCACAAATGCGCATCGTATTCGCTCTTTTCATCCTGCTGCACGGGCTGATTCATCTGCTGGGTCCGGCCAAGGCCTTCGCGTGGGTGGACGTCAGCCAATTGCGAGCGTCCATTTCACCCGCGGCCGGCGTCGTGTGGCTCGCTGCGGCGGCGCTGCTGATCGCCGCCGCTACGGGACTTTTCCTAGGGGCGTCGTGGTGGTGGTATCCAGCACTGCCCGGCGTGCTGCTGTCGCAGGTTGTGATCGTGACGGCGTGGGGCGACGCGAAGTTCGGCACCCTCGCAAACGTGATCATTGCGATCCCCTTGCTCGTGGTAGCCCTCGATGCGCGCGCCTCCAGCTTCCGTTCACGCTTCGAGCATGACCGCGACGCGCTGCTGACACGCACGACGCCCCCGGCGCCGCTGGTGATCGAGGCCGATTTGGCGCCACTGCCGCCTCTGATGCAAGCATACCTCCGTCAGGTGGGTGCGGTCGGGCGCCCTCGTGTGCACAATTTGCGCGTCACTTTTAACGCGCAGATGCGGAGTAGTGCTACATCGCCGTGGATGCAGGCCACGGCAACGCAGTACGAGTTCTTCGACCCCCCGGCACGATTGTTCTACATGAACGCGAGCCGGGCGGGCCTACCACTGGACATCTTTCACCGTTACATGAGCGGAGCAGCCACGTTCCAGGTGCGGATTGCCGGCCTGATTTCGATGGTGGACAAGTATGGTGCGGGGCTCACGAACGACGAAACGGTCACGCTCATGAATGACGTGCTGGTCATGGCGCCGGCAGCTGTCTTGGACCTGCCATTCACCTTCGAGACCACAGGTGAACGATCGCTGCGGGCCACCTTCCGCAACGCACAGTACACGGTGTCGGCCGTACTGACGTTTGACGGTGCAGGCGACCTCGTTGGCTTTGTGTCCGCAGACCGGGCACACGACAGAGAGGGTGGTGCCGCAATGTGGTCCACGCCGATTTCCGGGTATCGCAAGGTTGACGGGATCCGGATCGGCTCCCACGGCGATGCGAATTGGATCGAACCCTCCGGGGAGTGGACATACGGCCGTTTCGAGATCACCTCGATTGCCTACAATGTGACGAAGTGAGAAGACGACCTGTCGGGCTCCAAGCGGTAGGTCCGGCAGCGCTGCTCTCATCGTCGTATCGGCGGTCGCCAGGAGTTGAAGTCTCGGTGCCAGGGGCAGGCTCACTGCTGGTCAATGTCAGAGTTCTGCGAACGCGGCCGCTCGCGGCCTCCTCGGGTCGCACACTAATGTCCAATCACATGAGCGATTCGTGCTCTTTGTACATCCACGAGCATACCTCATCCAATGCGATTCGCCGTACTGCTCATGACACCACGACGCCACGCAATCGAGGATGCATATGAGAATTGCCGTTCGTGCTATTCTGGCTCCCCTGCTTTGCGCCATCGCTGTTTTTCCACTTGCGTCACAGTCGACTGGAAGGCCGCCGACACTGGCGATCAAGGCGGCGCACGCACTTGATGTGCGGAGTGGCAGCTATATCGACAATGCAGTGGTCTTGCTTCGAGGAGACCGGATTCAGGCGGTGGGATCCGGGCTTGGCATTCCTGCCGGCGTTCGTGTGTTGGACCTCGGGGCGGCGACCCTGCTCCCCGGATTGATCGATGCGCACGCGCATCTCTTGTTAGACCTGGCGCGCGGGCAGAGCTCCGATGCGGAAATGATCGGCGAGCTCGTATCACTTGGCACGACGAAGCGAGCGTTGCGGGCGACTAAACTGGCACGCGAGGTATTGGAGGCAGGGATTACAACCGTCCGCGATCTCGGGAACTCCGGCATGGGTGGCGATGTTGCCTTGCGCGACGCGATTGGCGCAGGCTGGGTGATCGGACCGCGAATTGTGGCGTCCACGCGAGCGATTTCACCACCCGGGGGTCAGTACGCGAGGATGGCACCCGAACTCCAGTCACTCGTCGCCCAGGAGTACATCGAAATCTCAGGGGAGTCCGACGCTCGTCGCGCGGTGAAGCAGGCGCTGAACGACGGCGCAGATGTAATCAAGATTATCGTCAATGGCCGATCAGTCATGTCGCTTCCTGAAATCAAGGCGATCGTTGAAGAGGCACACCTGAATGGAAAACGAGTCGCCGCACACGCGACAGACGTATACACCACACGCCTTGCGGTGGAAGGAGGTGTCGACTCGATCGAGCACGGCTACTCAATCACCGATGCCACGCTCGCAACGATGGCGCAACGTGGAACGGTGCTCGTCGCAACAGACGAAACGACAGCCCGCCTGAGCGCGGCGCTCAAAGGCAGATTCGACGAAGCCGGTGTCCGTGCGATGCGCAAGGAAGGAATTGATCGCCTTACACGGGCACGGCGCGCCGGCGTCAAGGTCGTTGCAGGATCCGACGCGTATTACGCCGAGACGGATGCGAATCGCGGGCGAGCCAGCATCGATGTGCTTTTCGCGTACTTCGAGTCAGGGATGACGGCTCTCGAGGCGATTCGTTCTGCCACACTCTCAGCTGCCGACCTGCTCGGCCCCGCGACACCTGTGGGCGTCATCGAAGCAGGTCGCTTTGCCGATTTTGTCGCGGTCGCCGGTGATCCCCTCAGCGATCTCACGGAACTGCTCCGCCCAGTTTTTGTCATGAAAGGCGGAATCAGAGTGAAGTAGCGATATGGCTAAGGTTTGCTTCCGAGGGTTAGCCTGTCGTCGGCCCGCCATCGTGCTTCTGCATCTCTGTCTGGTCACCGCGTCGCTCCGGGGGCAGGGAGTCACGTCGAATTCCGTCGACGCGTTGGCCGCGGATCGCTATACCATTCGAGTGGACTCGGGACTAACGGCGCTGCAAGTCGAGGCGACGATTCGCATCAGGTCCGGCGACTTGTTCATGCATACTCGTGGTGTCGGCGATCGCAATTATTGGAGACGGCAGATTCGCGATCTCTCAGTGCGTGACTCCGTTGGTAGTCCACTCGCTGTTGATTCTGTTGGCGAGGGACGGTTCTCTGTTGCCCATGGCTATTCTGGACCAGTCACGCTGCGATATGGAGTGGATCTCGGATTTACGCACTTGCCGTTCGCCTCGGGCAACCAGAAGACCGGGTGGCGGACGGGTTCTGCGCTCTATTTGGTGACCAAGCCCATTTTCATTCTTTCGGATACGGCCGATGCGCGTCTGCGGATGGTGCGCTTTCAATTGCCGGCCGGGTTCAAGGTGGCTACACCATGGACCTCGCGGATCGATTTGCCGGATTGGTTCGAGATAGCCGGCGTACGAGATCTCAACCACAATTCAATTGCGCTGGGGCGATTCTCGCTCCTCGAATCGCGGCATGGTTCGTTCGCGATGAGGGTGGCATACCTCGACGGCCCGCTGAGCGAAAGTAGGCGCGTGGAGCGAGTGCTCGACTCGGCCGCGAATTATTTCATCAGGAAATTCGGCGTTCCCGGCCGTTCGGTCTATCTGATGACCTTCTATCATGCGGACGCCGACGCTGGGGAAGCGTTCGCCAGCAGTTCGGTGACGACGTTGCGGGTGCCTCCTGAGGAAATAGGCATCCCCATGTGGGGAAACACGCTCGCGCACGAGCTGTTCCATCTCTGGAATTCAAGCTGGCTTCGCAGCACTCCCACCGACAGTACCGAATGGTTCAGCGAGGGTTTCACAGAGTACTACGCCAATCGTGCCATGCTATCGACGGGCTTGATCAGTCAGGAGGTCTTCCTGGCAAAGGCGAACAAGCATTTGGGGGCGTACGCATTCTGGCAAGATCGGCCGATGTTTGGGGCGACACTCGCAGAAGCGGGGCGCGACAAGACGCGGCACACCTTCGGCGTCTACGATGGAGGATGGAACGTGGCCTGGTGTCTGGATGTCATGCTGCGATCGCGGCCCACGGCGAGCTCACTGGATGACTATATGCGCGTGCTCTTCCGTGATTTTGCGTCCTCGCAGCGTGCATACTCTTACAGTGATCTGATGCGGAACGCCGAAGCGATGCTTGGTCCGGATGGGCGGACACTCTTCGAGCGGAGCGTCGGAGGCTCCGCCCTGCTGCCGCTCGACCGTGCGGCGCATTCGCTCGGGTTGGATCTGCAGCTTTCTCCTGGCAGCGCAGAAGCGATCCTTAGCAGATCGCCGACTGCGCGGCGTGAGGAACAACAACGACTCCGCCGCTATCTCAGCGATCGATAGTTAGCCGGGCGCGGTAACGTCCGAACTATCGCGTTCGTTTCATGTCCGAAACGCGCGAATGTCACGCTGAGATGTCGCCGGCTGACGCCGAGTGTCTCGTGAAGCTCCGAGACGCGAAGTTTTCCGTTCGCCTGTTCAATCGCATGCACTGCATGCTGTAGAAATTCGGGAACGATCAATCCGTGCTCTTTTGCCAGATCTCGAAGGAACTGCTCCACGAGCGCGAGACGATCGGTCGCCGAGCGTGCCATCATCAGCGAAGCACGAACGTCGTTCGCTCGATTGCCGATTACGTCCTCGAGACGAGCGATGCCATTTGCCCGGCGTGCCAGCGCGTCGCCGAGAATTTCCGTCGCGCCGAGCGGGTGAAGGCCCGCGGAGACGAGATGGGTGCCATTGAGCGACTCAATGATGCGCGAACGTTCGTGCAGGCCGGACATCCACGCGTCCGTCCAGAATCCACGACCTTGATCGCTCTGGACTTCATGCACGGGTCCGAGATTGAACATGATCTCGCACGCTCCATTGGGTAGGAGCGTTTCGCGGAAGGGGCGAAGGCTTCCCTCCACTTCCCAGTATTCGCGGACCACGTGACGCAGGTCGTCGCCGGGCGCGGCCGAGCGAAACTTCCAGGCGCCGAGGTCGGCGGTGAATTCAACCTCGTGAACGTGCTTCATCGGGCTGTCATGAAACGAGTCTCGTCAGAACAGACACTAGATCAACGCTAAAGAGTACGACAGATTCTCCATCCACGATGGTTGTTTGATTGGTCGCCCGCTAGCTGGAGGAATGAGCATGTGCACACGGCAGCTCGCACTCGTGTTCCTCGCCGCAACACTCGGCGCCACTCCGCTTCGCGCGCAGCAAGCAACACCCAAGCGTCCCAACGTCGTCCTCATCATCACCGACGACATCGGTTACGGTGACTTTGGAGCCTACGGCTCTCCCGACGTGAAGACGCCGAACATCGACCGCCTCGCACGCGAGGGCGTGAAGATGACCGACTTCTACGCCAACGCGCCGAACTGCTCACCAACCCGCGCCGGGCTTATTTCCGGACGCTATCAACAACGCTTCGCGATGGAGCGTCCGTTGAACGGCAGTGTGAGTGTTGATAGTGCGCGCGGACTGCCCGTGACTGGACGCTCCCTCCCGCGATTGCTCGCCGACAACGGCTACGCCACGGCGCTCATCGGCAAATGGCACCTCGGCTTCAAACCGGAGTTCAGTCCCACAGCGCACGGCTTCAGTTATTTCTTTGGCTTCAAGAGCGGCTTCACCGACTACTGGCAGCACACCGACGGTGACGGCGCCGCTGATCTCTTCGAGAACGATCAACACGTGTCGGTGCCCGGCTACATGACGGATCTGATCACACAACGATCAATCCAGTTCATGGCTCGCAACAAAGACAAGCCGTTCTTCATTGACGTCGCGTACAACGCCGCGCACTGGCCGTATCAACGTCCTGATTCGCCGTCGGTCGCAGTCGATCACGGCCGACACCTCACTCCGTTCGACACTTCGACGAGCACACGCGCTCAGTACGTCTCCATCATCGAACGCGCCGACCGCGGCGTCGGCGACATCGTCCGCGCACTCGACAGCCTCGGCCTCGCAAGCAACACCATCGTCATCTTCACCAACGACAACGGCGGCGAATGGCTCTCGCGGAACACCCCGCTCTTCCATAACAAGTCCAGCCTCTGGGAAGGCGGAATCCGTGTGCCGGCAATCCTTCGCTGGCCTGGTCACATTCCCAAAGGCAGCGTGTCCGGCCAGATGGCCATCACGATGGACCTCACTGCCTCCGTGCTCGCGGCCACCAGCACTCCCGTTCCAGCCAATTTCGATGGAATGGACATCTTACCAATCCTTGAACGACACGCGCCTCCCGTCGAGCGAACGCTCTTCTGGCGCGTCACCGGCACTCGCCAACAACTCGCCGTTCGCTCGGGCGATTGGAAGCTGATCTTCGATCAGGGCCGCCCCATGCTCTTCGACGTTCGAAGGGATCTCGGCGAACGCACCGACATGATCCGTCAGCGCACCGACATCGCGAAGCGATTGCGGCCGCTGCTCGACGCGTGGGAGAAAGACGTCGACGCCGAAGCGAAACGCAAATGACATCGATACGCTCCGCACCTACGTTACGTTCTCCGGCGACACCGGCTTGTCTCTATCTGGAGGCCGCCGATCGGCGGCTTGGCAAACGTTCGCGAAACCCTCGGAGTGGCGCGCACAACTCAACAAACTCGGCTGCTCATGATGAGTAGAACATTTCAGAAGATCCGAATACCGATGAGATACTTTCCGACAGTTGTCGCACTCGTTGCCGCTTCAGCGCTCACAGCATCTGCCCAGAATAACAAAGCCGAGAAGGATGTCCGCGGCTTTCTTGCGCTGTACGAGAAGGCCGTTCCGTCGCGAGACATCGCGTTTCTCGAGCGAGTCATGGGCGACGACTACGTGTATTCGGGCCCGAGCGGCAAGATGACGACTCGTGCTCAAGCGCTGAAGTATTTCAAGCAGCAGCGTGACAACCCGGACTTCAAGTCGAACTCGCTGAAGCACGAGAATGTGAAGGTACATGTCTCCGGCAACATGGCGCTCGTCACGAACGATTGGACGGCGCAGACAACACCTTCGGACGCAACGGACGTCGAACCCACCACCGACAGAGGTCGTTACACTGGCGTGCTGGAAAAGCGGAACGGGCGCTGGATGATTATCGCCGAGCACGATTCCGAACGCATCCACGACGACAAGTGGATGGTAGCGGGCGTTCTCAAAGCCAGACGTGACTACGACGCACTCATACGGCGGCTCCGGAGCGGTCGTTCCTATAGCGAGCTTGAACAATCCGGCGACATCGCCGCGCTTGGTCGCACGCTTGCCGACGAATACACACGCACCACGCGCGACGGCCAGATCTTCAACAAGGCTCAGGATCTGGAGAGCTACAAGACAGATCACAGCACAATCACGAACGCTGAGTTATCAGAACAGAACGTCCGTACCATCGATAACAACGCCGCGATTGAAACCGCTAAGGCCAGGTATGCCGGTACGAACGCCGGCGTGCCGTTCGACGTCACCACACGCTACACCACGACATGGGCCTTCTACGACGGGCGCTGGCAAATCACCGCCGGCCACGCGTCGCTGGTGAAACCGTAAGCCGGGCACCATACTGTATCAATGTCTTAAGAGGAGAGGAGATGCCGAAGTTTTCGTCGGTTGTCGCGATCGGTGTTTGCGTGGTTTGCGCTCACCCTGCCAGCGGACAGCAGTGTATGCTCCCTGCCCACCCGGCATTCGAGTTTCAGGTCGACGCTCCGGCGACGGTGATTCCGGACTCCACGCATCCACACCCTGCCGTAAGTCGTTTCGCAGCATCGAAGAATGACCCCGAAGCGATCATTGTTCAATTCGTGGTGGATACGACGGGCGCTCCAGTCGAGAAGAGTCTAAGGATCCTCAAATCGCCTTCGGCCGCAATTGCTGACAGTGTGCGCGCCGCTTTTCCTCTATGGCGCTTTACGCCAAGTCGCAAAGGCGGTTGTCGTGTGTCGCAATTGGTGCAGACAACAGTTGTGCGTTAGCGACTTCAGTCCAGTCGGCCGCCAGCCAGAGTGATGCGCGACTTGCCGTTGAGCAGCACGAAATCGCTCTCGCTCACAACACACAGCGGCAAGTTCGCGCCATACATCTCGTCCGCAACAATCGCCGCGAGCGCGAGAAACGTATCCGACTCCGTTGAGATAATCGCGGCGGGCGCGGTCCCCGCTCTTATCGCTTCGAGCAACACCTGCGTCGTCGTGGACGAGCCGCGCGTAAACGGCACCGCGAGAATCTTGCCGGCCGCATTCCGCCCCTGTAGCGGATGACGGCGGTCGATGATCTCGCCCGTCGCGGCATCATAGCCGCCCCAGAAACTCAACGGCTCCGTCGACATCAACAGCTCACCCGACGCGTCGCCCGCAATGATCATCACGCAGTCCATAACGTCTCATCCCTGACGATTCGGCCAAGCTCCGCCGAGTTAACGCAGTCGGCGAGACTGCCAATCACCATGTCGCGGCCGAGAAGTCCCGGCGTGTAATACGCAAACTTCGCGGAGTTGGTCATCAGCGCCCTGACATTCTCCGCCAACATTGGCGTCGCAAGAATGCACGTGTCTACCGTGAGCCGCGCGCCGAATTCCTCGATCTTCGCAAGGACGCCTGACTCACGCGCGATCATCGCTACGGCGCGACTCGTCGTCACGAGGAACTCCACCTTCTCATGCCGACGCCGCCCGTCCACCAAGTCCGCCAACGCCCGACATTCAGCCAGCGAACAATGCGGCGAGCCAATCACCACGAGGTCGAGACGATCGTTCTCGGTCGTCGACAACTCGCGGCGCGCCTGGCGCATCATGTCCATGTCGACGTCAACAGTCGAAACCGGCGATCGCGAGCCGAACGCCACCTCGAACGTCGGTGCCTCCGGCGTCACCCCTACTATATGAAAGAGCGCCACCGCCCCCGAACTCGCCGCCGCTGCGCCCAACGACTTGAGCTGGTCTTCCGTCGGGCGCACCGACATCCCGTCGATCACCGCGATGCTATTGCCGGCAATGCGCCCGAGCAGGTGTCCGAATGCAGGATAGAACGCGTCGTCTTCCTGCAGTCGACTCGGGATTCCGCGCAGCCTCACCAACATCTCGCCCACACGATTCTCATCGAGATGCAATCCGCGCGCAGGCACTCGGCCCGTGATCGCCGCGCAGACGTCGAGCAGGTCTGGATAACGCTCTGTGCGTGCGCCAATCACCGAGTTTGCAAATGCAATTGCGTTCGATTCACCCCACGCGATCTGCTCGCCAAACTTCGGCGCGTGCTTGGTCTGATACGGCGCGCAGGTCCACGTCTCGATCACATTCATAGAGCGGTACGCCTGCATCTGACGATGGGCCTTTGCGGCCCATTCTTCCGGAACCGACCACTCGCGCCAGTGATGTTCGTCGAGCCCGCTCACATTCAACGTCGACGGCACCGCCACCTTCGCACCGTACGACGCAAGGCGCTCGGCGAATTCGAGGCCGGCGTCGCCCGTGTCGATCGTTGAGTCGATGTGCGCCTGCGTGATATCGAGCAACCGCTCCGCCCCCTGCACCTCGGCGATACGCGACACGATGGACATCGCCATCCTGTTCGCAGCGCCAAGCTCCCCGGAGAGCTTGGCGCGATCTTGGTCGTCGAGGTGCAGGGGCATGCCGCTATGATAACGGCAAGTAGATCTCCGTGATAAGGTCTTCCGGTGCGGTATCGGTGGGATCGTTCAGATAGAGCTCATAGCTCATGGACGCAGTCATCTTCTCACCGCCCTTCTGCACCCAGCTCGTGACCTCTCCCCATGCACCCGGCAGGCCGGAGTAGGGGCCCGTGTAGACAAGCTTCGCATAGCGTCCCGCAGGCACCGTCATCTCGGCGGTGCCATCCGGTGACTTCACGCCATCGCCGATTGTCAGCGCCGCATCCGAGCGGAGTTCGTTGGCCGGTATGGTGTTCGGATCGTCGTGATAGAGGCCAAGCATCAGTACGCCCGGAGCGAACAAGCCGGCCTCGCCCGCAATCTTGCTCAACCGCTCGAATGCCTCCGAGACTTCGGTGTACGGACCGATGTGTCGCACCGCGGCGACCCGCATGGATGGCTGATTGACGATTTCGACCTGCATGTGCGCCTCGTATCTGGGGTCAGGGAAGGATAATCTCGACGGCATCCTGATCACGTACCTGCGACGGCGTGTTTGACGTAGAGCGCAATTCCATCGAGCACACGTTGTAGCCCGAAGTCGAACGACTCTTCGAGGGTTCGCGTGTGCCCGTCGGCTGGCGCGGTCAGTATCGCGGCGAATTTCGGAAAGCGCGGATCATTGATTGCGCGTCCCATGTCTGCGCCAACTGCTGCGGCCCACTCGGCGTCTGTCGTTCCGCGAGCACGCGCTCGAGCGAGTGAGATTGCCGTGTCCGATGCGCCGCGAGTGTATTGATCGACGATGCTGAGCATCTGACCGAGATCGGGCCCGTTCAATCCCGTGCCCGAAAGCGCATCGGTGAGCGCTTCCAACCAGCCGAGCCAATTCGGGCCGTGCGGTGCGGCGACGAATGGCAACTCTGCAACCCAGGGCCGAGCGCATAGCATTTCGCGCTTCGCGTGTGCCCAGCGTGTGACTTCGGCGCGCCAATCGTCGCGCGTCTTCGGTGGCTTCGGGGGATGTCCCATTCCCGCATCGACGATCGCATCGTAGAGCGCTTCCTTGTTCGGGAAGTAGCGATAGAGCGCCATGGTCGTGAAGCCGAGCTTCGATGCGACGGCGTGCATGGTGAGCGCGGCCAGTCCGTCGATATCGGCAATTTCCATGGCCGCCTGCACGACATCGTCGGGGGTGAGGCCGGGTTTGGGGCCTCGCGTGCCCGCGGACCGATCATCCCACAGGAGCTCACTGCGCCGGCGCAGGTCGGGATCGATCCGTACGGCCGCCTTCATCATGTCGTCGTGGGTTACTCCGCGCTTTTTCCGTGCAGCCATGGGTGAAATCGCCTGAATGTTGACAAACTTGAAACTGTGTATATGATATACTCGTACT
>JBBQHJ010000051.1:0-19078 GCA_038323865.1 Gemmatimonadales bacterium
GCACGAACGCGTCGACCTGACCACTCATCTGCTCCCAGATTTCGTTGCCCATTGCGACGTAGCCACCGGGGCTGTCGACGTTGTTGAGCTGGTCGGTCCAGTAGGTGTGAGGCTGCCGACTCATCTCTCTCGCTGTTTCGATCATGTCCATGATGAGCTGCTTCGTAATGCGTCCGCCTTCACTATGCACGAGCGTCAACTCCGCGCCGAATGCTGCCATCTGTGCAAGCTTCTCCTCGCTGAACGCGTTCGACGTGACGATTCGAAGGCGGTAGCCTTTCACGGCGCAGACCAGCGCGAGCGACGCTCCGGTACTGCCACCGGTGTACTCGACCACGGTATCCCCACGCTGCAGTCTCCCGTCTCGTTCCGCGCTTCCGATCATGGCTTGCGCGACGCGATCCTTCATGCTGCCAGTCGGATTTTCTCCTTCGACCTTCACGAAGATCCGGGCGCAACCTGTCGACACGACACGCCGTAACTCCACGAGCGACGTATTCCCGATCGCGTCCAGAATGTTGCCGCTGATATCCATGACCCGTTTCCTTGCGATGGCTGATACTGGTTCGATCTTAGGTGTCGATGCCTCGTAGTACTATTGGCAAGAGCGTCACATTTAGTATCATTGTTGCCATGCGCATCGACATCCTCGCACTCGACGGTGTTTTCGACCTCGGCCTGTCTGCCGTGCTCGACGCGTTTCAGACGGCGAACGAGCTTATTGAAATGACCGGGCTGTCCGTATCGCGGTTCGACGTACGCATGGTCGGCGTACGAAGGGCGGTCAAGACGGCACAGGGCCTTCGTGTCCCGGTCCATGTTGTCGGCACACGTCGGCCCGATTGTGTGGTGGTTCCGGCAATCGGGTTCAAGATGCCAGGCCCACTGGAGGTCGCCCTTGCCAGGCCGGACGTTCGCGACGCGACGGCGGTGCTTCGGCAATGGGCTCGCCGCGGTACGACAATGACGGCGGCGTGTATCGGAACCTTCGTGATGGCCGAGTCCGGCCTGCTCGATCACCATCACGCGACGACCACGTGGTGGTTAGCGCCCCTGTTTCGCAAGCGATATCCCGACGTGCTCCTGGACGAATCGAACATGATCGTGAAATCCGGTCGCTTCGTCACGGCGGGAGCCGCGTTGAGTCACATGGATCTTGCGCTGTGGCTCGTGAGAGGGGTCAGTCCGGAGCTCGCGGCACTCACCGCGAGATATCTCATCGTCGACTCGAGGCCTTCGCAGACGGCGTATGCGCTGACCGATCACCTCGTGCATTCCGATCCGATCGTGCAGCGCTTCGAGCGGTGGGCGCGCGCGCAGCTGGCACATGGGTTCTCACTCGACAACGCAGCCAAGGCGGCGGGCGCCAGCAAGCGGACGCTCGCCCGTCGCGTCCAGAGCGTGCTTGGCAAGACACCCTTGTCGTACTTCCAGAGCCTGCGGGTAGAACGCGCCGTGCACCTGCTGAAGACCGATGGCGCGAGCGTCGACGAGATTGCCGTTCGCGTGGGATACGCCGATGGCGCAACCCTGCGAGCACTTCTCCGCCGCCAGCTCGACCTTGGCGTCAGAGAGATCAGGAGGGGAGGAGTATGGCAATAATGACATGAATAATGACGTTCTTGCCTATGGGCCAAAAGACATCCACTCCTTAAGCTGAGTGCTCCGGGAATACCGAATCGCGAATTCCCTCTGCATGTGAGTGAGCAGCCAATGGCCAACAGCGCCGCCGAATATTTTGGATCAATCGCCGAGTCGTACGATTCGCTCATTCATCGAGCCGTGCCGCGCTACGATGAAATGCTCGAACGCCTCGTGGCATACCTGCCCACGGCACCCGAGCACGCCATGGAACTGGGATGCGGTTCCGGCAATCTGTCGCTCCGTCTCGCCACACATTGGCCCAGTACGTCATGTGTCTTTGTGGACGCATCCGCCGAAATGGTCGAGCTCACGTCGTCGCGCCTGGCAGCAACCCATCCCGCTGTCGCACACCATGCGCGCTTCCTCACCACGCGCTTCGAGGAACTCTCGGCCGAACCGCAGTCGTTGGACGTCATCACGAGCTCCATCAGCCTGCATCACGTTCGGGACATGCACGCGTTCTACGTGACTCTTCACCGCGCGCTGCGCCGCGAGGGGCAATTGGTGTACGCCGACCAATTCCGCGGTACTCCCGAGGCGACACACGCGGTGAACTGGAATCGCTGGCTGTCATATTGTCGCGAGGCCGGGAATTGCTCGGAGACCGAGCTTGCCAGCCTCGTCGAGCATGCCGAAACCCACGATCACTACATACCGTTGGCCGAACACTTCCGGCTCTTGTTGGCGGCCGGCTTTTCGAACGTGGACTGTGTCTGGCGCGATGGAATGTGGGGAATCATCACGGCGACCGCGTGATGAGCACTGTCTGTTGCCCTTGCCTGAAACGCGCTGTCACTGCGCGTCAGGCATTCTCCGTATGCGCGACGATGTGCGACGCGCCTATGGTTTGGGCGTCGTCGCCGGCGCAGCGAGAAGCAAGCGCAGGGGCATGAGCGGGCCGAGGGCTGTGAATTGGTACTCGACCAGCTTGGCCTTATACAGCGGCAGCTGCTCCATCACGGCCTTCGCTTCGTCCACAGTTGTGGTGTTCAGGACGAACATCACACCGCGACCGTCGCCTCGGCCGTACCACTGTTGAATCTTCCCATCGAGGTACAGCTGCAGGGTCGCGCGCACTTCGTCGGGTGCGACCTTCATGAACTGCGGCCGTTCCACCTCAGGCTTGATGATGAGGTTCACGAGCACCGCTGTGGTCGGACCTGCGGGCAAGCTCATTGTTTGTGCCGCAAGGCTGGTCCCGGACATCGTGAGTAGGGCGGCGACGATGCTGATGCCGATCACGCGCATGAGTTTCTCCTGTAAAGTTCTCCGCAGATGCGTGTCATCTGGCGAGTGCCGTTAGTGTAGAATGCACGTCTCCGGAGAGCTACGGACAACAACGCCATTTTTGATAGCATTCGTGCCAGTACGTTGTGATCGAGCCGCGTCAACGCTGCACACTCGTCACGACAGCAGGCGGGACCAACGATTGCTACGTCAGCGCTTCCAGTTGTTGTACGAGCTGACCAAAGTCAAATGAATCGAGGACGGCTGTCGCATACGCGGCAACAAATGCGGCGCTGAGCCGTTTGCGTTGGCCGACGTTCGTCTTGGCGTCGATTTGCTTTTGTTGTTCTCGAATATACGGCGGCGCTGCCAATGCCTGTGCGGGTACATAGGCAATTTTCAGACTCCCAAGCCTGGCTTCAAGTCGTACCGCGTTAGCAAACGCGTAGTCGGCTCCGCGTACGGCTCTGCGCGCGCGGATATCGCAGAAGACATTGACGCCGTTATCGAGCAGCTGCGAAAGAACTCCACTTCCGTCGAGCCTTAGACGCCAAGCGTATAGATCTTCATCGCTTATCTGGCGGACTAACAAAGGAAGACGATGTCAAGTCATCATGCATGACATGTGATTCCCAGCTAGCCTGCCCGCCCGCGACGGAACGCATTCCTGATTGCGAAGAGATGCAAGATCAGGGCGATCGGGGCAGCGATTGCCGGGACCATGACGAGAGAAAAGTCCGCCAAGGCAGCGCTTGATGGTACGGCGGTGTTCCAGCTGGGGTAATAGTAAAAGAGCAATCCGGCCACATTCAGCAGATCGCCCATGCCCACCGCACTGAACAAAACAAACCACAACGTGGCGCCCGAGGAGTTTCTTGCCAGCGCCCTGCTGGCAATGATCGCCAGCACACCCGTTGCAATGTCTCCGTAGCCGCCGGTGACGAAGGCGTGCGGCAAATGGCCGAGCCCGGGAATAATCAAGAATACAAATCCCGCCAGTCGAAATGCTTGCACGCCCACCAGCGTGGCAACGGGAACATTGTCGATGATGGTTCTAAACGTCGGATGCAGCAAGAACACGACTGCAAGGATAACGGGGACGAACAACGGCGGGGCGATGCGCGGCCAGGTGTCGCCGGCATGGTAGCTGAAGATGTGCGTCAACGATGCGCCCCATGTCGCCGCTGTCCAAACAACGATCACCGTGCTGATGATGCGACCACAGGAGGCCTTTTCCGCATCGCCTAGCGAGCTACGCGCAACGCCTTGCTTCAAGGCGAAGGCGAACAACACAGGGACGACGAGCCCCAATACTCCTCCGAGTATTGTCAGGATGCTATCCAATGGGACCACCGTGTGCGTCTGCGGGCTTGGCGTCGAGGCGAGGTAAGAGAGCAAGCGTAATCATCACATGTCTCAATGTCTGTTTGACAGGGAACGGCACAGGGTGGACCTACGTTAGCGCCCCGGCGAGTACCGTCCTATTGTCAAGAACGACAGTTTTGATATGCATCTTGCCACTTACCTGGTAGTTGCCGCGGCAAAGATCGCCGTGGCCGCATCGTGGATTGGCGTCGAGATGTTATGCTGCCGCGCAAGTCGGCTGACACATCCAGTCAGCAGCACTCAACGGGGTGCCGCACGCAGCACTCAGTTCCACGATCTCGGCGAGCGTCCGCTTGATGAGTGCGCGGCCCTCTTCAATTGCGAGCACGGGCCCAATCGGTCCGCGCATCAAGCCGCAGACGACATTTATCGGAACGATCAGCGCAAACTTCCGCCACAGATCGCGGTGAATGTCATGGCTTATTTCCACGGGAATCCCGGCGTCTCTTAGCGCCTCCACGAGCGCAGTCGCTCGCGGAGTAGCGGTGTGATCGAGTTCTCCGATAACCACGCGTTCGATCGTCCGGGTACGCGCAACCACGCCCGGCGCAACGCGCACGACGCTCGTCGCGACCAGGCCGGGAAGTATGCACTCACGCGGAACACCGCCGGCTTCCAGCTGTTCTGCCACATCCACGCCATTCAGGAGAGAGACGATCGTTGTCCCCGCCCGACCAGCCACGCCGAGGAACGGCACAACGTCCGGCAATGAAAACCCTCTAACGGCAAGCAGTAGATAGTCCACCTGCAGGAGATCGTCCAGGACATCAGTCGCTGCAGGCTGCGCGATGAAGGCCCCTTCCGGATACCAGACTTCAAGGCCGCGCTCACGAATCGCGCGCAGATGATCCCCGCGCGCGAGCAACGTGACGGAATGGCCGGCACGACTCAGCATGCCGGCGTAGTAGCTGCCAATTCCACCTGCTCCAAGAATCCCGAATCGCATCATGCATCTCGTAACAGTGCGACCAGCTCGATCTCGACGGACGCGCCGCGCGGCAGCGCAGCGACACCAATCGTCGAGCGAGCGGGTGCCACATCACCAAAGACTTCGGCGTACACGGCATTCATCATGCTGAAGTGCGACAGATCAGTCATGAACACAGTGGTCTTGGCGACGTCACGCCACGCGAGTCCGGCTGCGGCGAGAACGGCTTCGAGATTCGCGAGCACTCGGCGCGTCTGAAGTGCGACGTCCCCCTCGACGAGCGCGCCGTTCACCGGGTCGAGCGGCGTCTGTCCAGAGCAAAAGAGAAAAGGCCCAGCGCGAACGGCTGGCGAGTACGGACCAATGGGCGCGGGAGCGCCGGGGGCGGCGACTGGAGTTGGCGGCATGGTTGTGTGGGCTTGGGTTGTTGGTTCGCTAGCCGGCAGCGGCGCTCGCACGGCCATTGCTCAGTGTGCCTCCGAAATATGATGAACTGTCCGATGCCGATGCGTTCCTCGCGACAAGCGGGTACGCACCCTGAACGCATCGTCATCTTCGAGCGCGCGGGATGTCACTGGTGTTGCTTTTTCGTCGTTTCGTCACTTCGTTCGCGGCTGCACCGTTCACGCGACGGCAGATTGTGCAGATGTCGCAAAATCGACTTTCACATCGGCAGTGCGTCCGTCCCCGTCTCGCCGGTGTTGCCGTCAGCAGCCGAGGTGTTCGCTGCCGCCGCCGCACTGCGCGATGTGGTGGTGCACACGCGGCTCGTCAGGTGCGAACATCTCTCCCGCATCGCCGGCACACCGGTATTCCTGAAGTGTGAGCAGGATCAACACACCGGCTCGTTCAAGTTGCGCGGTGCCTACAACGCGATCACCAGTCTGTCGGCCGCGGGACGCGCCACCTCGGTGGTCGCATCGTCTGCCGGCAATCACGGATTGGGAGTGGCCTTTGCGGCCCGGTCGCTGAACCTTCGCGCGAGGATCTTCATTCCGGCGACTGCAAGTCCAATGAAGCGAGAGGGCATCACTCGGCCTGCCATTCATCGGGTCATCGGGGACGTCTACGTTGATGGCCGGGCATGGAACGATCAGTGTGGAGATTCTGGAGTCGGTTCGCGTTGTTGTTGTGCCGGTGGGCAGCGGTGGGTTAGTGGGAGGAATGGCAGCGTACCTGCGCTGGGCCGCACCGCACATCCGCATGGTCGGTGTGCAGAGTGACCGAAGCAATGCGATGGCCGCCTCGCTCGCTGCGGGCCGCCGCGTTCACGTACCTGTGCCGCCGACGCTGGCCGACGGTCTCAATGGCCAGATCGACGATGCAGGTCTCGGCGTAGGCCGAGATGCAATCGATGACATGGTTGTGATTTCCGAGGAAGAGATGCGATCAACTGTTGCGTGGCTCGCGCGCGAGCATGACATGCCACGGCTCGATGGTCCCGTTGCCGTTGTGCTGACCGGCGGCAACATCGACACGCCGCTATGGGAAGAGGTGATCGCGCAGTACCCATCGTCGCTATGACCGCCTACGCCGAACGTTCCGATTGGCATCGCCTGCAGGAGTTGCGTGAACTCTTCGACATCGCGCGGAGTGCAGATGAATGCGCGCGTATTTGTCCTTGCGGGCGTGGACTTCGCCAACGTTGGTCCGGGGTGGGCCGCAAAGGCAGTGGCGCAACTTGAACGGGATGTGACAGCTGGCGCAGTGGGAGTCGGCGAGATTCCGAAAAGTCTGGGACTGAGCATTCACAAGGCGGATGGCTCACGCCTTCGACTGGATGATCCGGATCTCAATGGACTATGGGAGGCGTGTGCGCGTCTTCAGTTGCCGGTGTTCATTCACACGGCCGATCCGCAGGAATTTTTTTCCCCGGTTGATCTGAGCAACGAACGCTGGCTGGAACTCTCCCTATTCAGGAACCGCCGCTATCCCGCCGACAGCTTCCCGCGATTCGAGGAGCTTGTCCAGGAACGCAACAACCTCTTTCGTCGTCACCCGCATACCACCTTTGTTGCAGCGCACATGGCGTGGCATGCCAACGACCTGGGTCGCCTTGCGAAACTCTTCGACGAACTGCCCAACGTCTACTCCGAGGTTGGGGCGGTCCTCTATGATATCGGCCGGCAACCGCGTACAGCGCGGGCGTTCTTCATCAGGTACCAGAATCGCCTGCTATTCGGGAAGGACTCGTTCCAGCCGAGTGAGTACCCATACTACTGGCGGGTCTTCGAGACAGAGGATGATTACTTCGATTACTATCGCCCGTATCACGCGTTCTGGAAGATGTATGGGATAGGGCTTCCGGACACGGTCCTGAAAAAACTGTACGCCGAGAATGCGATCGCGATCGTACCGCGAATGAGGGAGCGCTTCATCAAGCGATAGGTGCGACCGGCCCAACCGTTTGCGCGAATCCTCTCTTACTGCTCGTCGTCGTGACCGGAAAACATCACCATGAAGGGTCGGCGATACGAACGACTCAATCGCAGCTTCTGTCCGGAATTCAGGATCAATACCGCCGATCCGGAAAACCACGGCTGTAATTCCTTCACGCGATTGAGATTGACAATGACCCCGCGGTGAATCCGCGCAAAGGAAGCCGGGTCGAGCGCTTCCTCGAGCGCCGCAAGCGACTCGCGAAGCAACACGGATGTAGTGCCGCGATGCAAGCGGACATAATTTCCCGCCGCTTCGATCCAGTCGATGTCTCCGACCTGTACCACTGTCGTACGTCCATTGTTGCTGACCAGCAAACGCTCGCGATAGTGGCGTGGAGCGACGCGTTCGAGACCATCGCGGTGAGCACGGAGCTCGGCGATGAGCGTCGCAAGGTCGGCCGGGTCGTGCCGGTGACGCTGCGCGGCGATACGCTCGAACGTCTCGTGCAGTCGCTTGGCATCGATGGGCTTGACGAGATAGTCGAAGGCGTGCACCTCGAAGGCACGTAGCGCGTACTGATCGAAGGCGGTGACAAAGACAATGATCGGGTCGCGAGCGTCCACGAGTTCACGTGCGACCGCCAGGCCGTCTGTGCCAGGCATCTCGATGTCGAGCAAAAGGACATCCGGCCGGGTCTCGCGAACGCCAACGAGGGCTGCGTCGCCATCTGGATACTCGCCCACGACTTCGAGTTCCCCCTCATTCTTGAGCAGGCGTCGCAGGCGGGATCGTGCGGCGACCTCGTCGTCCGCGATGGCAACTTTCATCATATCAGCTCCTCAGGCGTACTCGCGGTGATCACCGAGTCGGCATTGGCGACGCGCGGCACGGTGAGATCGCCACACAGTGCACCGCGTCGAATGTCGACGTCGAACGTGCACACCCCTCCATACAGCTGACTGACGTACGACACGAGTTCCTCCGCGCGTGCACGAATTCTATCGAGCACCAATGTATCGGTATACGGCTGCGTGGGAACGATGGACAGAAAGACACCGACGCGCTCGTTGACCGGACGCGAAGTGACGCGTACAGCGCTCGGCGGGATGGCGCCTTCGTCGATCATTGCAGCGATCAGCGAGGCCAATGCGCCAGGTGGAATCGCCGTATGGGACACGCGTTCGTCAACGTCGACACGCAAGAGCGGTTCACCTCGGCCAGCTGGCCCCGGATGCGGCTGATGGAGTGATAGAAGGTCCCGGACCAATTCCATCTCGAGTTCCACGGTTGACCAGCCGTCGTTTGCCGCGGCAAGGGCGGAGCGAATGATCTCACTCGAGCGAAGCACGATTGTATCGTATTCACTCGCCTCTCGTGGAACGGTGAGCGCATCCAATGCCGCCACCATCAGTCGCTTGCCGAGGTGCAACAGGGCAATGCGCTCCCGATTGCGGTTGACGTTCTCACGCAACTGCTTTGAATGGAGATCCGTCGATCGCAGCTGCCCCGCGACATCGCGGATCCGAACGAGAGAAACAACGAGGGCGTACATGAGGCCGTCCCATGGTGCCCATATCACGAACCGTGAACTACCGCCCAGGTCAGCGTGAAACGCGTGGAGCGCAATCCACGGCACGAGCATCACATGCAGCGCGATGCAACTGGTGATCACCACGCCATGGGCAAGCACCAGTCTCTTTCCAGCGACACTGGAAAGTCGGCCCATGACGAGGGCGGCACAGGTGATGATCGCCCAGATGGGCAGACTGACCAGCTGATCACGCTGCGTCACAGAGATCGCCATTGCAGGCGCGCTGGCCCGATTTGCTATCACTGGAAGTGCGACGAGCAGGCATCCCCATCCGGCCGCGAGCTGCAGGAGTAAGGTTCGATCGACGACCCTGGCGGGTGCGCTCGCGAGGTGCTCGGCCGGCGGAGACGATGGTACCTGCGTCGCAGGAACGTCGATGGTGATGACCGCTCCACAGTCGTCGGCATTGCCGACCGCGAAGGTGTGACCCGCGCCATAGAGGAAGGCAAGTCTGCGCCGTGTCAGGCTCAGGCCAAGACCACCGCCCCTTCGGCTGTCCGGCCGCGTACCGAAGCCGACTCCGTCGTCGGAGATGATGAGGCGGAGCAGATCTCCGCTACGCCTGACGACCACGTCGACGTGACCCGGATGCGACCGGCCACCGATTCCGTGACGAATGCTGTTCTCGACAAGCGGCTGAAGCAGCAATGGCGGTACGAGCAGATCGTTGGTGTCTTCGTCAGCCACGATTGTCAACGTCAGATGCCTGCCGAACCGCTCCCGTTGTATGTCGGCATAGGCCCGAAGAAAGTCGATTTCTTCGCGGACCGTCACGAAACGCTTTTGCTCGTATGAAAAGGAGCGTTGCAGGAGTCGTCGGAGATCTGCGAGAATGCGATGGGACTGATCCTGATCGGAATAGGCCGCTTCAGCGACGAGTTGAAGCGTGTTGTAGAGAAAGTGTGGCTGAAGCTGCAAGTGAAGAGCGCTCAGCTCCGCCTCCACGAGCATCCGCTCGAGCGTATGCTCGATACGAAGTCCCCGGCCAACAAGCATCACACGGTGTTGCAGCGCGATGGCTGTCAGGATCAGCCCATAGACGACAAGGTTGACGTCGGCGCGCGAGGCGAGTGCGGCGAGGAACGCATCCGGTTGGCCGTGGAATGCTCGCAAGACGCCGAGATACCAGAGCGTCTCGAGCACACAAACGACTGCGCCGATTGCCGACCAGAGCGCGATCTGGACGGGCCGATGCTGCAGACGCCTGATACGTCCGCTCAGCGCGAAAGCGGCCGGTGCAGCGCCGAGCCAGAACACATTCACGACCGCCGTGACTTCTGCCAAGCCGAGCATTCCTCGAGCACCGGCACCGACGCCGAATCCCCGCGCAGCGAAGCGCGCGGCGACCAACGCGAGCCACGCGCCGAGAAGGATGCTGAACCAGCGCAGGCGCACGCGAAAAGGCGTCGACGCGGGTGGCGGCTCGCTGTCGTGCAGGTCCAGGGCACCTGCGTCGAGAAGTGGGCTACGAGTCAATGGATGCGCCAAACGACGATGCTCCCACATCGCGTATTGCGCTCACCCGAGTTGTAAAACCGCGGCGGCGCAGCGGTGTTGGATCTATTCAGTTCGATGGCCATGACCTCCGAAGGGTCGATACCAGTCATTACACCGGGCGTGTCACCACTCGTCCGCAGAAGAAAACGAGCACGCGAGAACAACTACAGCGGCAAGATGGCCGGCGCTCATGATGGGGACGATTGGGCTCGACCGGAGGGGAATATTTCGTGATCCTATGGTACGCATCGGTGCCTGAGTTGCACTTCGCGGAGATCATTCCTTCGCGATTGCTCTCCAGCGATGCATCGCAGTGCCACTCGAAGGAAAGGCGGAGCGCGTCCTCGCACCACGCGCGCTGGCGGCGCCACATTGAGCTCGATGGAATATCGCGCGCGGTTCTGCCAGTATCGACCAGTACGACAGCGGGGCGCTCATCGAGCACGCATTCTCACGTAGCGGAGGTCGTATGTCGTCTTCCACGTGCGCCCACTATCGGGTGATTCCTCGAAGTGTTGCCGCACGGTGTCCGCGGCGACCCGGGTGAATGTGAGCTTTTGAAGTGTGCGCTTTCCGTTCGCCTCGCGGGTCCATCCTTCGAAGTGCATGGCGTTGCCGCGAAATTCTCCCTCGTAGTCCAGCGACCCACCGTCCTGGTCGACCCAGACCTGCCGCCACTTCAGCCGATTGGTATCCCAGAAATTGAGGCTCTTCCCCTTACCTCCACTCGCGGACGTCCACTCCTCGAGTATCGCACACCCATTCAGGATTTCCGTGACGTGATTGACGCCAGTGGCGGCAAACTTCCCAGGTGTCCAGGGCGCAACGTTCCATGTACCAACCCAGAACGCGAATTGCCTGGTCTCCGCGATGGCCGTGCATGCGGGAGCAGGATGGTGCGGGGAGGTCGCGGTCACCGCCTCGGCCGCATGGGCAGTCGGTGCAAGCGCCAATATGGCGAAGGTGGCATAGAGCTTCATGTCGGACCCACGGCGAATCGGTAAAGTGAACGACCGCGTCGGCTAGCGATCAGCGGCACTTATACTGCGCGCGCAACGCCCGAGGCGACGAATGAGGGCTGGATTGCACCACACAGGGGCAAGATGGCGTTTCGATGACTCGAGTTGGCGGGCATTGCCGGGAGACGCTGGTGAGCGATTCCCTTTCGAGTCGGGTGCACCGTCGGCGCACACGCTCGCAGCGGCTCCGCGCAACTCATCACGCCGTCCCTTCCGCTCGGCCCATCGGCACAGACGAAATGCGAGTCGAACCCAAGACTGCTGAGCACGCGCGTTTGAGTCACAGACGTGTGCCTGATGCAGATGACATTAGGCGCACCACCATCGTGAAGGAGAGCGATGCCACTGGAAATGCGTACGAATTGTGGACGAAGTCGGCGAAATGTCCGAACTGTGGTGGGTAGCTGATGGCTCGTCCGCCGCGAGAACCCCACGAAGTCAGGAGATAGATGCCGTTACGTACTGCGCGTCGGCGTGGATCGCTTCAGTCCGCGACCTCGGACACGTGCCGTGACTGCGTCGCAGCGCAACCACGACGCAGGATGCACCGAACCAGGGCAATGCGGCGTTTTGACACCGGAAGGCGGCATCCCGAGAACAAGACAAGTTCTCCGCCGCGCGTACCCGCGTTCTCCAGTCTCCGCGCGCTTTGAACATTGACAATGGCGCATCGGTGCGTGCGCACGAATTGCGTCGGATCGAACATGCGCTCGAACGCAAGAAGCGACGTCGACGTCGTGAGCTCACCTGACGTCGTAAAAACGGTAGCCGTGCTGCCGCGACCGATGATACAAAGGATCGCGGACGCGGCCAGGTATTCAGTACCCTCGTGCGTCGCAATAGGAATGAGTTTCGACTCGACGCTGGGGCGGTGTGGCGCAGTGGCATCGCCGCGCTGAGGTGACACGCCCGCTACGGTCCAGACCTGCCTGACCGCTGTTAGCGCGCGCATGGAGTGGAGACGACGTACTCGTTCCAGCGTTCGCACCAGCCGGTCGCGCCGGAAAGGCTTGAGAAGGAAATCGGTGGCATCGCAATCAAATGCGCCAACTGCGTCTGTGGGGAGCGCACTCATCACCACGACGGCAACATGCGTCCCGGTTGCACTGTCGAGAACCGCACGCAGGCGAGTCATGGGCATGCGTGCGTCGACAAAAACTGCGTCGGTCCTGATCTTCGCCAAGTGGACGGCGGCCTCCGCCGCATCGTCATAGTCTCCGACAATGCGAACATGTCGATCGCTGGTGAGCGCATCCACCAGCAGCATGCGGGAGTATGGATCAGCATCGACGATGGTGCACCGAAGCATGAAGGGCGATTGGGCCGGCTTCTCGGGCATCGTGGCCAGGACGCTGAGCGCGGGCAGTGCAGTCATAGCGCAATCATTGCCTTCTGCCATCATGTCTGCCCCCGGAAAAGGGCCGAGAGACAGTTGCGTGGGCCGAGTGGCTCGCCGGAGCGTGTTAATGCAGCGGCACTGAGGTGCGCTTCCCGGCGCGGCGACACCAGGCATTGGCCCGCACAGCTGAGATTACCGCCCCGTTCATCTCCGGCTGGTGACACCCAGCCTCGCCCGTTGGTGAGAATCTGCGTGAAGTGTGCGCAGCACGAACGTGTCGAGCGCATGAATACCAAGACTTCGGAGGAACCGTGAACAGAGTGATTAGACGGCTAATGTCCGTGATGCTGCCGCTGAGCGTGGGTGTCGCTCCTTCCCTGGCCGCACAGGGCGCGACTGTGATCAGTGGTCGCGTCACGAGCGCGGTGGGAGATCCACTCCCCGGTGCGACGATTCTGCTTGATGCAACTCAGCTCGGGACAATTGCGGGCCCGGACGGGCGCTATACGCTCAGTGTCCCGAGCTCGCGTACAGGCAATGCGACTGTCACGGCTCGATATCTGGGATTCAGGCCCATGAAGCAATCGGTCGCGTTGACGGGCAGCCGCATCACGCTCGACTGGTCACTCACCGCCCAGCCCTCGCAGCTGAGTGAAGTGGTAGTGACGGCACTCAACCAGCAGCGCGAGAAGGCGACCATCGGAACTTCGCAGCAGGAGATTTCCGGCGACGAACTCACGCGGACGAAGGCGCCGAATCTTATCAGTTCACTTTCTGGAAAGGTGTCCGGCATTCAGATCAACCAGGGCGGCAACATCGGCGGCTCGTCACGTATCGTGATTCGCGGCCCGGGCTCGATTCTCGGGAACAACCAGCCGCTGTTTGTGATCGATGGCCAGCCCATCTCCAATGACGGCTTCTCGAACGCAAGTGCTGCCGGTGGGCGAGACTATGGCACGGCGATATCGGACATCAACATGGATGACGTCGCATCCGTCACCGTGTTGAAGGGTCCCAATGCCGCCGCACTGTATGGATCTCGTGCGTCCAATGGTGCCGTGGTAATCACCACGAAGAACGGTCGAGCCGGACCTCGCGGAACGAAGGTCAGTTTCACGAGCCGTGGAACAGCGGACAACCTGTCGGTGCTGCCGTCATTTCAGAATCAGTACGGGCAGGGGTTTGGCGGACAGTTCAAGTATGTCGATGGAGCGGGTGGCGGCTTGCACGACGATGCCGACGAATCGTGGGGACCGCGGTTCAATGGACAGCCGATCGATCAGTTCACAGGGAAGGCACAACCCTGGGTGGCCCATCCCAACAACGTGAGCAGCTTCTTTCGCACGGGCTCGACGGTGTCGAACAACCTGAGTGTGTCAACAACGGGCGATGCGATGGGAGCACGCCTCTCACTCACGAAAGACGACCAGCGCGCCGCTGTGCCGGGATCGTCGCTGAACAAGCTGGCGGCATCACTATCTGCTAACGCGACATTGGCGCAGAAGCTAACGGTGTCTGGCAACCTGCAGTACGTGCAGACCAACGGAGTGAACCGCACGGAAGTCGGCTACACCGAAGGCAACCCGTTCATGACGTTCACCTGGTTCGGCCGGCAAGTAGATGTCGCGGCACTCAAGGGCCAGTTCTTCAACCAGTCGAGTCCTTACGGTTTCAACGACGGCAGCCTGTTCAACTGGAATGACAACTATCACCGGAATCCGTACTGGCAGGCGCTCGACAATCCTGCCCCCGATTCACGCGACCGGATCATTGGCCAGGCCAGCGCGAGCTATGAAATTACCCCGTGGCTGACTGGCCTCGTCCGCGGCGGAAGTGATTCATATCGCCAGACGGTCGAGGAAGATCTCGCCGCCGGCAATTTCAGGGTCGATCCCGCTTTCAACGGTGGTTTCTTCAACACGACCTCGCGTTCGCGAGAGACGAACTTCGAAGGCCTTCTTACGGCCAAGCACGACCTGTCGTTTGCCAAGCTGACGTTCAATCTTGGCGGCAACCAGCGCCGCAACGATGGGTACAGCGCGTTCTTCGGCACGCCCGGCATTCTGGTCGCCGGGATCTACAATCTCTCCAACGCCGGCATCGCGCCAACCAGCACGAACTTCCAGTCACATTCGGCGGTGAACTCGAGCTACGGCTCCGTTGTCACGACGATCAATGACCTCTGGACATTCGAAGTGACCGGCCGCAACGACTGGTCGTCGACGCTCCCCAAGGCGAACGCGTCGTACTTCTATCCGTCGGTGAACTCATCGCTCGTCCTGTCCGATCTCTTCCCGGCACTCGGCAACAACAGCGTGCTCTCGTTCGTGAAATTGCGTGGGGGCTGGACGCGCGTTGGTTCTGACGCTGCACCGTACCAGTTGCTGACGACATATGCTGGGCAGGCCGCGAAATTTGGGGGTGGGGCGCAGTACACGTTGAACAATACCTCGGCAAACGCATTTCTTCGTCCGGAGCGTACTACGGCGCAGGAAGGAGGCGTTGAGCTGGGCATGTTCAACGACCGTGTGACATTGGATGGTACCTACTACATCAAGCGGTCACGCGATCAGATCATGAACCTGACCACCGCGCCCGCCACGGGCTTCGCTGCGGCGGCCATCAATGCCGGCCTGATGACCAATCGTGGTTTCGAAGGTTCACTGACAGCGAAGATCCTGAAGCTGAAGAACGGCTTCACGTGGACGAGCACCGTGAATTACCTGCGCAATCGAAACACCGTTGACTCGCTCGCGCCGGGACTGTCATCCACCACGCTTGCGACGCTGTGGGGAGCGCAGATTCAGGCACGCGAAGGAATGCCATACGGAGTGCTGTTCGGGTACGGATTCCAGCGCGACGAGGCGACCGGAAAGTTGCTCACCGAGGGCGGTCTGCCACTGCAGACTGCGACCAAGCAAGTTCTCGGCAACGTCAATCCGGACTACACCGGCGGCTGGTCGAATGAACTCCACTACAAGAACTGGTCGCTCAGTTCGCTGATTGATGTGCGTCACGGTGGCCAGAACTTCTCCATCGGAAATTGGTGGGGGATGTACTCGGGTATCCTGGAGTCCACGCTTAAGGGGCGCGAAGTGAGCTGGGACAACCCGGGGCTCGTCGTCGATGGCATCGACCGCAACACCGGTAAGCCGAACACCACCGTCGTCACGGCCGAGGATTACGGGCACAATCTGTATCCAGTTGTTGAGGCGGCGGTATTCAACACCGGCTTCGCGAAGCTGCGCGAGGTGCGGCTGAACTGGGAGTTGCCCGCTTCCCTGATCTCGCGCGCAAACCTTGCCCAGATGAACATTGCGCTCGTCGGTCGCAACCTGAAAACCTGGTCGAGCTTCCCCAACTATGATCCCGAGAACGCCGCAAGCGCGCTGAACTCCGCGCAGGGATTCGACATGGGCGCAATGCCAACGTCGCGCTCCTTTGGTATCAACGTGACGGTGACACCATGACCAATGAACGGGAGAATAGGATGAAAGGGAATCGGGCTCCGCGGCGGCTCGCCGCGGGCCTCGTCCTCGTCGCGGTCGCTGCCTGCCAAACCGATCTCACGGGATTGAATGAGAATCCTAACGCGCCGACATTCGCTCCGTCGACCGCACTGTTCACGAACGCGACGCAGACAACCCTGAGTCGGTTCCAGGCTCCGCTCAACTCGCTGTCGCTCACGTCGCTCTTCGCGCAACACATTGCGCAGGTCCAGTACATCTTCGAGGACCTCGGCCACATTCGCCCAACGACCATCGACAACCTGTTTACCGGTGTGTATGTCGGCGAGTTGGAGGACTATGAAAAAGTTGCCCTCCAGGGCGAGGCCAATAAGTCGGCCAAGACATCCGGGCCGGCGCGGGTGATGCAAACCGTCGTGTTCCAGAACCTGACGGACCTGTTCGGAGACATTCCGTATAGTGAGGCGCTCAAGGGCGACATCGGCGGTCCGCTCAAGCCCAAGTACGATCCTCAGAAGGATGTCTACTATGGAATGCTGAAGACCCTCACGGATGCGTCCTCGGCCATGAAAGCGTCGCCGTCCTCCGACGCGGGGCTCGGCAGCGCCGATCCGATTTACGGCGGAGACGCAACCAAGTGGGTAAAGTTTGCAAATTCGTTGCGGGCACGGATGGCGATGCGCATTTCGAAAGCGGATCCCGCCAAAGCGGCTACGGAGTTGGCGGCGGCCCTGGCTGCTGGCGTGATCGCGTCCAACTCGGACAATGCCATGCTCGTGTGGCCGGGAGACGGCATATACGACAACCCGTGGGCCGCAAACTTTGGTGGCCGCGACGACCATCGTGTCTCCAAGACGCTGCTCGATACAATGAATGCGCTGAGTGACCCGCGCGTAAAAATCTATGCGCAGCCCACGAAAAGCGATCCGACCAAGTATGTCGGTCTGCAGAATGGACTCGACAACACAACGGCGTCTGCGGCCTTCAACACGACGTCCCGGCCGGGGGCAATCTTCTTTCCCGGCGCCACCGTGTACGGAACATTCGGCACGTCGCTTGGAAAGAAGACTCCGTCGTACCTGATTACGCTTGCGGAAGTGTCGTTCATTCAGGCCGAAGGAGCTGAACGAGGCATGGCTGGACTGACCGGCGCGGCGGCCTATTACAATGCCGGTGTGACCGCGTCGATTCTTCAGTGGGGAGGCACGGCAGCGGAAGCCGCGGCTTATCTCGCCCGCCCGGGGGTCGCGTACGTTCCAGGACCCACAGGCCTGCAGCAGATCGGGCTGCAGAAATGGATCTCGCTCTTTACACAGGGCACGGAAGCATGGAGCGAATGGCGCCGGACTGGAAACCCGGCATCGCTCAAGATGGGCCCGAAGGCGTACTCTGACGTGCTCCAGATTCCTCGTCGCATTCCGTACTCGGGCGCCGAACAGTCAGCGAACGCGTCCAGCCTTGCCGATGCGATCGCGCGTCAAGGTGCGGATACGTACCTCACCCGGATGTGGTGGGACAAGTAGGAACGACGTAAGGAGGAATGAGAAGCGGGGCGCCACTAACATGGCGCCCCGCTTTTCGTTGGTTGTTGGCCCAGCCCCGACTCAATCCACGACAAATCACATCGCGGTCTTCACCACGATCACTGCACCCTCATGCGCCGCGCCACCAAACTTCTGCATTGCCGCGCCCGAATTGAGGTAGAGCACTTCGTACACGCTGCCCGTGTGGATGGAGCCGAGCTCCTCGAGGAGAACGATTCTCCCGCCGTCGATGGATGCGTGCGTCTGCCCGCGCTCGGGGTTGCTGGCGTTCATCCGCGCCGCATTGCCCCCTCTGTTGCTCAGGAACGTCGGACGCAGGGACTTGATCGCGTCGAGAATGCTCAAGGCCTGGATTGCCGGGTCCTCGAGCTCTGCGCGCGTGATGATGTCGCGATTGCGCCCGCTCTGCGGTTGGACGGCATCGTCCGCCGCGCTGTCGGACGCGGGGAGCTGATGGGTACAGGCGCTCGAGAGAAGGACGAGAGACAAGACGCCAGTTCGCTGGATCCGGCCGTGGTAGCGGCGTGAGGCAATGAGAATGGTCATGTGTCCAATGTCTCACGGCACTTGGCAAACTCAATTGCCCTGTGCTCAAGTGCACGTGACGTGGGGCGAACTGCAGCGAGACCATCGCGAATTGCCTGTACTCGAGACGTTGTTCGGGCCCGCCACTCGCGACGCCGGACCTACTTCGGCATCGGAAACACCCAAGCCGGCAACGCGATCCGTACATCCGCGTCCAACGTTCGCTGGAAAAAGTGAACCATCGTCGCCACGATTCTTGGGTCACTCACGAGCAGGTCGTCATCATGGGCCGCGCCATCGATGCGCAGCGTATGGCTGTTGCGCAGGCCGCTCCGGATCCTGTCCGCATTCGCAGGCGGCGTGCGGCCATCCATGCTCCCCACGACGAACAGCACGGGCGTATTCGCGGTCACGACGCGGCGAAACGCCGGTCCGAGTACCCGGTGCGGCCACACCTCGCAGATCTCCGGGTAGGGAAAATTTCCCGACATCTCAAACACTGACTCCGGAGCTTCCCGCCGTGCGCGCG
>JBBQHJ010000052.1:0-19066 GCA_038323865.1 Gemmatimonadales bacterium
CTCAGCGGCTCATCGAGCTTCTTGTCGCCGACCGTGGTGAACGTCACCAGCTCTGTGGCCGAGTGCGTACGCGCGAGCGCGGCCGCGACGAGCCGTGCCTGGCGAAGCGCGAGCTCCGACGTGCGCGTTCCGATTCGCAGAATTGGCGGCGTGGTCATGTCACAAAGCTAGCGCATCGGCGAGTCGGCGCGGCGCATCGGCATGCGACCGCAGATACAGATCTGGCTCGATCAGCTCCAGCTCCATGAGCACGAAGCGATTGTTCACCAGGCATCCGTCAACCCGTGCATACGCGGACTTTGCGTGCAACACCTCCGCCTCGTGCAGCGCCGCACCCGCACTCGCGATCGCATAAGCGGGCGCGCTCGCCGACCTCGACGATCCACCGTGTTCGCGCTGCACACGGAAATCACCCGCGCGAGGCCGCTTGATCACTGCGTGACTGAACTCGCCGCCGTAGAACAGCAGTGACCACTCTCCATCGCTTGTGACCTCCGGCAGGAACCGCTGCACGAGCACGCCGCCATGTGTGACTGCCGCTCTGAAATTGGCTTCGAGGACAACAGCCTCGGAAATGGATCCCCGCCACGTACGATGCGCCGACGCCGATACACTCGGCTTCACCACGAACTGCTCCCACTGCGCCGCTTCGACAATGCTCGCCAACGATGTCCGCTCGTGCTGTGCAACCCATCGCGTTTCAACGATACTCACGCCGCGATCAACCAGCTGCCGGAGATAGGTCTTCGCCGTATTCCATCGCATGAGCGCCGGTGGATTCCATACCGTGACGCCGAGTTCTTCGAGATGTGAAAGCCATGCACGAAACGCATCGATGTGCAGGTGATAGTCCCACGTTGACCGAACGATCACCGCTGCGAAGCGGCCCCAATCAACATCTGCTGCGTTCCATACCACCGCGTGCACGCTGTAGCCGCGCGATTCGAGCTCACGTGCGAGACATTCATCATCGTCCGTAATGCTGCCAACGGCGGCGGACGTCGCGCATGCGATCTCGGATGTCATCCCGAGCAAAGTCGAGGAACTTTCATAGTGTCAGCGCGGCGACGGTTGCTTCTACCAGCGACGCAATCGACGACTCGCGTGCCTCAGCGGTCGTACGAATACCGTGCGCATTGAGCGCCTCACTGGTCACGGGGCCGATCGAGATCGCCGGAATCGACCGAGCCAGCTCGAGTCCCACCGCATCCACGAACCCGCGCACCGCGGATGCTGACGCAAACGTCGCTGCATGTACATCGCCCGCCGCCAACGCGCGCTTCAGGTCATCAGCGCCTGTTCCGTCGCTCACTGTCTTGTATGCGGTGATCACTTCGACGGAACATCCCAACTCTTTCAGGCCATTCGGTAGCACATCCCGCGCGCCTTCCGCGGACACGTACACCACACGCGCGCCTCGTACATCATCCCGCTGCGACATAGCCTCCAAGACGCCTTCGGCCACGAACCGCGAGGGAAGAACATCGGCCGCAATGCCATGCTGCAGCAGCGCCGCGCTCGTCGCGCGACCGACGCATGCAACGCGCAACGCTGCGAGGGCGCGCGCATCGAGTTGCTCGGCACGCAACGCCTGCCACGTCAACTGCACTGCGTTCTGGCTCGTGAACACCACCCAATCGAACGATGAAGTATTCCGAAGGGCTGAACGCAGCAGCGCGTCATCATTGGCTTCGATCTTCAGCGCCGGCAGCTCGAGCACTTCGGCGCCGAGCGCAGCCAGTGCGGTGTGCAGTCCGCTTGCCTGTGCAGACGCGCGCGTCACCACGATCCGCTTGCCGAATAGCGGGCGCTGTTCGAACCAGCCGATCTCCTCTCGCAGGCTCACCACTTCGCCAATAATCGTGATCACCGGCGCGGAGAGACCTTCGTGTGCGATGGCGTCGGCGAGCGTGCTCACCGTGGCTGTCACCGTCCGTTGCTTCGCGTGGGTGCCCCACTGCACAGCGGCAGCTGGCGTTTCACTCGACATTCCGCCGCGAATGAGTGCCTCTGCAATTCGCGGAAGTGTCTTCACGCCCATGTACAGCATGATCGTTCCGCCCGCCTGTGCGAGTGCAGCCCAATTCGTTTGTGTCGTGGCCTTGGACGGATCCTCATGGCCCGTCACGAACGTGAGTGCCGTCGCGACACCACGATGCGTGACTGGAATTCCTGCATACGCCGGCGCTGCAATTCCCGCCGTGACGCCCGGCACGATCTCGAACGGAATGCCTGCGGCGGCGAGCGCTTGTGCTTCCTCACTGCCACGTCCGAACACGAAGGGATCACCGCCCTTCAACCGAACAACGCGCTTTCCCTCGCGACCGAGTGTCACGAGTAGTGCGTTGATGTCATCCTGAGACGACGATCCACCATCGCCACCGCGCTTGCCGACGTCGCGAACGTCGACGTCGGGATTCACCACGCGCGCCGCCGCCACGATGGCCGGATTCGCCAATGCATCGGCTGCGATCACATCGCACGACGCAAGAAGCTCCTGGCCGCGAACCGTCAGCAGCCCAGGATCACCGGGACCTGCCCCAACCAGATAGACGATGCCGCTCACCTCCGCGCTGCGCCCTCACGCAGCGCAGCAGCGCGCGCGCGCAGCGCACGTTGCCTCACCACAAGGGAAATCGCGTAGCCGACGTAGATGACCGCCGCCACGGAATAGGCAAGCTGATAGTAGATCGCGTTGTCTGGTGTCATCGCGCTTGCTCCATGTCCAACACCTCGTCGCGCAACGTGGCCATGCGATATCGGAACCGGAGCAGCCCGGCAAACAACAGGATGAACGCAAAGAACCCCGGCACGAACGTGAGCTGCATCTCTGTCGACATCGACATTGCGCTCGGCTTCAGCACGATCGGCATGGGATGCATCGTGCGAAACATGTAGACCGTGAGGTGAATGAATGGTACGAGCAACGTCGTCATGATGCCCAGCACCGCCGAGTACCGCGCACGGGTGTGCCGGTCTTCAATGGCTCCGCGCATGAGCAAGTATCCTGCGATGAGGAACCAGAGGAACAGAGTCGCTGTGAGACGTGCGTCCCACGCCCAGAATGCACCCCAGATTGGTTTGCCCCAGAGCGGACCCGTTGTCAGCACAACGCTCGTGAATGCCAGGCCGACTTCCGCCGAGCTCTCGGCGACGCGGTCCAGCTTGGGATCGCGCAACCACAGGTAGAGAACAGACGCTACGGCCATCAATCCGAAGGCCAGGTAGAGCGCCACGAACGCCGACGTCGCGTGCACGTAGAGAATTTTCTGTGCCGGTCCCTGCATTGCCTCGATGGGCGTAAACCAGATGGCGCGGACATACAACGCAGCCACCGCAGCAAATCCCGCTGTGAGCAGCCAGTCGAAACCGCGCTCCGAAAGGTCGTCCTTAGTCATTCCTCAACCGTATATGGAAATACGAACGTGCATGCGACAACGAATACCATGTCAAACGCGAGCAGCACCCTCAGCCACGGCCACGCTTCGCTCACGGGCCGCCCCGACAGCAGTCGCGCCGAGATCTGTGCGGACGACATCACGATGGGCATGAAGAATGGAAGACTCAACATCGGCAGCAAGAGTTCCGCGAGCCGCGTGTTCACGGCCATACTGCTGAACAACGTGCCCACAGCTACGATGCCGACCGCGGCCAGAAGCGCGACACCGGCCAGCGCGCCGATGGAATCGCCGAGTGGAAGATTGTAGAACAGCGCCACCGACGGCAGTGTCACCGCCTCCACGCCGATCACGAACAACAAGTTGGCGATCGCCTTGCCGAGATAGATCGACTCTCGCTCGATTGGCGCAGCCAACAGCGCATCCATGGCGTGATCTGCCTGTTCCACCCCGAACGATCGCTGGAGCCCGAGAATCGCGCTGAACGTGAAGATCACCCACAACACGCCCGGCGCGAGATCGATGGCCGAGACCGCTGTGGGATCCCATGCAAAATAAAAGATCGTCACGCCGAGCAGCGCGAACACCATGGCCGACAGGAATGCCGTGCGCGTGCGGAACTCGATTGCGAGATCCTTTCGCGCGATGGTCCACGCGGCGCTCAAAATGCCCGGATGCTTGTCATCCTGAGCGAAGCGAAGGATCTGCTTCTCTGCCTTCATCCCGCCACCAATGCCCTGTACGCACTCGCATAGGCGCCCGCGTCGACACCACCACGACGCTCGTAGCGTACGAACGTTCCGCGCTGCATGATCGCCGCATGCGTCGCGAGCGCGAGCCCTTCGCCGATATTGTGGGTGACAAGCATTAACGCCGCGCCGCTTGCCCGGCGCTCCTCGAGTGCCTGCGTCAGCGCCATGCTGCCGACTTCATCGAGTCCCGTGTACGGCTCATCACAGAGTAAAACTCGCGGCGAATGCACAATCGCCCGCGCAATCGACACACGCTGCTGCAGGCCTCGGCTCAAGGATCTTACCGGTGTGTCCGCCCGGTCACGCACGCGCATGATGTCCAATGCCTCGAGTGCCGCTGCGCGCGCGTCGCGCATTCCGTAGAGCCGCGCCGCAAACTCGACGTTCTCGCGCGCAGAGAGTGCGCTGTACAGCATGCTCGCGTGCGACACGATGCCCACCTGCGCGCGCGCGTGCGCACCGCTCCGAATAGGGATCCCGTTCACCCGGCACGTCCCCGAGGTTGGCGCCAGGAGACCAGCCACCAATCGCATCAAAGTCGTTTTGCCGGCTCCGTTCGGCCCGAACAGCGCGAGACATTCGCCTGCGCCGATCGTGCAACTCACACCATCAACTGCGGCACGATTGCCGAATGCGCGCACGAGCGCCTCCGCATGGATAGCGGGCGTCTGTCCGTCGTGCGCAAGGGTGGCGTCGGGCATTCTCGTAAGATACCGCAACGCGCTCCCCTCGCGCCCCTGCGAGCGGTCGCCGCGCTATGCCGTGAGTGACGGGTGTGCACGAATCGCGCGCGGATGCGAGGGCGCGTCGGGTGTCCAGGCAGCCGGTCGGTCGCGGACGAAGAACTCCTCGATCAGTTGCGCGCGTCTTCAATGACGTAACCGCCACCAAGTCCCGCCAGCCAACAATACGACTCATGTATCTTGACGTCGGCGCCAACGCGAACCGATGGTGCCTCGCGATCGACCAGCGCAACGGAAACGACCCATCCCGGCTCGAACGAGTACACGCCGGTAAAGCGGTGCACGGTCCGCCTGTTCAGGAACTCCAGCAAATCATGGAGATGCCCTTCCTCGATCTGCGATGCGAATGCGCGCGTAATGAGCGCCATTTCCTGGGGAGTGGCTTCCTGCTGTGTATTGAAAGACATGTTACCCACGCCTGATTGAACCCCTCGTCGGCTCGTGTGTGAGGCAAGTCACAGGCCGTGCGTTAGGCGCGACTTGAAGCGGTGTCATCGGCAACGTTCACCACCGCCACTGCTCGCAGGTTCGCCCGAACGATGAAGTCGAGAATCTTCCGCGCCGAGGCAAGCGAGATCGTGCGCGCGGCTGGAAGCAATCGTCCCTTGGTGGCCGTGACGGCAAGCGCCTCGCGCACGCGTTGCGTGACGTACACCGGCGCTCCCTCGGGAATTGCGTCGAGATCGTCTCGCCCGTGAACGAGCACGTGAAGATTCTCGATGCCGCGCACGTTGGCAAAAAATCGCTTCAACATTGCGCCGAATTCCGGCGTCGCGACGATCGCCCATACCGGCTGCCGGAGAAGCATGGCCCACTCTCCGACAACGAGATCAGGCCGCACGTCAATTGGAATCACCGGTTTGCCGAATCGCTCTCCAAGCTCCGCAGCAGCGTCGAACGTTGCCGCAGTGGCAATCAGGAGATTCGCACGCTTGATGGCCGCAGTGTGGAGCGCAGGTCCTGCCAGTGCCGAGGCAGTGAAGCCTTCCACGGACAACCCGAAGTCCTCGCGCAACTCACGAGCGAGACCGGAGACCTGATCATCGGTGCTCGAGATGACGACGGCATTGAGTCGCACCGTCTCGATTGACCGGCGCATTTGCTCGGCTACATCAGTGGGCGCGGTTTCTCGCGCGTACGCCTCCGCGTAGGTGTCGATGATCCACGAAATCGGCATCGTGCGCGACGATTCACTGGTGCCCCCGCTCGAGGCGGCGACATACACGCCACCGCGCTCGCGCACCTCCACGAGCCCTTCGTCGGCGAGCTGCCGATAGACGGCGAGAATCAGCCGGTGGTCGACGCCGAATTCCGTGGAGAGTTCGCGCGCGCTCTGGAGCCGCTCGCCGCGTTCGAGCGTATCGGCGCGAAGCCCGCGGAGAATGCGTCCGCGAAGCGTCTCGGCGATGGTGCCCTGATTGTCGTTCACGAGGGACAATAACACAGCATCGTCTGCTACATAATTCTTGACAAGATGGCTGGCTTAAAGCAGCGCAGGAAGCGCTCAGGAAGCGTTCGACGAGACTCTGGATCGTGCGGATGTCGCGTCAATCGAGTGTGCCCGGCAAGGGAAGCTCGTTCACACTGACGCTGCCGTCACCCGCCTGAGTGCTCGGCGGGTTCGTTAGCGCGGTCGATGTTTAGAGGTAGGTCATCCAACTACTCGGATTCTCCGCTTTGCGCTTCCGGTAGATGCGCGCCGCGGGGTACGTCAATGCGATTACCACGACGGCCACCGCATACACCTGCCACAGGTCCCACGAATAGCCTGCCGGCACAGCGGGTGGCTCGGCAGGGTGATTGCCGAATAGCCACTGATCCACCTTGCCGGTGCGTGCCCACGACACGGCACACGCGAGCGCGTGCGCGAGCGGCAATTGGATCACGTAGTAGAAGAAAGGCACGCTACCGAGCGTCGCGAAAAACTCCGAGATCGCGCCCGACAATTCTTCAGCAACGGGAATCAATGCGATCAGCGGTCCAATCGTCATCATCAGGAACAGCTGCGATGGCGGTGTGGCCTTCTGCGCCAGCATTGCGAGTACGAGGGGAATATCCTGAGTCTCGCTCAGTGACGCGCGAATGATCGAGATGATGAGAAACGCCAGCGTAATACCGAGTCCGATCCGAAAACAATATTTCCGGCGACGAGCGTCGGGAAGTCGCATCACCGTGCCAAAGAAATATCCGACGAGGATGACGCCAACCCACGGAATGAGCGAGTAGTACACTTCTAAAGAAAAGGGGCCCAGGTCGACGCGGCCCCCCACATACAGAATGCGGTACACCGATCGCGGGAATGCGTAGACAAGCAGTACGATGGCTTGATGCACGGCGAGCATCAGTAAGCCGAGCGAGCCAATCGCCAACGGAGCGAGACGGATGCACGCCGCGAGGGTTAAGAGCGACCAACCCAGCATCCACATCAGTCCTGCAAGCTCGTAGTCGTAGTAGTTGAAATTGAAGGTCCAGGCCGTTCGCAGCCACGTGAGCTGCAGGATGATGAGAAACAATCCGCGCATCACGAGAAATCGCCGCGTGGCTCGCATGTCGCCTTCGCGTCCCTGACGAAGACACACGACCACGCCGGACACGAACGCCAGTGCAGTCGGTGCAAAGCCGGAGAGCCAATCCGTCAGGAACAGTGGTGGATCCTGCACATCGGCGTGCAATCCCGAAAACGTGAACACCGTTCCCACGGTCAACAGCGTCAGCGCGGCGCCGAGGAGCACGTCGAGCGAGCGCGTCGCGTGTGCACCGACCACTTGCGTAGCACTCGGCGTCACCGGCCTGTCGGCGGTCATATTCTTGATCAGCATCGCGCTAGGGTACGCCTCGCATCTGGCTAACGCAACATCACTCCGGCGCTACTTTCAGACATGCAAAGCGAATCTGCCGTTCAACTCGCGGATGACCTCTGGCGTCTCGACCTGAACTTTCAGGGCGAGCCGGACGTCATTGCGGCGTTTCTCATCACGAGCGATCGCGGCCATACGCTTATCGAGACGGGTCCCGGCTCAACGCTCGGTGCGTTGGAGAGCGGCATCATCGCGGCGGGTGCGCGCATCGAGGACATCGCACAGATCCTGGTGACACACATCCACCTCGATCACGCTGGTGCCGCAGGTTCTCTTATGCGCCGCATTCCGCGTGCAAAACTCTTCGTGCACCCAATGGGCGCGCCGCACATGATCAATCCCGAACGATTGATCAGAAGTGCCTCGCGCATCTATGGTGATCGCATGGGCACATTGTGGGGCGCGTTCGAGCCTTGCCCCAGCGATCGCGTGATCGACGTCGAGGACGGCGACATCATTGCCTGTGGTAGTCGCACCCTGACGGCGCTGCACACGCCTGGTCACGCGTGGCATCACATCGCCTGGCACGATGCATCAAGCAGCTCGCTCTTTTGCGGCGATGTGGGCGGTGTGCGCATCACTGGCTCGAGCATCGTGCGGCCACCAACTCCGCCGCCCGACATCGCGGTTGAAGAGTGGCACGCAAGCGTGGCGCGCATGCGCGCGCTCAAACCCAAACATCTCGACCTCACGCACTTCGGTCGCGTGGACGACGTGACACGTCACCTCGACGAGCTCGAAGCTCGGCTCGACGATTGGGTGCAGTGGGTACGCGTGCGCCACGAAGCAGGTCTGTCCAACGCGGACATCGTGCGCGAACTCCGCGAGAAGAATGACGCCGAGGTCATCGCGGAAACGGGAGATGCGTCGCTCGCCCATGCGTACGAACTTGCGACGCCGTCCGGCATGACCGTGGACGGCATCGTGCGCTATCTCACGCAGAAGTAACGGCTCTTAGCGTTCGGCCCGCAGCATGCCGGCGTTCATTCGCTTCAGCACCACCGATGCGATGCACGCGCCGAGTTTTCTTCCTTCCATGTTGCCGGAGGGAAAGTGAATGCCGCCGTAGATGCGCGACAAACCTGCTTCTGCCGCGGCGTCATTGAACGACGCGTATCGGCGCACACCGTGGCCCAGCGAGACTGACGTACTGTCGTCGAACGGAGCTGCGCCAAGCATTCCGGTGAGTGTGCCGGCGACCGCCGCGGAAACTGTCGAGTGTCCCGAGAGATATTCCGGGAACGGTGGCGTTGGGATGGCCGGCTCCCACGTGGAATCGATGGATGCGCGGATGAACGTTCGCGGCCGAATGAGATTCAGGCGGAACTTGTATCCCCACGCAGCAATGAATGCGTCGGCAAGGGCGACGCTCGACACGGCGGACAGCCACGCCGCCTGACTCGCTGTAAGCTTGCGCTGCCCCACCATCTGCCCGGCAATCGAGAGCCAGTGTCCAGCAGGCGTACCACTCTCGCCGCCGTTGTCGGCCCAATAGAGCGCCGTCTGTCGCTGCGCCGATGTGAGCTGCTTGCTGACGTTGTAAACTTCGCGCGCTTCCTCGAAGAACGGGGTGCCCGAATCAGGGGAGAACGCTGGTGGTGGCGGGGCTGGACATTCGTCCCACTTTGCGAGTGCAAATGGACGGTTGTCTCCCCAATAGGGTTCCGTCACACCGGCCATGTTTGCCGCGGGCAGCGTTTTGTTCGTCGAGCGCTTGGTACGTCCGAGAATCAGTGAGCGATCGTCGAGTGTACCAGGCCGCGCAGCTGCCGTTGGATTTGCAGGATCGATCGATTGGCTGATGCCGGAGAGACTCTGCGTCTGATACACCGTGGCGGGATCGTCATTCACCCAAAGTCCGGCGCCCGTCGGCGTGACGTACTTGCGACCACGCGTGCTGTCGAAGCCATCGCCGTGTGCCCACTGCACGATGACATTTGCAATGCGCGTCCCGAGTTCGCGTGATGCCGCGGTATCGGACCTGAAGAAGCGGCTCGCCACGCGCGTTGCAAGCACTGAATCGGCGAAGTGATGCAACGAAACTTCCACCGTGGGCAGCGCATCGCGCATCAGCGAATCGAGAATGACTCGTTCGGCGACGACGGCAACCCACGTTGGCTCATAGCGCACACCGGCACCGGCGGCCGGCAGTGTCGGCAGCTCGTTGAGGCGTCCTTCAATGCGAGGCAGCGTTGTGTCAGTGGCCGCGAGTCCGGCATAGAGGCCGACCTCCGCATAGGCAAAGAGCCGCGACGCCACGGCCGGCGACAACCGTTCGGCGCGCACCGCGCCGTAGAGAATGTGCGTGAAGTCGGACACAATTCGAGGGTCGGCCTCGGGTGCACGACCGCAGGCGACGACAAAAAGCAGAGCGAAGCGAAGGTGGCGAATTCGGCGCATATGCAAACGTATCAGGCCGCGATATCGATGTCCTTCGTCTCGCGGACGAAGATCGTTCCAATAACGAGCGTGATCACGGCGACGGTGACTGGATACCATAGTCCTGAATAGATGTTACCCGTGGCCGCGACAATCGCGAACGAGGTGGTTGGAAGAAACCCGCCAAACCATCCGTTGCCGATGTGATAGGGCAACGACATGGACGTGTAGCGAATCTTCGTCGGGAACATCTCCACGAGCATGGCCGCGATCGGGCCGTACACCATCGTTACGTAGATCACGAGAATGGTGAGCAGCACGATGAGCATGACGTTGTTCATCTGCGCCTTGTCGGCCTTGGCGGGATACGCAGCGGCTTTCAGCGCGGCGTCCAGCGCCGCATCGAACACCTTGGCCGAATCCTTTGCGCCGGGCTCAGTGGCGTCGTACGAATGAATCTCGGCGGCGCCCACGCGAATGACCGCTGGAGCGCCACTCGATTCGTTGGTGTAAGGTACTCCTCGCTTCACCAGTGCGGCCTTCGCTACGTCGCAGGTGGTGGTGAATTTCTTCTTGCCCACGGGATCGAATTGCGTCGAACAGTCCGTCGGCGTTGCGACGACAATCACTGGCGCGCTGGTCTGCGCATTCTCCAGCGCTGGATTTGCGAAGTGCGTGATGCTCTTGAAGATCGGAAAGTAGGTCAGCGCAGCGAGCGCCAAGCCGGCCATGATAATCGGCTTGCGTCCGATGCGATCTGACAGGCCGCCAAACACGAGAAAAAATGGCGTACCGAGCAGCAGCGATCCGGCGATCAACAAATTCGCCGTCTGGGCCTCCACCTTGAGCGTCTGCGTCAGGAAGAACAGTGTGTAGAACTGTCCGGTGTACCACACCACCGCCTGCCCTGCGGTGAGACCGAACAGCGCGAGCAGCACGAGCTTGAGGTTGCTCCAGTTGCCGAACGAATCAGTGAGCGGCGCCTTGGAATGCTTGCCCTCGGCTTTCATGGCCTTGAAGAGCGGCGACTCGTCAAGCTTGAGGCGAATCCACACCGACACGCCGAGCAGCAGCAGCGAAACGAGAAAGGGAATGCGCCAACCCCAGTCCTCGAACTTTTCCGTCCCCAGTGCCGTTCGGCATCCAAGGATCACGAGCAGCGACAGAAAGAGTCCGAGTGTCGCTGTCGTCTGAATCCAGGACGTGTAGGCACCGCGCTTTCCATGCGGCGCATGTTCGGCGACATAGGTTGCGGCACCGCCGTACTCGCCGCCAAGCGCGAGTCCCTGGAGGAGTCGCATGCCGATCAGCAGTACCGGAGCGGCCATGCCAATCTTCGCATAACTCGGCAGAAACCCCACCACGGACGTCGAAACGCCCATAATGAGGATGGTGATGAGAAATGTGTATTTTCGTCCGACCAGATCGCCAAGCCGCCCAAACACGAGCGCGCCGAAGGGCCGCACCGCAAAGCCCGCCGCAAAGGCGAGCAGCGCGAAGATGAATGCTGTGGTTGGATTCGCGACACCGGAGAAGAATTGCTTGGAAATAATTGCGGCGAGCGAGCCATACAGATAGAAGTCATACCATTCGAAGACGGTGCCGAGCGAAGACGCGAAGATCACTCGCTGGACGTCTCCGCGCGTCAATTCGATGGTCGGTGTTGTAGGCGCAGCCATTCAGATTCTGGTTGGCGTAAGGTCGGTAAGGTCGCTCGTGTGGGGCGGCCGTCAAGGTGATAGATTCTCGAACTGCAGAGTGCAATCGGCACCCGGAAGCCCCTCTGTCGGCACAAGCGTTCAACCCGTATCTGTGCAAGTTGTTTTCGGAGCATCCCGACAAAGTAGCGTACTCCAGACAACCGATCCGATGAGTGACATCGACGTTCTTCTGCAGGAACACCGCATGTTCGAACCCAGCGCCGAGTTCGTGGCGCAGGCGAACGTCCAAGCCGGCGTGCACGAGAACGCTGCGGCCGACCCGCACGCATACTGGGCCGCCGAGGCCGCGAAACTCGATTGGATCACGCCCTACGAAAAGGTCCTCGACTGGCAGCCACCGCACGCCGAGTGGTTCATTGGCGGCAAGCTGAATGTCTCCGTGAATTGCGTCGACCGGCACATCAAAACAGCACGGCGCAACAAGGCGGCATTCATCTTCGAAGGCGAGCCTGGCGATATGCGCACGCTCACGTACTGGGACCTGTACGTGAACGTCAACAAGTGCGCGAACGCCCTCCGCTCACTCGGCGTCAAGAAAGGCGATCGCGTCGCCATCTACATGCCGCTCATCCCCGAAGTCGTGATCGCGATGCTCGCCTGTGAGCGCATCGGTGCGATTCATTCAGTGGTGTTTGGAGGCTTCTCCCCCGACTCACTGCGCGACCGCATCAACGACTCGCAGTGCAAGGTGCTCATCACGGCTGACGGCGGCTATCGTCGCGGCTCCATCGTGCCGCTCAAGCGAAATGCCGACAAGGCACTCGAAGAAACCCCCTCCATCGAGCACGTGATCGTCGTGCAACGTCGTCAGGGCGCGGTGAGTGGTGAAGCCGGCGCCGAGATGACCGATGGTCGCGACAAATGGTGGCATCGCCTGATGCGACACGCCGAGCAGTGGTGTGAACCAGAAGTCATGGACGCAGAGGATCCGCTCTTCATCCTCTATACGTCGGGCACCACGGGGAAGCCGAAAGGCATCGTGCACACCACGGGCGGATATCTCGTCGGTGCGCACACGTCGACGAAGATCGTCTTTGATCTCAAGGAGGACGACGTCTTCTGGTGCACCGCCGACGTCGGCTGGATCACGGGCCACACCTACCTCGCGTACGGCCCCACGGCCAACGGCGCGACGTGCATCATGTACGAGGGGGCGCCCGACTGGCCGGAAAAGGATCGCTTCTGGGATGTCTGCGAGAAGTACGGAGTTACCATTCTGTACACGGCGCCCACCGCCATTCGCGCGTTCATGAAGTGGGGTGATCAATGGCCGGCCAGGCACGATCTCTCCCGCCTGCGGCTCCTCGGCTCAGTGGGTGAGCCGATCAATCCAGAAGCATGGATGTGGTATCGCGAGCACATAGGGGGAAACCGCTGCCCGATTGTCGATACGTGGTGGCAAACGGAGACAGGTTCCATCGCGATCTCACCCCTACCGGGCGTAACGAACACCACGCCTGGCAGCGCAACGACGCCAATGCCTGGCTACACAGTCGCACTACTCGACGCCAAGGCAAATGAGATTCGGGTGGGCGGTGGGCTGCTGGCGATCATGAAACCGTGGCCGTCCATGCTCCGCACCATCTGGGGCGACGACGCCCGCTACGTCGAGACATATTTCTCCAAGTGGCCCGGCCGGCCGGACGTCTACTTTCCCGGGGACGGCGCCAAGCGTGACGAAAACGGGAATTACTGGATCCTTGGACGTGTCGACGACGTACTCAACGTCGCCGGTCACCGCATTGGAACAATGGAAGTCGAAAGTGCGCTCGTGGAACACCCCGCAGTCGCCGAAGCCGCCGTCGTGGGCAAGGCGCACGAGCTCAAGGGTCAGGCGATCGCAGCGTTCGTCACCCTGCGCGAAGGGTTCAGGCACAGCACCGAGTTGCGCGACGAGCTTCGCGATTTCGTAGCACAGAAAATCGGCGCGATCGCCCGGCCCGACGATATTTTGTTCAGCGCCGACCTTCCGAAAACGAGATCGGGAAAGATCATGCGGCGACTCTTGCGTGATATTGCAGAAGGCCGATCGCTCGGCGACACCACCACGCTGGCCGATCCCAACGTGGTGAATTCACTGAAGGAAATGTACGAGTCACAGGAAAGCTGACATGCATCGTTCCAACAGGGTCGCGTCGACCCGCGCCCTTTCATTCGCCGTGTTCGCCTTTGTCGCCGCGGCGTCGGCGGCGTGTTATAACAAGGCCACGCCCAACGACGGCGCCACACGCGCCATCGCGTACCTCCAGGACACCCTCGGCCGGGAGATCGGCCGTGTGAATCTGACCGAACGGCCAGGCACACGCGGCGTGGAGCTCGAGGTGAGTATCGAGCGCGGCGCCTTGCCGGGCCAACACGGCGTCCATTTTCATGCGGTCGGCAAGTGTGATTCTGCGAGCGCCTTCGCGACCGCCGGCCCGCACTTCAATCCGACCGACAAGAAGCACGGCGCATTCAATCCCGATGGCCCGCACGTGGGCGATCTCGAGCCCATCACGGTCGACGACTTCCGCTCGGCGCATTTCCTCTGGCTCGATACGCGGATTACGCTGGGCACCGGACCGACCTCGCTGATGGATGCCGACGGCACGTCCATTGTGCTGCATGCCCTGCCCGATGATCAGCGAACGGATCCCTCGGGCAACAGCGGCGCGCGGATCGCGTGCGGAATCATCACGAAGCTCTAGCCACTAGGTCATCCCGAGCGAAGCCTGTGTCATCCTGACCCTGAGCGTAGTCGAAGGGGAGGGATCTGCTTTTTTCGCTTTGCTACGCCGACAGGCGCTCCACGCGCAGCCCTTCAACAGCCGCGACCCGAGCGCCTTCGTCAAAAGCATTTTCGCTGCGGGCAATGACGAGCGTCGCCGCGCCATTGCCAATCAAGTTGGTGATGGCGCGGGCTTCGCTCATGAACCGGTCGACGCCGAGCAGAATCGCGACGCCTTCTACCGGCACCACGCGCATGGCCGCGAGCGTACTCGCGAGCACGATGAAGCCGGAGCCCGTCACACCGGCTGCTCCCTTCGACGTCAACATCAACACACCGAGCACACTGAGCTGCTGCGTGAGTGTGAGCGGAACATGGAACGCCTGCGCCACGAAGATCGCCGCCATGGACAGATAGATCGACGTGCCGTCGAGGTTGAACGAGTAGCCCGCAGGAATCACGAGACCCACGACCGATTTGGCGCAGCCATAGCGCTCCATCTTGTCGAGCATGCGCGGCAGCGCGGCTTCGCTCGATGACGTTCCCAGCACAATGAGAATTTCCTCGCGAATGAACTTGAGGTATTCCCAAAGCGAGAAGCCGTAGCGTCGCAAAATGAGATTGAGCACCACGAAGATGAACACGGCCATCGTGATGTAGACGTCGAGCATGAGACGTCCGAGGGGCAACAGGCTCTTCACGCCGAAGGTGCCAACAGTGAACGCCATGGCGCCGAATGCACCGATGGGCGCGACCTTCATCACGATCGCCACGATGCGGAAGAACACGAGCTGCAGCCGTTCGAGGAAGTCGGTGACCGGACGTCCAGCGTCTTCGGTGAACGCGAGCGCGACACCAAACAGCACGGCGAAGAACACCACCTGGAGCACGTCGCCATCCGCAAACGCCTTCACGGCACTTGTGGGTATGATGTGCGTGATGAAATCCGTGAACGAGAGCGCCTTGCTGGCCTCGGCGTATTTGCTGATGTCGCCCTTGCTCATGGCGCTCACGTCGAGCCCTGCACCGGGCTTGGTGACGTTCACGACGAACAGGCCGATCGCGAGCGCGAACGTCGTGACGATCTCGAAGTAGAGGAGCGCCTTTCCTCCCACGCGCCCGACTTGCTTGAGGTCGCGCATGTTCGCGATGCCGAGCACAATCGTGAGAAAGATCACCGGAGTGATGATCATCTTCACGAGATTCACGAAGGTGTCGCCGATGGGCTTCATCGACTTGGCGGTGTCTGGCGACACGAGGCCAAGGAGAATGCCGAGGCTGATGGCGACGAGGACCTGGACGGTCAGGTTTTGGTGGAGGCGGCGCATTGGGGCGGAAAGCTGTCGGTGAGCCCGCCAGTCGGCCAGTCAGCCAGCCAGATTTTTTCAAGGAGACTCGCAGGCCGGCCTACTGGCAGATTGGTATATTCCGTGCACTCGCACCCAGCACTATGTGGAGCCTACTCAAGCGACTATTTCCTGAAACGATCTTTGCTCGAAAGATCGATGCAGGTGCAGAACGGCGTCTCCGCCTGGCGCAGGCCCGCGCCGAAGAAGCGATCATCCGCACGCACGTCGACAACGCGTTGATGTTCGTGGACACGCTGGCCGAAGATCTGACGTTCGACCGCGCAATCGACAGCTACATCCGGCAGATGTCCATTCCGGAGCCGCTCGCGAGCACGGTTGCAACGCGCACGCTCGTGGTACTCGGGCAGGACCTGGTGCCGTATCGTCGGCGCTCGCGCGAGGACGGGTCCACCGGTGGTGGAGACGATGCTCGGCCACCGTTGCGGCTCAACGAGGCATCCGAGGGGAAAAGAGGCTCAAAAAGAGCCTGACTGCCAGTACTTGAGTACGAAAGCCAAGTACTCAGTACTGGAGTACTCAGACTCGAAAAGTACTGAGGTACTGTCAGTTCGCGCGCTTATGGCTCTTCGCTGATGGCCCGTGTGCTGACTTCCGCGGTATTCCGAATCGAGTCTCCGTAGCTTCCGCCCCGCAGTTCTTCTGCAGCGTCCATCGCAAGCTCGAGGGCCGATGCGTCGTGCAGGTCCAGCAGCGCGAGCACGAAGAGAATTGTGGCGAGCACCGCCGAGATGACGCACCACTGGCAAATGGCGTTGATCACGAAGAGCTCGAGGTATGTGAGCCACCCAGAGAACAGCAGCCCAACGCCCGTCACGGCGACGAGTACCTTCGACACGCTAGACAGGTCGGCATAGTCCGGTCGCATGCCGAACACCGCAAGCGCGAGCACACCGACGTAATAGCCCACCCCCCACACCGCGATGGGCACGCCAAACATTGTCGCCCACTTCGACGTCTGTACCTTCTCGCATGATCCCACTGCGCATGCGAGCTGGCCGATGTAACCCATCTTGTAGAGCGCGAGGTACAGCGCCACGAAGATTCCGGCCAGCGCTACCAGTGCGAGGAGCGAGCGCTTGTTCACTTCGTCTTCTTACTCGTGTCCGTGGCCATGGCCGGCGCGACGCCCGCCTTTTTCGCAGCGGAATCAACAAGCGCCTTGAACTGATCGAAGGAGATGGCGCCCGGAATCAGCTTGTCGCCGACAATGAACGAGGGCGTCTGGTTCACGGCACGCCGCTCACCTTCGAGCAGATTGGCCTGCACGTTCGCACGGAATTTTTCGGCGTCCATGCACGAGTTGTATTTCGCCATGTCCAGACCAACCGTTTTCGCGATGTCACCCAACGGTCCGCGCGGACGCTTGGTGGCTTCGCCGTTCCACTTGTCCTGGTTCGCGTAGATCGCATCGTGCATCTCCCAGAACTTGCCCTGCTCATTGGCGCATGATGCCGCGAGGTGAGCGTCCCAGGTGTTCTCGTGGCCCGGCAACGGGAAGTCCATAAAACGGATTCGTACCTGGCCTGTATTCACGAGGCGCGCGCGAACATCCGGCTCAGTGAGTGTCGCAAATTGGCCGCAGCCCGGGCATTCGAAATCGGCGAACTCGATGACTTCAACCGGCGCCGTTGGGCTGCCGAGCAGGTAGCCCTCAGCCTTGAGCTTGGGCAGGTTGGGGTCGATGGTCCGCGACGTCGGCTTGTTGTGCGTGGTCTGCCAGTACAGCGCGCCCACGCCAATGACGACAATCGCCGCGACAGCCATCCAGAATCCCCGCCCGGCACCACCCCGTTTGGAGTTGGAGACCGCATTTGCATGTGCGCTGCCACGACGACGTCCCTGTTCCGGCTTCTTTGCCATGTATCGAGCTCTGGTCGGTTACGGTGGAACGCGAAAGGTAGTGCGGAAGTACAGATTCCTCGACTGCGCTCGGAATAGCGGGGCCTCTCGCGGCGCGAGGTCTGCATTAGCTTGCTGCAGAACTACCCCCTTTCGTAATTGGAGGGTCCCATCGACGCGGACCTGCTGCGCATCCCGGTTGGCCCCGGCTCGATGCACATCGAACGCTATGGACACGGCGGTTCGCCGGTTGTGCTGCTGCACGGTTTTGGTACGTCGAGCTTTATCTGGCGGAATGTCGCGCCCGAAATTGCCATGGCGAACCGAACCGCGTTCGCAATCGACCTATTCGGCTACGGCGAGTCTGACCGTCCCTTCGACGCAGACTTCGGCATCTCGGCGCAGGCAGAACTGGTTGACCGGGCACTGACGGCACTCCGTCTCCCGAAGGCCACGATCGTGGGACTCGACCTCGGCGGCGCTGTGGCCCTTCGTCTCGCGGCGAACCGCCCGGAGCGAGTCGACCGGCTGTTTCTCATCAATCCAATTGCCCTCGATGAGGTGCCCGCCGAGGACATCAAGACCCTTCAGCGGAACACGGGGCGCTTTGCATTTCGCGTGAGCCGAGGGATTCTTGGTGCGGCCCCTATTCTTGGCGAGTTGCTCAAGCGCAGTGTCTCTGATCCAGAGCACATGCCGGACAAGCTGGTGGCCCGCTACCTGGCACCGTATGTGGGGGAGGAGGGGCTGGAGCACCTGCTGCTGCTGGCTCGGTCGGTCGACGACGAGGACATGGCCGACGCCGATCTGGCCCTGCTTCCGCATCCCACCTTCATCCTGTGGGGCGATCAGGATGCCTGGGTCGGACCGAAATTCCCGGAGAAGCTGAGCGCGTCTATTCCGGGCAGCAAACTGGTCCGGTTACCCGCAACGGGAAGACTGGTTCCGGAGGAGGCGCCGGAGACGGTGGTCTCCCAACTGCTCGAATTCATCGGGGCGACAGCACTTCAGAGCTGAGACACGTAACTCACTGGGAAGAGACACAGTTAGTCGCTATATTTCAGGGACGTCACATCATTTAATCCGAATTCATGGCTAAACCAAACAGAAACGCAGGCGCACGTCGGTACGCGGGACCCGCGGAGCCCTCGCCATTCGAGCAGGCACGCGACGAACTGTTCCAGCACATCATGCGTTGCGGCGTCGTCGGCTCCGATCCGGAGCACGTCGAGGAGTGGTTCGCTGAAACGATGAAGTACATGACTGAGCGGTATCCCGAGCTAGGCGAAGAAAAGGTGA
>JBBQHJ010000053.1:0-18777 GCA_038323865.1 Gemmatimonadales bacterium
TACGAAACCATTCGGGCTGCAAATAAACAAACGGTAAATGACAGCGCAAGGAATGCGGCGTATATTCGGCGCGCGTCCCCGCAGGCCCCACCGCGCGCTGAATGACCGACCCGCAACCCGAAATACAACTACAACGACGGCCTCTGGCGAACGCGTTCACCCCTTCGGTGAACAACGTCATCAAACCGTCGGCCAGAGCGACTGATCGTCACGACGCGCTGACTGTGTCCGCCGTGGCTGTCATCGTGTATGCGCTGGCCAGCCTGCTGCACGAGGCCGTGGGCCACGGCGGCGCCTGCCTACTTGTACATGGCGCGCCGGCAGAGTTGTCGTCGATGCACTTCATGTGCAACCTTCCGGACAGTCTCAGTCGCGAGGCGCGTATCGTGTCGGCCGGCGGCACCCTTGCGACGGTCATTGGCGGTCTGCTTTCACTTGGGCTGTATCGCTGGCAGAAAGGACCTCCCGTGCTGCGCTATGCGCTCTGGCTCTTTGCCGCCGTGAACCTCATGCAGGGCACGGGCTACTTCCTGTTCTCCGGTATCGGCGACGTAGGCGACTGGGCCGACGTGATCAAGGGTGTCGAGTACAGCCGGGCCTGGCGGTTGTTCTTCGCCGCGGCGGGCTTTACCGCGTACTACCTGACTACGATCAGGCTTTTCCCGATGCTCGGCCCCCTCATCGGAGAAGCTCGTCCGCGCCGGTACCATCACGCACTTCGACTTGCCGGACGCGTCTATCTCGTTGGAGGCGTGTTCGAGATCATCACCGGCCTGTTCAATCCCGGCGGTTTCGAGCTCGTCCTCGTGTCCGGAGCGGCCGCGTCGCTCGGTGGTACTTCCGGTCTCGCCTGGGGCTCGCAACTCCTGCGCGGCACGCGTACACCCTCGGCAAAGCTCGAGGAACACGTAGATTGCGTGCATCGGAGTTGGATCACCATCGCGCTTGCCGTAATCATCGGCGTTGCGTTCATCGTGGTGCTTGGACCTGGTATTCAGCTGAGGTAATTCACGATGGCGGGAAGCGAAGCAAACCTTACCGGACCCGACTTTACAGCGGGCGTTCCAAAGGACTCACTCAAGTCAGGCGACAAGCTTCTCGGACACGCAAATGGCGAAGCGGTGCTGCTCGTTCGGCTCGAGAACGGTTTCTTCGCGATCAGCGCTACCTGTTCACATTATGGCGGCCCGCTCGCTGAAGGACTCATGGCTGGCGACACCGTCCGTTGTCCATGGCACCACGCGTGTTTCAGCGTGCGCACGGGCGAGGCGCTGGCGGCACCCGCATTGAATCCGGTGCCGTGCTGGAAAGTCGAACAGCAAGGCGAACAGGTCGTCGTCACCGAAAAAATCGAGCGCGATCCACTCGCGCCCACCTATCCGGCGCGAAAGCGTAGTGCCGCATCGCGCATGGTCATCATCGGTGCTGGTGCAGCAGGATCTGCTGCCGCCGAGATGCTCCGTCGCTGCGGTTATACGGGAACGGTGACGATCATCGATCCCGAAGCCGACGCACCATACGATCGCCCCAACCTCTCCAAGGACTACCTCGCCGGCAACGCGCCCGAGGAATGGATTCCACTTCGTGCGGGCAACATCTATCAAGAGCACGACATCGCTGTCGTTCATGCGCGCGCGACGTCAATCGATACGAATGCAAGGGTGGTGAACGTCGAGGGACGCGATGCCGAGCCGTACGAGGCGCTACTCATTGCCACCGGCGCGGAGCCAATTCATCTCGGCTTGCCGGGCGAAGAGTTGAAGCACGTGCACTATCTGCGTTCACTCGTTGACAGCCGATCCATCATCGCCGACGCAAAGAAAGGACAACGTGCTGTCGTGATCGGCGCGAGCTTCATTGGGCTCGAAGTCGCCGCATCGCTGGTGGCGCGGGAGATGGAAGTACACGTCGTCGCACCAGAAGCCGTACCGCTCGAGCGTGTAATGGGCGCAGAACTCGGCGAATTCATTCGCGCGCTGCACGAATCAAAGGGCGTAAAATTCCATCTCGGCAGAAAGCCAGCGAGCATCAGCGACACGGCGGTGGCACTCGACGACGGAACGCAGCTCACCGCCGACCTTGTGGTGATCGGAGTTGGTGTGCGTCCGCGACTGACCATCGCGGAGCAAGCCGGGCTCACGATGGACAAGGGCGTTGTGGTGAATGCGAATCTCGAGACCAGCGTGCCCGGTATTTATGCCGCGGGAGACATCGCGCGCTGGCCCGATCCGCATTCAGGCGAGAACATTCGCGTGGAACACTGGGTTGTTGCGCAGCGCATGGGACAGTGCGCTGCGCGCAACATGCTTGGCGCGCGCGAACAGTTTGTGGATGTTCCGTTCTTCTGGAGCGCGCACTACGACGTGAGTATCAACTATGTCGGCCACGCCGAGCGCTGGGACGCGGTGAAGGTGGACGGCGACCCGCGTCAGCGTGACGCTGCCGTGAAGTTCGTGCGGAACGGCAAGCCGCTTGCCCTGGCGACGATCTTTCGCGACAAGGAGAGCCTTGAATTCGAACTCGCTATGGAAACAATGCAACAAGACCGCCGCTAGACACGTCGCCAATCACGACTGTGGCTCGTCGTAACTCGGCCCGTAGATCTGCGGAACCTTTGATCCCATCGGCCGCAAATATGTGGTGATCTGCCCGCGATGATGCACGATGTCGAAGAGGAAACTCCACGCCATTGGGGACGCGGGCCGCTTACCGCCAAAGAAGTCCAACTCGCCATGCCACTTCTCGGCGGACAGGGCGTCCCAGCGCTTCGTGATCTCCGCGCTCTGCTTCTCATAGGCGGCAGCGACGTCCTTCATGGATTCCGGCATGGTCGGCGGTGCCCACTCGGCTGAGCCATTCTCGAGCGCATCGATGATCATCTTCTCTTCGCACACAATCTGCCACGCAATCTCCTGCGCCGTGCGCGACTTGTCGTCGGGCTTGTAGCTCGAGCTGTCTGGAATGCGCGACAGAACCTTGGCCGTCGTCTTGGATTCGTCGTTCCAGAACTTCATGAAGAGTGCCTTTTCGTCCATCGAATTCACCGTGCGTTAGTGAGTGGTCTCGAAAGCGATGCGTTGAAGCGTGACTGCCATGGTCGGAGATATACCAAGCGCCGCAGCGGCGCGCTCTGCGGGTGCGCGTTCTCATTAGTGGAACTGAAGCGGCTTTCCGCCTCATCGACGACACCGGCAGTGTTGTAGCTCCGAACCGGCTGATATTGTCCGTGCAGGAACGAATTGCCAATGAACAGGATGGTCAGTACGCGTCGCAGCATGATGACATGAGGTTGGGAGCACAATGAACTTGGCATACGGACGCACATTCGTCACGCTCGCCACAGCACTGTTACTCGGCGCCATGCCGCTGAGTGCGCAACGCGCCACGCTGCGCGATCCAGCCAAGCCGTTCTGGAAGACGCACGCGCCTGACACGGTGACGGCCGACATCGAGACGTCAAAGGGCACCATCACGCTCCAGCTCATTCGCGACTGGGCGCCGGCTGGGGTCGATCGCTTCTACAACCTGGCGCGCGCCGGTTTCTACGACGACTCACGCTTCTTCCGCGTGATCTGGGGGTTCATAGCGCAGTTCGGCATCGCCGGCAACCCCGCCATCAATCAGGTGTGGGCGCCGAAGTATCTCCCGGCCGATCCGGTACGTGAAAAGAACATGCGCGGGACCATCTCGTTTGCGCAGAACAAGGCCACCGACCGCGCAACCAATGTCTTCATCAACCTCAAGGACAACGCGAGCCTCGACTCACTGAAGTTCGTGCCCATTGGCCGAGTGGTGGCGGGCATGGACGTGGCCGACAGCATCTACGCGATTTACGGCGAGACACCAACGGCATCGCCTCTGTGGGGTGGCGACATCAAGCGACTCTTCCGCGAAGGCAACCGGTATCTCGACGAGAAATTCCCCAAGCTCGACAGGATCATCAAGATCACCGTCAAGCAGTAACCAATCTTCAGGGATGCGCGCGGAGAAAATGAATCAGGAGTGAATCAACGGTTGCCGCTTGCTCCATCTGGGGAAGGTGCCCGGCGTCATCGATGGCATGAAACTCCGCCCGCGGAAATGCGGAGCGAGCCGTATCACTCTTCGCGAACGGAACAGTGTGATCCTCCTTCCCCCAGACCATCAGCATGGGCGTGGAGTTCTTTGCGAGGGTCGTAAAACTTCCTGCCGTTCGAGTCATTACGTCGCCGCGGATGGTGTGCAGCATGCTGCGCGCGAAGCCCTTGTACTGCATCTGCGGTTCGTAGCGCGAAACCCAATCTGGAAAGCGCTCCGGGTGTAGAAGATCGGTCAGCTGTCCCGCTGCCATGCCCGGCGCAACGAACACTCGCATCAGGAATTCGCCGAGCACGGGAGTGGCAACTGGCCACGGCGTTTCGGCGAGCATGTGGAAGGCCGGGTCGAACAGCGTCACAGTGCGTGTGCGATCAGGATGCTGGTCGGCAAAGTTCGCGGCAATTGGTCCGCCCATCGAGATGCCGGCGACGTCCACGGGCCCCCGAATGTTCAGTGAATCGAGGAGCTCCATGAGTTGGCCGTCATACGTCGCAAGTGAATACGCAAGGTTCGGCCGGTCGGAAAGCCCTCGTCCGTAATAGTTGTAGCGAAGCACACGGAATCCATTTGCTAACAACGCTACTCGTGTGGAGTCCCACATGTAGAAGGGCACGGTAGCGCCATTCAGGAGCACCATCGTTCGCGCGCTATCGGGCCCGGTGAGTTCGTACTGCGTCACGCCGTTCGAGAGTTTGATGAATTTTCCAGGAGCACCGCGGCGCGCAGCGTCATCAAGCGCCAGGTGCTCCCGGTTGCGGGCCACGTAGGCAATCGTCGCCACCATAGCGATGAGAACCACGAGCGAAAGTAGAATGCGTATTGCGAGACGTTTCATCTTGCAGATCAAGTTACATGACTGACGACGCACTGCGAATCTTCATATACGAGCGGGTCATCGAGTCCGGCAAGCCGCCGTCGTCGATCGACATTGGAATGCATTTCGACGTTGCTCCCGCCGTAGTGCGCGATCGCCTCGCGGCGCTGAAAATTGGAAAGACCGTGCTGGTGCATCCGGAGTCGCACGAGATCTGGATGGCAGGGCCGTTCGCCTCCAAGCCCTCCGGCCATTCGCTCACTGACGGTACTACAACATGGGAAGCCAACTGTGTCTGGGACATGTTTGGCGTCACCATGCTCGTTGGCCGCGCGCTTCGGGGCAAAGCCAAGTGTCCCGATTGCGGCGAGATCATGCACGTCGAGTGCGATCCCGCAGAGCTCCCATCGGATGAATCGCGCGTTGTGCACTTCCTCGTTCCAGCTCGCCACTGGTACGCCGACATCGGCTTCACGTGAAGCACGATGTCTCTCTTCCGGTCGGAAGAGCATCTCGACAACTGGCTTCGCGCCAACAAGCGTGAACAAGGCGCAGTCACCTCGCTCGATACCTTGTGGTGCCTCGCCAAGGCGTGGTACGTCGTTCCGCGATTGCCAGACTGGAAACCCTCCGCGCGCGATGCGTCGCAGGCCGTGATCAATTCCGTTGGTCTTACGGGCGAATTCTGGACGCTGCCGTAGCTGGTGGTGCCCCCTGACGGTTAAGAAGATCTTGTGCCTTCGCGATCAAGGCGCACAGTTTGTATCCATATCAACGGACTGCTATGAACGCGATTCGCTGCGGCAGAACAATAGTGCTTTGCGTCGCGCTCGTCGCGGGCGCCATGACGCGCGCTGAGGCGCAAGCGACGGCGAATGTACGAGGCGTGGTCTATGACAGCTTGCGCCGGATGCCGATCCCCGGCGCCGCCGTCACCATGCTTGGCGACTCGCGCACAATCACGACGGACGACAAGGGCATGTTCGCGTTTGATGGCGTGGCGGTGGGACAGCACACGTTCGTGGCGCAGCATGACTCGTTGAATGCGGTGGGGTTGTCGGGTCTTTCATCGAAGGCCCTCGTCAGTGCCACCGGCGCCAACATTGTTCTCGCGGTTCCGTCATTCGCGACCTTCTGGAAGATCACATGCGGTGACCGTGCCGTGCCAGCAGACAGTGGGCTCATATACGGCACCGTGCGGACGATCGACGACAAGACTCCTTCAGGCGTCAGCGTCGATCTCGCGTGGACGGATCTCAAGATTGGTCCGGGGCTCACGATCATCCAGAAACGCTGGAAGAATTCTGCGTTGACGGATGATCGCGGTGGATACGCCATGTGCGGTGTACCGCTCGAAACCAATCTCCGGCTCATCGCGAACGCGGACTCGGCGGCGAGCGGCTTGATCGATGTTCCTCCCCACGAACTCAGGGTAGAGCGCCACGATATCCTGCTCGGCCCTGTCGACAATGTGCCAGCGGAGTTGCGCGGCACGGTAGCGGGCACGCTAACGAATGAGCGCGGCGCGCCATTTCCGGACGCCCGTGTCACGATGGACGGTGTCGCCGAGGTTCGCTCGGATGCTCGCGGTCACTACGTGCTTCGCGATGTGCCGGCCGGCACGCGACAGATGGAGATTCTGTCCATCGGCATGTTGCCCATCGTGACGGTGCTGAATGTCTACCCGCGTGATACGACGAACTACTCCACGGTGCTCACGAAGGTCACGCTGCTCCAGGCAATGGCCGTAACGGCGTCCGCACGTCAGCGTCAGATAGCCCTGCAGATGGAGGAACGTCGCAAGGGCGGCTTCGGCTACCGGCGCGACTCGAGCGCAATCAATGGCGTCGGCACCATGGCGAGCATCTTCTTCAGTTTTCCCAGTGTACAGGTTGAGCGGGGGCGGGGTTCACGCTTCATCCTCTCATTGCCCGGAAGAATGGCGCGCCGCTGTACGGCCACACTGTTTATCGATGGCATCTACGAGCGCGACTTCGATCAGCTCAACTTCATGACGCCCGACGAGATTGCGCTCGTGGAAGTGTATCCACGTTACATGACCGTGCCGATGGAACTGCAGTCGCCGCAAGGTGCGTCGGAGTGTGGCAGCGTGGCGGTGTGGACCAAGCGCGCGCTGCAGCCGTAGAGCTGCAGCGCGCGGCACCACTACGGCAGGATGACGCTCGTGGGGCTGGTTCTGTTTGTGTTCGTTCCGTCGCCAATCATTCCTTCACCGTTGCCACCCCAGCACTTGATCGTGAGGTTCGTGAGGTGCGCGCAGGTGGTGCCAGTGAGGCCGCCCGCTGAAATCGCGTCGACCGTGGTGATTGGCACAGCGACGGCGGTGGTAGACGGCGTTGAATTCGTGGAGCCCTGACCCATCTGACCGGCCGAGTTGGTGCCCCAGCACTTCACCGTACCGCCAGTGATCAACGCGCACCCGTGAAAGCGGGTGAGCGCGAGGTGAATGACGTTGGAGCTGGCGCCTAGGCCAGCGACGTAAGTGGGCGTTAACTGAGGCCCTGCTGTTCCCGCGGCACCGGCCAAGCCGTTGCCCATCTCACCGAAGGCATTGTCACCCCAGCACTTCACGCCGCCGGTCTGAATAGCGCAGGCCCAGTTGTTTCCACCCGTCGCCACTTCAGTTACGCCGGACGTCACGCCCGCCACGTCGATCGGAGTCGCGATCTTGGCACCATCAGTTCCGCCATCACCCAGCTGGCCGGCAAGCCGCAGGCCCCAGCACTTAACGCCACCGCTCACTACAGCGCACGTCATGATGCCGCCGGCACTCACCTGCGTCACACCGCTGGAAAGTCCCGTCACGGATTGCGGTGACGTCTTGTTGCCACTCGTAGTTCCTTCACCGAGCTGTCCACCAGCCGCACCGCCCCAGCACAGCAGCGCATTCGAGGTGGTAATAGCGCACGTGTGATTCGTACCAGCGCTCACGGCGCTGACACCGTTGCCAAGTCCACTCACGAAGACCGGCAGATCACTCTGGGTAGTGGTGTTGTTGCCGAGTTGTCCCGTGGCATTATTGCCCCAGCACCTCACGCCGCCGACTGTCGTCAGGCCGCAAGTGTGTCCCGCACTCGCACTCACAGCACTATAAAGCGTCGGGTCGAGTGCCTGGATGGGCTGGTTGTTATCATGACGCGGCGAAATACCGAGCTCTCCAACCGCTCCCTGACCCCAGCAATAAATACTGCCGCCAGTGCGAATTCCGCACTGATGGCCGGCGACGACACCCGCCGCCCCCAAGCTCGCGAACGTGTGTGCCGGAATGTTCGCTCCCGCACCGCCGGTCTCGTTTGGCAACGCCGTTGTGATGGCGACTTGGAACGTGAACGTCGTGCCCGATGTCGGCAGATTGAACGTCCACGTCCGCGCCGTGGCGTTAATGCCGTTTCCGGGGATGATCTCGTTGTACAGCATGTATTGCTGATTCGAAGCCGTGAACGTGCCCGTGCCGTCGGCACTCGTCCACGTCACACCATTAGTGGGCGGGCTGTGCATGAACACGCGCACCGCGTTGGCGTCAACTGTCGTCCAGTTGGTGGTGCCCAACGGTTGCGCGAGCAGATTTTGCACGGTTACGACTTGCGACAGCGTTGGGTTGACGAAGCTCACCGTTCCACCGGCGAGCTTGACCAGGGAGTTCTGACCTCCATACACCACGTCGCCCAGAGCGCCTGTTGACGACTCCGGGCCGCACACCACGCCCTGCGTTGAACCCTGACAGTTCAGGATCGCCATGGGTGGCCGCAACGCCGGCTGTTCAACCGGGCCAATGACCGCTTCACTGCATGCGCCAAGCAGTATGCTTGCCGCGAGGAATGGTGTTCTGAGAAAGCCCTTCATACTGCTGTGCCTCCACCGCTGATGAGTTTCACAAATGAGAAGCCGACGCCCGCGCTGTTGCCGCTCCCGTTAACTGCTCCACCCGTTTGCAGTGTGAGCGCGGTAAGCGGCGGAAGTTCGGTAATCTGCGGTGCAACCCACGTGGTGCGGGTCTTGGCGAGCTCGCTCATGGGGATGCTTGAGGCGTGATGGGGGCGAAAACCATACCGTCCAGGGTGCGGCCTCCGCGTACGCAAAGCGCAACTGACAATGGTGCGCTCGTGGTCAAGAAGTTGGGTCCAAGTCAGTCTGGACGCAATATTGACGTGACCTTATAGGTATTTCCAAGACGATTTCAGACGCCTCCACGCCACAAAACCACTCTCCATCTGAGCGGAACGATCACGATGGTTTCGACCCATGGAGACCAGCCCGCCACCGGCCCAGACCCACGGTGACTGGAAGGGCAAGGTACTTCACGCGCGAATGATTTGAGCGACACCACGCTCATGGGCGCGGACATTCCACCTACGCCTTAAAACAACTCCGCCCGCACACCGCCACCCGGCGCATCGAGAATCACAACCGTCTTCTTCTCTCCACTCCCAAGTGGAATCGTGATTTTCACCGGCGCACTCGCCCAGCCCGAGCCATCGGCGGGCGCCTGCCAAATGTGAATCTCCCACGTGCCAACAGTGCTCTGATAGAACGGCGCGCTCAGGCTGTTGAACGTTGCCTGATATGTGAACGGAAACTGCCACGAGATTGGCGCCTGATAGTCCGGCTGCGTGCGATAGACCTGAAGTGTTCCCGCACTCGGCGCCATGTGCAGCACGCGTACCCTTGTCGCATTGGCCGCAACAACGCTGTTCGTGTCGTCGAGCACCGCACTCGCAACGCCACCGCTTGATGCACGCGTCACCGCGATGGTGTTCATCCCACCACTCGACGTCGTCACCGACTGCGTCGAGCTGGCACCTGTTGCCGAGCGGAATTCAATGGTGTGATTGCCCGATGCCGGAGCGGCTGTCCCGATAGTGCCGGCGGGAAGCCCCGTGATGGCAACTGTGCCGTCAACAAAGACGTCAACAGACGACGTGAATGCATTGACCACACGCAGCGATGCTGCACCGTTGCTGTTGGCGGTAGCCGCGTCGCTCGCGCACGCCGCCGCGAAAACAATCACCGTGATTCCAGGAATCTTGTGTATGAGCTTCATGCTCCAGCCTGCTATGGTCTATGGGTACTCGAGCTCGTTTGTCATCCTGAGCAACGCGAAGGATCTGCTTCTTCTTGCTTAGTCCACCCCAACCCGCCCCTTCGCGGCCTGCCGCAACTTCTCGGAATCGAAACCGACTCCGTCCTTGAACACTGTCACCACGTCGTAAACGACCGAGGGCGTCGCCACCGGGTCACCCCGCACGATCATCAAGTCGGCATTCTTACCCGCCACCACCGATCCGGTTCGCGCATCAATGCCAAGAATTCGCGCGCCGTTCAGAGTCATGATTTGCACAGCCGTCTCAGCCGCGAAGCCCGCCGCTACCAGCAGTTCGTAATTCCGCAGGTTCCCAAGGCCGGGCAGAAACCCCGTTCCCCAAGGATCGCAACCGGCCCCGAGCAAGCCTCCCGCGGCGACGAAGTCACGCTCCCACGCCATCATCTTCTTCAACAACCGATCGGGCACGATCAAGCCACCCTTTACAAGATCGGCATGATTGGCCTCCACCTCCATTCGGGTATCCGGCGCGAGGAATTCAAGCCCTCGCGCCTCGAGCGGGTGCTCAGGCATGAAGGTCTCGTACACGCCAAGCGTGGAGACGACGGCCGTTCCTCTCGAGACAATGCGACGAATGCTCGCTTGCACCTCCGCCGATTTCTCGTCGACATCAGCCTGCCCGCGCATGTTCTCCGGCGGGCATACATCGGGCTTCTTGCCGGCGATGTACTCGCTGTTGGTAATGAAGCCATGCTGCAACAGGTCGATGCCCAGTGCGGCCGCTTCGCTGAATGTCACCGAGCAGAGATGTCCGGTCACCTTGAGCCCGCGCGCGTGTGCGGCCTTGATACCGGCACCGAGCACTTCACGTGTTTCGCCGCCGAGGAACTTGACCCATGTCGCACCTTCGTCGGCCCAGTAGTCGATCACGCGCTTGATGTCGGTGGTGGATGACGTGTTGCGCGACATCGCATTGCGCGGTGGCCCACCGTTGAGATACGGCCCGGTGACAAGGAAGTGCGGACCCGGAAGGACGCCGGCATCCACGGCGCCTTTCATGTTCAATTCGTGATAAGGAAGTTGGCTGCCGGCCGTCATCGCCGTCGTGATTCCATAGGCGAGGTAGAGCAACGGGCCGCTCACGCCCATCTGTGTAAGCCGCTTTACCCCGCTGAAATACGTGTGCTCGTGCAATCCAACCTGACCGGGCAACACCGTCTGCCCGGTCAAATCAACCACCCGCGCTCCACTCGGCACCTGCGTCGACGATGTTGCTCCGACCGCAGTGATCTTGTTGCCGGTGATGATGATCGTCTGATCGATGCGCGCCGGTGTGCCGGTGCCGTCAACAAGCCTGGCGTGCGTGAGCGCAACGACTGGCGCGTTGACGCTGACGTAGCGCTCCACGCCGGGGGTGAGTGTGCGCTGCTGCGCAGCTACGCGGCCCGCGCACAGCACACTCATGACGAGCGCGCCGGCGATGAATTGAGATGTCATTCGCTGAAAGTGCATTCGCTCAGCAATCGCCGCCAGCGAGACCTTCCTTTGCACCGTCAAGTCCGCATGACTCGGATTGTAACTGCCGGATGATACGGCGAAGAAAGAATCATGAAACCAGGTCAGAATGATCCGGCAGTCCTGATCCGATCCATGCGAATCTGATGGTCAGGAGGGGATGGCTCAACGAGGCGATGCTGGGCCAGCAATCCAGGCACTTGGTCTCGATCGTCGCGGCGCCGTTGGTGAAGTCCACGGCACCTGCGCCGATCTGCACGCCCCCGTTCTGCATCACCCTGTACGGGTACGCTCCGGCCGACGCCGTCTGCCCCGCACCGAGCGCAACTGTCCAGCCGACGGTCTGTCCTTCCTTATATATGCCGCACTTGTCGTACGGTGTGGCGACGAGCTCCTGCGCGCCGAGTGCGGGGGCGATGAGCAGGGCGGCCACGGCGAGGCGGAAGGACATTGTTAGCCTGACGGGCAAAGTGTCGGGGTAGTATACGCTTGGTCAGCCCAGTGCTGCTTCGCAGCTCCTGTCAGCCCGTGTGCTTCGCCACCGTCAGCCCGATCGCTTTCGCTCGCTCAGCTGACAGCGCAGCGGGCTGTATGTCGAGATTTCAGATTCGGCTCCGACTCCAGTACGAAGCCCCTCACAACTACCCAATCAGGAGCCCCACCGTGCCGACCCCGACCATCACCCCGTTCCTCTGGTTCGACAACAACGCCCAGGACGCCATGACTTTCTACACGTCCATCTTCCCGGACACGAAAGTCATCGCGTCGTCGCCAATGTCCGTAGAGTTCGAGCTCCAGGGTCAGCGCATCTACGGCCTCAACGGAGGCCCGATGTTCAAGCCCACCGAAGCGTTCTCACTCTTCGTCGGCTGCGAGACACAGGCCGAGATCGACAACTACTGGAACAAGCTTCAAGCCGACGGCGGGAGCCCGAGCCAGTGCGGATGGCTCAAGGACAAGTTCGGCCTCTCCTGGCAGATCGTCCCCAACGTACTCGGTACACTACTCCGCAGTGGCGACGCCGCGGCATCCAAGCGCGTGATGGATGCGTTGCTCAAGATGCACAAGCTCGTGATCGCCGATCTTCAGGCTGCACACGACGCGAAGTAAGCGTCAAAGCTTCTTGAGTTCCTCGGCCAGCTAAGTCCCGAAGCTCCGACGCACGCATGAACTGTCATCCGCCGGAGTGCCAATGCAGACGATCATCAACTTTACGCGCTTCGGCCATGAGGTCGAGTAGCTGCATGTCGTCAAGCAGCTTCCATCGTCTGGGTATACCGGGATGGCGCCGCTTCTCCTCGGGCGACTGAAAGCACAGCCAGCCCTTGTCGTAGCCAGTCGCATAGCCGATGCGATCGTCATACGCATCCGGTACGATCGCGTAGATCGTCCACGTGATGCCAACGTCATCAATGACTTCGCGCATACGGTGCGCTACGGAAGAGGCGTGATCGGCGTGGCATGCACGCGATTGCGTTCCGGATACTGTTCTTCCACACGTTCACGCGGAAGTGCCACTGTCTCCGTCACCTCAGGCTCCGAAGTCGCTTCCTCGGCGAACAGCATCACGAACGTAGAGACCGTGGTGAGCATGAGCACCGTTTGCAGCGTGTATGCGAGGCCCGGCTGCGCGACCGCGCCCGGCAGCGTCTCGGTGAATCGCGCGTAGCCAATGCCCTGAATTACTGAAATACCAAGGGTGAGTCCGCGCGTCCACCACTTGTTCTTCCTCCCGACGAGCGCCATGAAGATGCGCGCCGAGAGGTAGGGCATGATGCCGAGGGCGAACGCGGATCCGCGTGCGAGCGCGCCACCGCCCATGAAGTTGTAGAGCTTGAGGAGCGGACCTCCGGCACCGTTCACGAAGGTCGAAAGTACGCGCGCATCCGGCAACGGCACAGCAATGCTCAGAACGAGCTTCGCAGCAGCCAGACCACCAGCGGCCCAGATGACTCGTCTTACAATGTCGCGTATCGGCATCAGAAAGAGGTCCGCGTTTGGCGTTTTCTATGCAAAAACAAGCTTTACATTGTGCGGATCAGAACTGCCGCATTTAAACGGAGCACCTCGTCTTACGTTGCTCTTCACGCAGTTCTCCGCAGGATCCGGCAGTCCCGATCCGTACAATGTAGAACCGTTAGTTGCACACTCTTTGTGACCGAGCGAGCTACCGCCCAATCGACGACCGCAACTGCGACATCCACGACGAATCTGCGGCGAACATCTTCTCCGGAAAGCGACGATGCTTCACGATCTCCGAAAAGATCGATGCCTCGGTGTACTGATTGAGTCCAAGCCCCGCGAGATACTGAAGCCGTAGATTGCGATCCGTATTGATCGTCGAGCCCTTCAACCACTCGGCGACATCAGCACCCGATCCCGCATACGTCGAGAACAACGTCAACGGTGATGTGAAGCCAACCTCCGTCAGCGACGCACCGACCGGCTGATACTTCGCATCAGCAAACCGCTTCTCCAGCGCACTCATGTCGATCTTCGTCGGCTCGGCCTGTCCAAGCAGCACGATGTCGTAACCCGCACCATCAATGTTGTTTGCCCAGATCGTGCCATTCGGGAACACCTCGAAGAACGTCGCGAGCTCGCTGCGCACCGCGTCCAGTGTGCTCTCATACAGAGGCACCCACTGCGTCACTACGCCACCAGGCTTGAGGTGTTTCTTCACGGCCTCGAAATACTCGCGCGTATAGAGCGACGCGGCGCCCTTCACCCACGGGTTGATCGGGTCGGACGTGATGATGTCGAACTGCTCATCCGTCGTCAGCACAAAGCTGCGTGCATCATCAAAGACAATCTCCGTGTGCGGATTCGACGCCACCGAATTGTTCTCCTTCGCGAACCATGTGCTCACAACCTTCGGCACCAATGGCTCGATCTCGCAGATCACCAACCGCTCGAGCGACGGATACGCAATGAACGAACCCGCCGTTACGCCCGCACCAAATCCAACGACCAACACCGACTTCGGATTGGGATGCACGAGCGCCGGCAAATGCGCGAGCATGCGCTGCAACCGCATGTCCTGCGGCAGGCTACTCGCTTCAACCTTTCCGGCGACGTGAAATTGCGTCGCGCCACTTGCCAGCACCTTCGTCACAGCGACTGAACTGTTCATTCCCTCGCCGACATAGAGCATCTCGGTGCGGCCGAGCCACGTGACCGCCCATCGTCCATGCGCGACCAATCCGCCCGGCAACTTGGGAACGGCCGCGACGAGAACTGCCGCTACCACAAAGCTCACACCCGCGAGCATCGGTGCAGTGCCGCGCGAGAGGAACAACATCATCGCCGCCGCCGCGGCCGCGACGATCAACACGCGCTGAACATCCTGTGTGCCGATCAACGGAATGAGCGCAATGCTACAAAGCAACGATCCAACAATCGCGCCCACTGTATTCGCCGCATACACTCGGCTCACCAACCTCGATGCATCCTGACCCGGAGCAACGAGTGCCGCGAGCGCCAATGGAAAGCTCGCTCCCCACAAACACGCGGCCGGCAACACGGCGAGCGCACAGCGCACCAGATCGAGCTGCAACGAATACCACGCACTCGGCGCCAGCGACGGATTGATCGGCCAGTTGGGAAGCGCGAGATAGATCACCGCCGCACCCCACGCCAGCGCGAGCATGATGAGCACCTGGCACCATGCAAACGCGGAACGCGCCGACTCCACCACGCGGGCGAGCCACGCACCGAACGAACTACCGATGCCGAGTCCCGCGAGGAATACCGCGAGAATCATTGAGAACGTGTACACCGACGCACCAAACGTCAGCGACAACAGTCGCGTCCACACCACCTCGGCGCCGAGTGCCGTTGCACCGGAAATGGCGATGGCGATGTAGACGGTGCGCGCGTCGAGTGAGGCTGGTGTCTCCGCGATCGTATCGCCCGGCAATTCAGATATGTAAGTGCTGCTGGAAGCGATCGACCATCCAAGGACTGCGACGATAACGTTCAGCGCGGCCGCAGCGTACGTCGCAACGGCTTGATCCTGAAGTCGGAGCAAGTAGAAGCCCGTGACGACAGCACCGACCACCGCGCCGACGATGTTGCTACCGTAGAAGAAGCCGAGCCACGACACGCCTTTCGCAGACGAATCGACCCACCGTGCGACTGCAGGCAGCGTTGCGCCCATGAGAATCGTTGGCGGCAACAAACAGATCATCGCGAGCACGGCGCGCATGACCAGCGCGCCAGCTCCATGTCCCACAATTGGCGAGTAGAGCTTTCCAATGAGCGGAATCAGGAACAACTCCAGTACACCGATGACGCCGATAGTGAATTCGAGCGTCGCGTAGATCTTCAGTGGATGGTGATGGCGGCTGATGAATCTCGGCAACGCCAAACTGCCGATGCACATGCCACCCATGTAGGTCGCCAGCAGTACGCCGATTGAAACGGCCGTCGATCCCACCACAAGCTCGAGCAGCTGGAACCACACCACCTCGTACACGAGCGCGCATGCACCGCTGCCGGCGAACAGCAGGATGAGCAAAGGCAGCGCCGCCGGAAGCGCCTGCGCATCAGGCGCTCGGCGCGATTCGATCTTGAGCTTGGGACTGGCCACTCAACTTCCTTTGGTGACGTGGGGCGGGCAGAGCACCGTTGCAGAAGTACTACGCACACTACCGCAAAAACGCTTTTCGCTCCTTGTGCGCCTGCACGCATTCATCCCAGTCCTTCTGAGCATCCTTCTCATCCTCTACAAGTCGCTTCATGCGGAAATCCTTCGGCAGGCAGACGTTCGTCGCCTTGATGATCTTGTCACGAAGCTCCGAGTAGCCGAGAGGCCATTGCTGCGCCATGCCATTGTCCGTGACCGCGATGACGCTCTTTCCATCTTTCGCGAAGACGGCCGACGTTCTGACCTCCGTGGCCGGAAGACTCAGCAGGTGCTGCGCGAGCACAGCGTCCCACACATGGACGAACCGTTCGCTGCCGGCCGAAACGATCAGGCTGTCATTAGGGCTGAACATCACCGTGTTGATCTGTGCGACGTGCCCGCGCATGTCCGAGACGGGAGGGGTCTTTATCGGCGACAGCTTGTCTACTCTCCACATCTTGACCGTAAGGTCGACGCTTCCTGTGACGATCTGCTTGCCCGAGTGGCTGAACGCGAGCGCGAGCACAGCGGCCGCGTGCCCTGTGAGCGTTCCCATGAGCTTGCCGGAGGCGTTGAAGATCTGCGGATTGTCGCCGTTGAAAGTTGCGAGCAACGCGTCGTTCGGGCTGAACGTCGCCGCCAGATTATCGGAGTTCCATTTATCGAGAACTCGCGTCGGCGTCTTGCCAGTCAGGTCAATGATCGATGCGGCGCCAGGACCAACCCCAACCAACCAGCGGCCGTCATGACTCATGGCAGCAAGCGTCGATACGACGCTGTCCGCCGAGACAAATGGGCCTGATGCCGCGCCCGTGCCCACGTCATAGCGCCGAAACACAAGCGACTTGGATTTCGGCACCGTCCATGACACGACGACGCTCTTTCCATCCGGCGCAAAAAGCGCTTCGACTGCCTGATGATCGGTCTCTGCAATTGCTACAACGTCAGCATTCCGTCGGTCTGTCGCCTGCACGGCAATGCCGCCACCATCCTTGCAGCGCAGACGCGTATTCAGCAGCGGACTGAATTGCCCGTCAGCAACGCAGTGCCGGTCTATCGGCATCGACTCGAGCGCGCCGGTCAGATGCCCGATCGTACCCGAGATGTGATCGGCGGCAATTGCGACGTACGATGTTCCATCTATGGCGACCGCCGCAACGCCCGGAGCATCGACAGTATCAGGCTTCGCATTCGACGCACCGAGCCTCACCGTGAGCAGATTGGTGGGCGGAATACGCCACACGCGTGCCGTGCTGTCGAGTGACGAAGTGAGGAGCCACCTGCCGTCATCGCTGAATGTCAGGTCATTCGGAATGTAGGAATGACCACGGATGATGTAGGCCGCACTGCCCTTGGACTCCATCGGGCGCCACGCGTGAATGCTGTTGTCGGAGGCCACCGAAAACAGCGTCGCGTCATCTGGCGAGAACACAATTTGAATGGGATCTGCGGTGTGGCCGCGATACGCACCGATCATCGCACCATTCGCCGACTTGAAGACGCGAATGATCTTGCCTGTGTCGGCGACGGCGAACATATCACCCGCGGGACTGATCGCGACGCCAACGTTCATGCCGGCCGCGATCGCCGGCTTCACCGGAGGTCGGCCGGCGCGCCACACCCACACGGTGGTGGCATCGGACCAACTCACCGTTGAGCCATCTGTACTGAGTTGAATCTCTTCGATGTCATCGGCCGACTTCACGATGATCGTGCGCTTGCCGGTATTCAGCTCAACGAGCTCTAGGCCACGCTCTGTCGCCTGCACGAGACGATCTCCCGTGCGTGAGAATGCTGCGTAGAGAATCAACGTGTCCTTGAACACAGGCTTCATCGAAGAGCCATCCCACACGTTCAAGTCGCCATTGTTGTCCACGGTCATGATGCGACGGCCGTCGTCGCTCACGTGAACGAGTCCCGCACCCGCATCGCCATCGACTGGGATATCACGCATGCGATTCGCCGCATGCGTCCATATCATCGCGCGACCACTATCTGTCGCGATGACGAGCAGCGAATCGTGCGCGGCAAACTGCAGCTGCACGACAGCGCCATGCGCCGTCTTGATTGACGCCAAGACAGGCCCGCCACCATCGGCACTCATGATCTCGATGTCGCCCGAAGCCCGACCATACGCCACAAGACGGCCATCGTGGCTGAGCGCCGCAGTCGAAATACCGTCGAATGCCGCGGACGCAATCGGTTGACCACCTGCACGATAAAGCGTCGACACAAAGTCGAACTCGTGCTCGTCACCAGCGAGCGAGTCGAGATCCGTGATGACGAGCGCTGCTCGTGTGGGATCGTCAGTGGCCAACTCCCTGGCGACCGCAAGCCGGTTCAACAAGTTCGCGACAAGACCGATCTGGTAGGCCTCGTTCAAGGACACCAGGATCACCGCGATGACGCCAAGCAGAAACACGAGCACACCGCCGCCCGTGTACCACTTGCGACGGCGCGCCTTCTTCTTCGCGACAACCTTATCCGCCGCCGCCTTTTTGCTCCGCTCGACATACGCTTTCACCACAGCGAAGTCGTCGTCCTTCACCGAGTAGCGCGCCGCCCAATCCGTGGTCGGCTTGAGCCGCTGCCACCACTCCTCCACAGCATCGAGCTCATTGTCTTCGAGCAGTAATGCCGAATTCGCACGGCGCCGAGCCTGTGACACGAGTTCCAGGTACT
>JBBQHJ010000054.1:0-18564 GCA_038323865.1 Gemmatimonadales bacterium
ATTTGTCATCCTGAGCGGAGCGAGGGATCTGTAGATTTGTCATCCTGAGCGGAGCGAGGGATCTGCTTGTGTCTTTCCCCCAATAAACCGTAGACGTGACCGCAACATCACCACCGCTCGCTGAGTCCCGCATCGAAGACGCTCCGCCGCCTGTCATTGTGCATCGAACAATCGCCGGCGACCTGCGCGAGATCGTCGCCGAGTTGAAGAGCAGCGGCGACATCATCCATCAACTCACACTCCGCGATATCCGCATCCGCTACAAGCAGGCGGCCTTCGGCTTCGCGTGGGCGCTGCTGCTTCCGATGTCAGTGGTACTCGCCGGTATGGCCGTGCGCGTCGCGTTCGCCTACATCTCCGGCCGACACATTCAGGCAACAGCAATCGCCGGCATGGCACTCAAGTCGGTGCCCTGGGGTTTCTTCGTCGGTTGCCTCAACACGGCAACGCCAAGCCTTGTCTCCAACAAGGCGCTCGTCACCAAGATCTACTTCCCGCGAGAAGTGCTGCCGCTCGGCGCCATTCTCGCGCAGACCTTCGATTCGAGCATCGCCATCGCACTCGTCACGCTCGTGGTTCCCTTCCTCGGCGTGACGGCATCGTTGCAGTTGCTGTGGGTGCCCGTACTGCTCGCGACACTGTGGACGCTTTCCCTCGCGCTCGGATTGTTTCTCAGCTGCTCCAATCTGTTCTTCCGCGACGTGAAGTATCTGGTGCAGGTGTTCGTGACGTTCGGCATCTTCGTGACGCCGGTGATTCTCGACGCCGCCATGTTCGGACCGAAGGGCGCGCGCATTCTGATGTTCAATCCCGTCGGCGCCATCCTCGAGGGCATTCGGCTTTCCGTCGTCGAGCATCACAATCTGCTCCAGCCGCTCTACGCGCCTGCCGGCTTCCTCGTCTGGGAGCCGCTCTATCTCGGACTCGCCATGTTCTGGGCAGTCTTTGGTTTGCTGTTCAGCGCGGTGTTCTTCCATCGGTCGGAGCGGCGCTTCGCGGAGCTCGTCTAGATGACGACGCCACGGATCGTGTTCGACCGCGTCTGGAAGAAATTTCATCGCGGGCAGATGCACGACAGCTTGCGCGATCTCATTCCCGCGATCACCCGCCGCGTTCTTGGACGCGAGGAGAACACGAATGAGCTCGGAGATGGCGACTTCTGGGCAGTGAAGGATCTGTCGTTCGAAGTGGTGCCGGGGCAATGTCTCGGCATCATTGGCCCGAACGGTTCCGGCAAGAGCACGTCTCTCAAGCTGCTCACGCGCATTCTCGAACCCACGCGCGGCCGCTGCGAGCTGCACGGACGCGCCGGTACGCTCATCGAAATCTCGGCTGGCTTCCACGGCGATCTCACCGGACGCGAGAACGTATTTCTTCAGGGCGCCATCATGGGAATGAAGCGCGCCGACATCCTGCGAAAGTTCGATGAGATCGTGGAGTTCTCCGGCATCGCCGAATCCATCGATACGCCGGTGAAGCGATACTCGAGCGGCATGAACGCTCGCCTCGGCTTCTCGATTGCGGCGCATCTCGAGCCCGACGTTCTCATCATCGACGAAGTGCTGGCTGTCGGCGACATGGGGTTTCAGGAGAAGGCCTTTGGTCGCATTCGCGATCTGGCGCGCAGTGGTATTCCCATCGTGATGGTCTCGCACCAGTTGGACCGCATCGCGGAGCTCTGCAGTGATGCAATCCTTCTCAACCACGGCATTCCCGTCACTCGCGGTAAGCCGAATGACGTCATCTCCGCATATGTGAAGGCGAACGATGAGAATCGCGGCATCGCGAGTACCGGCATCGTGGTCTATGACGAGGTGAAGCTGTCATCATTGGAAGTTCCGACCGGCGAGCGCTTCACGGTGACGGTGACCGGAGAGATCACGCAGGCTGTGCCGAAAGAGTTCGAGCCTGTGCGCATTCGTGTGCGCTCGCTCGCGTCAGGCAGTACGTCGTTCGCTACCGGCAGCCGCTGGCTCGGTGTCGACGTGAAGTCACCGGGAAGATTCTCCGTGGAGCTCGACCTCCAGGCGAATCTTCAGGCCGGCAACTATGTGGTGGAGATTGCCGCACTCGATCTGAGCAAATCGGGCGACGTGGACGCCGCGCCGAGTGTGATGTTTCGCGTTTTGCAGAACGTGGCATTCATGGGCGCAGTGTGCCTCAACCCGATTGCTCGCGTCAGTTAGCTACGCGGGCAACTCGCGCGAACGATCGAGAGGAAACTCCACGCGAATGCGTGTGCCTGTTCCAGGCGCCGAGTCAATGTCCACGTGCGCGTGATGCTCCTGCACGATCCACTGCGCAATGGAAAGCCCAAGACCCGCGCCTTCAGACACATTGCCTGACGTGCGCTGGCGCGCCGGGTCGCCACGGAAGAAACGCTCGAACACATGCGGCAACTGATCGGCGGGAATACCCATTCCGTTATCAGTCACAACGAGTACTGCGGCACCAGCCGATGCCGTCACGCCAATGCGCACGGTGCCATTCGGTAACGTGTACTTGATCGCGTTGTCGAGAAAGATGAGCACGAGCTGCCGGATGAGCGCTTCGTCGCCGGTGATTGGCGCCTCCTCGAACTCTTCAATCTCGAGTGCCACCGGCTTGCCATCGGCCATCACACGCGCCGCCTGCGCAGCATCGAGCGTGACGTCATCGAGGAAGATGCGCTGACGCGCGATGGGCCGTTCGCCTGCGTCGGCGCGCGCGAGCGTGAGCAGATCCTCCACAATGCCGCCGAGCCGCTCCGTGTCGCGCTCGATTGCCGCGAGCGCAGCCACATACTCTTCATTCGAGCGCGCGCGCTGAAGCACCACCTCCGCTCGGCTGCGTGTGATTGTCAGTGGCGTGCGTAGTTCGTGAGCGGCGTCGGCCATGAATCGCCGCATGTGCGCGAACGTGCGTTCCACCGGGGCCATCGATTGGCCGGCAACCACCCAGCCACCAATGGCGACGAGTATCGCCGCGAGAATCGCGCACCCCGTAAAGAGCGCGATGAGCGATCCGTACCGGTCCTCGAGCTCGACCTCATCTGCTAGCGCGACAGCCACGAACGGGACACCCGATACGGACGTGCGCGAAGGCTGGGCAACGGCGCGCAGGATTCGATCGTTGCCGCCGTCGTGCGAATGCGCGGTCGCCTTCTGTTGTTGCCACGCGGTACGCGCAAGCTGGCTGGCCCATTCCTCGATCGGTGCGCCGGCAAGCGACGCGCCATTCGTATCGGTGATCGACAGCGTGCGCTCGGTGATGAAGACGTCTTCGAGCGTATGCAAAGGTCCGCGCGCCTGCGCCATTCGCACAACCGTGCCTGCCGTAGTGCGCAGCGATTCGTCCAGCTGTTTGTCGAACAGGCGCGTGATCGCCGCGAACATGCCGAGGGCGAGCAGCAGCAGGATGACGAGGAATGTTCCTGCGTACCACGCGGTCAATCGCCGGCGGAGGCGCACCAACCGGTCGGAGACAATCGCGGGCCGGCTGCTGGCGCCCATTACGCGCTCAACCGATAGCCCGCGCCGCGAAGTGTCTGGATGAGCTTCACGTCGTGGCCATCGTCGATCTTCTTGCGCAGCCGGCGGACGAGCACTTCGAGAACATTCGTGAAGGGATCATGATTCTCATCCCACACATGCGCCGTGATGGTGGCGCGATCGACAACCTGCCCGCGGTACTGCACCAGGATTTCGAGGAGCGCGAACTCCTTGCCGGTGAGCTCGATGGTCGACGACGCACGTGTCACCCGATGCGCCCGCAGATCGACGTCGAGATCGCCGACGTGAACGACTTCGGGAAGCGGCGTTGGCGGGCGCCGCGCGAGTGCGCGCACGCGAGCAACCAACTCGCGAAACGCAAATGGCTTTGTGAGGTAGTCGTCGGCGCCCGAATCCAGGCCAAGCACGCGATCATCGACCGAGTCGCGTGCCGTCAGCATGAGCACCGGTGTGGCGACACCACGCTCACGCAGCAGCGTACACAGCGCGAATCCCGATCCGCCCGGCAGCATGACGTCGAGCACGATGACGTCGAACTTGCCGAAGAGCGCGCGATTGCGACCCTCGTCGAAGGACGACTCACACGATACCTGGAATCCTTCCTCCGCGAGCCCCGCCGCAATGATCGGCGAGAGCTGGGAGTCGTCCTCAACGAGAAGTACGCGCACAGTTTGATGACGTGGTTACGGCTTCTTCTTCGCTGCCTTTTTCGCCGCCTTCGCATCTTCGGCCGCTTCCTTCTTTTCCATCTTCGGCGTCTCGTGTTCAAAGGCGATGATCTTGCCCGTGACGGCGTCGATGTTGACTTCATCGATTCCGCTCTTGCCGGCAGTCTTGATGTCGTACGAATACATCAGCTTGCCCTTCTCCCTTTCGAGTTCTACACCTTCGATCTTGCCGGCCGGGACGCGCTTCTGCGCAATTGCGGCAGCTGCACTTTCCGTGATCTTGGCCTGCTTCATCAAGGAATCCGGCACTTCCTTCTTGTAGCCCTGCGCGCCTGCTACGGACGTAGCAACGACGGTGACGAGCAGTGCGAGCGTAACGTGCTTCATGATGTCCTCCGACAATGGGTCTGCTAGGAAATGTGCGGAACGTGACCTGACCGGAGCATTACACCCTCTCGCTCTCGCCGCGCAAACCGATAGCCGCTCACACCGACAGTCAGCCACACCGCCCCGGCGAGCCATCCGGCAAGCACATCACTGAAATAGTGAACGCCGAGGTAGACTCGGCTGATGCCGACGAGTGCGATGAGGGTGGCGGCGACTACGAGAAGAACCCGGCGGCGCGCGATGAACTCCGACGCGTATTCTGGACGCCCGCGATGAAAGATTTGCTTGAGCAGTGCATTGATTCCCGAACCGACAAGCACCGTGAACGAGAGCACACCAGTCCGGAACCAGTCTCGCCGAACCAGGTACCGACACACCGCGAGCACGGCGATCACGGCGATCACGGCGATCACGGCCAGAATATCGGAGCCAAGGAGCGTGATCACGGAGAATGCCCTCTCACCCCACCCGGTTCCGCGCGCCTGCACGAGGCTCACAATGGAATGGTCCAGCCGCTCCATCCAGCCTTGCTCGGGGAGCTCGTCGGCGAGGGCAGCGAACGCCCAGACGCAAATTCCCATCAGGAATACGCCGCCGATCGCGTGAACGATCAGGTACGCTCGGGGATGCGCGGGGGCGAGGCGTGATTCGGTTGGATTCGGTCGCGTCATCTTGAGATCAAGCGTAACGGCATGACCTGACACCACCGTGACAGCTGACGCTCGCTATCCGGACCTGTTCAGGCTGCGTCGCGGCGCAGTGCGCGACCGACCACGAGCGTGATGTTGTCCGTGCCACCACGCGCGAGGGCGAGGTCGAGCAACGCCTTGGTCACCTGCTCCGCCGATGACATGGCCGCCAGATGCTGCGCAATCTCGTCGTCACTCACGTGCTTGGTAATTCCATCAGAGCAGACGAAAATCACCGACCCTCGCTCGCGCACGTCAACGCGTTTCACTTCCGGAACCGCTTCATTCGCACCAAGCGCACTCGAGAGCACGTTATTCAGCGGTGAATGCATGGCATCGCGCTTCGTGAACACACCCTGGTCCACGAGGTCCTGCGCATAGGTCTGGTCGCGCGTGAGCTGACGAAGCTTTCCACCCTGAAAGAGGTAGCAGCGGCTGTCGCCCACCTGCACGGTGTACAGCCACGGCCAGATCACGACGCCGAGTGAAAGGGTCGTTGCCATGCCGGCCACTTCGGGCACGGCCTCCGCTTCGCTGCGCACCGCTTGATGCGCTTCGATGGCAACGCCCTTCAGCGTGTCGAGAAACTCGCTGTCGTCACCCGTGACAACTGTGCTGTAGCAGCGCAGCGCCGACGCCACGTGACGTGTGACTGCTTCCGTTGCAACGCGACTGGCACGACTGCCCGCCGTGCTGCCACCGACGCCATCGGCAACGATCATGATCGTGGCGAGCCGCTGGCCACGGAGTTCAAGTTCCGATGCCGTCGGCAAGCTCGTGCCGTGCACGACTACCTGCGGATGGATCGTGCAGAGAAGGAAGTGATCCTGATTCTCCGCGCGCACGAGTCCCGGGTGAGTGATCCCATAGAGATCGAGCTCATCGTCGCGTGGCCGAGGGTCCTTTTGAGTGGACGAATGGCGAACGGCAATCGGAACGCCGGGGGGCATGGCTGAGAACTACCACGCGAATCCGGTTTGCGGAAGCCAAACCGTGTTTCTTCCCGCCAACCTACCCTCGCGCCGCTGCAACCTCCTTTCGGACAACTGGCGCCACCTCGGTTCCGAGCAGCTCGATCGCACGCAGGACATCGCGATGCGGCATGCCACCGAGTGCCATCTGGAGCAGGAAACGGTCGTTCCGAAAGATCTCATACTCGAAGAGGATCTTGTCGATCACTTCCTGAACGCTTCCAACGAGCAATGCTCCGCGCGGGGCGCGCATGGCCTCGAACTGCGGGCGCGTGGTCGGCGGCCAGCCGCGCTCGCGCCCAATGCGCGACATGACCTCGGCATACGGCGGAAAGAACGTGTCCGCCGCCTTTTCCGGAGTCTCGGCGACGAAGGCGTGCGAGTTGATGCTGACGCGTAACGTGTCGTCTGAATGACCGGCCTTCTTTCCGCTCTCGCGATACAGGTCAATGAGCGGCGCGAAGCGCTCCGGGTAGCCACCGATGATCGCGAGCGCGAGCGGAAGGCCGAGTGTGCCGGCGCGGATTGCAGATTCTGGCGTGCCGCCAACGGCGATCCATACCGGCAGCGGATTCTGTACGGGGCGTGGATAGACGCCGCGATCCTTGATGGGCGCGCGCAGACGTCCCGACCAGTTGACGCGCTCGTTGCTGCGCAGGGCAAGAAGCAGCTCGAGCTTTTCCGAGAAGAGTGCGTCGTAGTCGTTGAGATCGTATCCGAAAAGTGGATACGACTCGATGAACGACCCTCGGCCCGCCATGATCTCGGCGCGGCCGTTGGAGAGCAGGTCGACGGTGGAGAATTCCTGGAACACGCGGACCGGATCGTCGGAGCTCAGCACGGTGACGGCGCTGGTGAGACGAATGCGCTTGGTGCGAACAGCCGCGGCGGCGAGCAGCACGGCCGGTGTGGAGATCAGATAGTCGGGGCGGTGGTGTTCACCGATGCCGAAGACATCGAGACCTACTTGATCCGCCAACTCTACTTCTTCGAGCAAGTTCGCCATGCGCTGCACGGGGCTCATGGAGCCGTCAGGCGGAAGATCGGCGAACGTGTAAATGCCCAGTTCCATCATTGTTTCGCTTGGTGGAGAGTCGCAACTACCTATCGCTACTGCTCAAATATCCTCGACATCGCTCCGCTCGAAAGCACAACGGTGTCCGCATACGCCTTCATGGTCGTACCGCGCTGGACGAACCTGCTGCCTCAACTCGAGCATGGTAGCCAGTGAAAGTTCTGGTTGTTGAAAAAGACGAACGACTGCCGGCTTGATCGAGATCTGTCCATTGTTCAGCCGCATTCACGAACCCTGTACGGCTTGGTAGGGCTATGCGGACAGTGGCCGCGCCGCGAGGAGCGATGTCTAGGACTTGTGGAGCAGTAAGCCTCCTGTTGTTTCCGCAGTTCCAAGCGCAGAATTACGCATCCTTTCTCAATACCAAATGCGCCACTCTCTGCTCCCGCTCGCGATTTCCCTGGCGACACTGACCACAGCGCAGGCACAAACGCCGAGGCCATTGTCGTTGGCGGGGCGCTCGATGGTCTACGCCCCTCACGGGATCGTCAGCACGAGCCAGCCACTTGCAAGCACAGCCGGCTTGGCTGTCCTCCAGCACGGCGGCAACGCCATCGACGCGGCGGTCACCGCAGCCGCCGTCCTCACGCTCACCGAACCGATGATGACCAGCATCGGTGGCGACATGTTCGCCATGGTGTGGATCGCGAAGGAGCATCGCCTCGTCGCACTCAACTCGAGTGGACGTGCCGGCGCGCTCGCAACGCGCGACGAGCTCATTCGTCGCGGACGAACGCGCATGCCGCAGCGGGGCATTGAAGCAGTGACCGTGCCCGGCACGCTTGCGGGATGGGATGCGCTGCTCAAGAAGTACGGCACCTACACGCTCGCCCAGGCACTTGCTCCGGCCATTCACTACGCCGAGGAAGGATTTCCGGTCACGCCGGTGATTTCAGATGAATGGAAATCCGAGGAGGCGCTGCTGCGTCGCGACACGGCGACGCGACGCACCTACATGCCGAACGGCCATCCGCTCGAGCGCGGCGAATGGTTCCGCAACCCCGACTACGCGCGAACACTGCGTGAGCTCGCCAAGGGTGGCATTGGCGTGATGTACGGCGGCCCACTCGGACAGCGCATCGTGAAGCGCTCGCAGGAACTCGGCGGCTTTCTCACGATTGAAGATTTCAGGAACAACAAGCCCGATTGGGTAACGCCCATCTCCACCACGTTCAAGGGCTATCGCATCTGGGAGATGCCGCCGAACAATCAGGGCATCGGTGTGCTCGAGATGCTGAAGATCCTGGAGCCGTACGACCTGAAGTCGATGGGACACAATTCGGCGACGTACCTGCACTATCTCATCGAAGCCAAGAAGCTCGCATACGCCGATCTCGCGAAGTATGTCGGCGATCCGGATCATCTCACGATGCCGGCGGAGCGCATGTTGTCGGAGTCGTTCATCAACGAACGCCGCAGTCACCTCGACACCGCACGAGCGCAGACGCGCGTCGAACCTGGCCCCGCACAGACGGCGAGCGAGACGATCTACCTCACCACCGCCGATAGCGCGGGCAACATGGTGTCATTCATCAACAGCCTGTTCGATCATTTCGGATCAGGCATCGGCGTACCCGATGCCGGGTTCCTTCTGCACAATCGCGGCGCGGCGTTCACAATGGACCCGGGACTTCCGAACACGATCGCGCCCGGCAAGCGTCCATTTCATACGCTGATTCCCGCCTTCATCACCAAGCCCGGCGACAGGACGTCTCCGGACGGGAAATACGACGAGCCATACATGAGCTTTGGACTGATGGGCGGCGCCATGCAGGCGCAGGGTCACGTGCAGTTGCTGCTCAGCCATCTCGTGTTCGGCATGGACATTCAAGCTGCAATTGATCAGGCGCGCTTCCGGCACACCACAGGAACCACGATCGAGGTCGAAGCGCCAATCACCGACGCGGTGCGCGCAAAGCTCACGGCAATGGGACACACGGTCACCGATGGCGCGCGCACACAATTCGGCGGAGCACAAGCGATCATCAAACTGCCGAAGGGTTACGCCGCCGGCTCTGACCCGCGAAAAGACGGAATGGCGGTGGGCTACTGATTCGTCGTTCGACGGCGCAATGCTCCGCGCACGGCCTGCGTCAGTGATTCGATGGTGAACGGCTTGTCCAGCAGCGGCGCGAGCCGCTGCCCGTCCAACTGCAGTGCGATGCCCTGACCCGTCGCGTAGCCCGACATGTAGAGCACCGGAATGTTGGGCTGTTCTGCCGCGAGCCGCATGGCAAGCTCACGTCCACCGATGTCCGCCATCACGAGATCGGTAAGCAGCAAATCGATCTCCCCGTGATGAACGCGAGAGAGATCGAGCGCTTCCAACGCATGACCCGCCGCAATCACGCGGTATCCATGCGACTCGAGAATGCGGCGCGCCGCTTCGCGCACGGCACCTTGGTCTTCAACGAGCAGGATCGTCTCGCTGCCCGACGCCGACGGCGTTTCCATGTGATTGTCGCGCGGCGTGGTCCGCGTGGTCACAGCCGGCAAATACACCGACACCGTCGTTCCGCGCGCCGGCGCCGAGTCGAGCACGATGTAGCCGTTGGACTGCTTCACGATTCCATACACCATCGCGAGCCCGAGACCCGTTCCCTTTCCGACCGGCTTGGTCGTAAAGAACGGTTCGAACACGTGCGGCTGAAGCGCTTGCTCGATGCCGACGCCGTTGTCGCGCACATCGAGACGAGCGTATTGCCCGCCAAGCGCACCCGGTGCGAGCAGGCTGCGCGCGACATTGTCGTCGAGCGACACCACGCGACTCGTGATCATGATGGCACCGCCGTGCGGCATGGCATCGCGCGCGTTGACCACGAGGTTCATCAGCACCTGTTCGAGCTGCCCGCGGTCGGCGTAGACCCACGCGTCGTCGCCGGCAACCCGCGTTTCCAATCGAACTTCTTCACCGATGACGCGCTGAAGCATATTCTCCATGCTGCGCACGACGTCATGCATGTCGACGTTCGCCGACTGGAGTACCTGCGTGCGGCTGAACGCCAGCAACTGCCGCGTGAGTTCCGCCGCACGGCGCGCAGCGTTCTCGACTTCCTGGAGATCCGCGCCGCGCGGATCGTCCGGCAGAAGATCCACCTTCGCCATCTGCGTGAACGCGGAAATGACGGTGAGCAGGTTGTTGAAGTCGTGCGCAATGCCGCCGGCGAGCCGACCAACAGCTTCGAGCTTCTGCGAGTGCTGAAGCTGAAGCTCTGCCTGCCGCAGGGCCGCTTCGGTCTTGAGACGATCGGAAATATCGCGACACACCATTTGTACGGCGGGACGCCCGCCGTAGTCGAGTGCAGCCGCGGAGAGTTCCGTCTCAACTGACGTGCCGTCCCGCCGCATCAGGCGGTAGCGTCCCGTGAGAATTGAATCGCGCCGACCGAGCAGTGAGTTGATCTGAGAGCGCGCCAGCTCGAGTGATTCGGGGTGCACGAAGTCGAGCACCTCACGCCCCACCACTTGTTCGGCCGCAGTCGCCGCCACCAAGCGCAGTCCGGCGTTGTTGATGAACACGAATCGTCCATCGACATGCACCGCGACGGCATCCGGCATGGATTCCACAAGACTGCGATACCGCGTCTCGCTTTCCGAAAGCAATTCGGCGAGTCGATGCGGCTCGGTGACATCCATCGCGAGGCCGATCACTCCGCTGATCTTTCCGTTCGCGGAAATCAGCGGCTCCACATGCGCGCTCCAGCGAACACCCCCAGACTCCACGGCACACGTGTCCGAACTGCCGAGGAGCGCGGCGTGATGCGCGTCGACAACGGAGGCCCCATTGTCGCGACCGGCGAGGTAGTCGCGTACGAATTCACCGATGACCGACCCCTCGCCCGCACGAGCATCACTCGCCACGGCACGGCCCAGCATCGACGTAATCCGGAGATCACGGTCGGTTGTCCAGAGTATTGCCGGCAACTGCTGTAGTAACAGCCGCAGCCGCGCTTCACTCTCCCGCACCGCACGCTCGGCGGCGCGTCGCTCGGAGATATCACGGATCACCACCATCCGTGCGACTACGCCGCCCGTCGTCACGTTGCGAGCACGAACTTCCACCGGGAACGAGCTGCCATCTTTTCTTAGCGCCGTGCCCTCAATCGGCTGCTCGCTGCCGGAGCCGACGTGAGCCATCAATGCCTGCCGTTCTCCGGGAACGGTGAGATCCGTCAGCGGCCGGCCAATCAGTTCCTCAGGGGCGTAGCCGGTCATGGCCGCGAGCGTCGCGTTGACGTCCACGATCTTGCCCTGCGAGTGGATGGCCATGCCATCGATACTCGCGTTCGAGAACAACTGGAAGCGCTCTTCGTTCACCCACACAAGCTAGGGTCGAAGGCGCAATCCTGCGACGGTTTTTTGCCCGCCCAGTAGAGCCGACGATCTGCCGCGCAACTCCTGGTCGAACCACTCGCGCACCACTCGCCGCACGATGCCAGTAGCGACCGCTGGCACGACCGGTCCCGAAACCATCATCTCACGGACCACCGATCCATATAACACATAGTCGGCGAGGTCGGCATGACGCGTTCCGGCCACCACAACACTCTGATATTTCGCCCTCGAGTGGCGATAGATGACGTCACTCGCGCCGATCCGCCCCTGCCGTTCTGAATAGATCATCAGGAACGGTCGCTCGGCGCCGTTATCCAGCATGGCGCCGTACTGTGGAATGCCGTCGAGATTAAGGCCGGCCTTGCATCGCGGATCCACTCGGCAGAACTCCGCGGCGGTGACTCCGCCGAATGAGTGGCCCATTGCTCCGAGTCGCGCCGTGTCGATATGCCCTGCGAGTGGCGCGCGAGCCGTTGGCGTCAGCCGTGAACGACGGAACGCCTCATTCACAACGAACTGCTGGTCGGCGACCCATCGTGCGAGCGATTTCGTGGAGATCGGAATCGACTTGAGATATCCACGCATGAGCCGAGCGCGATCCGCATCGGTCGTCGCGCGGGTAACCGCCGCCATTGTCGAATCCTCCGCACCCCATTCGCCAATGACTGCCGCGGGCCGAGCGGCGAGTGTGCCGGTGGTCGAAGTGATCGCGATTGTGCGCCCATCGGGTAGCGTGACGGATTGCGCCTCGCCCGTGTGAGTGATCGACAGCACAAGATAGCCATGGCTCGCCAGCTCTTCTGACACGACCGTGCTTGCAGTTGGCGACGACAAGTAACCATGCGAGAGCAGGATCACGGGGAGCTTGCCGCGTGTCGTGTTGACGGGGGCATTCACGATGGCGTGCGAGTGCGCGCTGTTGAGGTGCGCGAACGCGGCGGGCGGCCCCTTGATGAGTCGTGCGAATGGCGCGAACTCGTCGGGGCCGTTGCGGAGGTATGGAGCTTGTTCGCCTGGCACACCGACGGCTGCTGGATACCAGACGGCCACTTTGATGACGCGCGCCACGGTGACACCGCCGAGGGTATCGAGGCGAGTGGGATCTATGAGCGTCCCATCCGTTGTGCCGATGGCGTTGGGGCCGGTCGGTGCAGGCAAGGTGAAGCGGGACGTGGTGCTCGCTTTCGAATGCGATCCGATGAGCAGCGCGGCAGCGATGAGAAGTTGGTGCACGGCGACCGATTGATTCTGGATACAATATTGTGCGCGCGACGCGCTCAGTCGGATAGCGCGCCAATGTCAGGAGATTGTGTTTTGTCGTACTGTTGCTCGCCCTCACCAACGATCATGCGCATTCGCAGCCTTCTCTCAGTCTTGATTTTCGCGCCGACAGCATCGGCGCAGCAGCCCACTCCTCCTGCGGGATTCGACGCCTACGTCGACCGTGTGCTCAAGACGTTCAACGTCCCAGGCGCCGCGGTAGCGATCGTGAAGGATGGTCGCGTGGTGCTCGCCAAGGGCTACGGCGTTCGCACGCTCGGCAAACCGGAGCGGGTCGATTCAGCAACGCGCTTCGGTATTGCGTCGAACACGAAAGTGTTCACGGCGACCGCGCTTGCCATGTTGGTGGAAGCGCACAAGATCGAATGGGATGCTCCGGTCATTCGCTACCTGCCGGACTTCGCGATGTACGATCCATTCGTGACACGCGAACTCACCGTGCGCGATCTACTCGTGCATCGGAGCGGTTTGGGACTCGGTGCCGGCGATCTGCTCTGGTGGCCCGCGTCGACCTATGACCGCCCCGAGATTGCGCGGCGACTTCGCTTCATCAAACCGGCGACGTCATTTCGGAGCGCGTATGCCTACGACAACGTGCTCTATCTCGTGGCGGGTCAACTCATCGAGAAGATCTCTGGACAGAGTTGGGAAGACTTCGTGCGCACAGGAATTCTCGGTCCTGTCGGCATGACGGGAAGCACGGTGCGTCACTCCGACGCGAGCAGCAGCGGCAACGTTGCCACGACGCACGCCGAAGTCGATGGCACAGTGAAGGTCATTGCGCCCATGGTGAGCGACAACACCAATCCTGCCGGCGGCATTAACTCCTCGGCGTGGGACATGGCGAAGTGGATGATCGTGCAGATGGACTCGGGCCGCATTTCCGGCGACACGCAACTCTTCTCTGCGGCGAGCTCGCGGCAGCTCTGGTCAATCGTGACGCCGATCCCTGTTGGCGGGCGCACAGTTCCCGGCTTCGAACATCTGCGACCAAACATCCAGGGCTACGCACTCGGTCTCGGCGTTTCGGACTACCGAGGACGTCTGCGGCTTCAGCACTCCGGCGGACTGCCTGGCTATGTCTCTCTGGTCACGATGATCCCGCAGGAAAAGCTCGGCGTCGTCGTGCTGACGAATCAGGAGTCGTCGGAGGCATTCGACGCGATCACACTTCGCGCCATCGACGATCTGCTGCATGCTCCGGCGGTGGATTATCTCGGTCGCTTCGCCGCGGCGCGCGACACTTCACGGATGCAGCTCGCGCGAGAGTCGAAATCAACGAGTACTGCGCGTGACTCCATGTCGACACCGTCGCTGGCACTCGTGAAGTACGCGGGCACGTACACCGATGCCTGGTACGGCGACGTCTCGATTGTGATGGAGGGAGGGCATCTCGTGATGCGCTTCAGTCACACACCACAGCTCGTCGGCGACATGCAGCACTGGCAGCACGACAGCTTTCTGGTGAAGTGGCGCGACCGCGAGCTGCGCGCCGATGCCTACGCGAGCTTTGCCCTGAACGCAGACGGCACCATCGATCAACTCAAGATGGTGCCGGCTTCGGCGGACGTCGATTTTTCGTTCGATTTTCAGGATTTGTTGTTAAAGCCCGTTCAAAAACGCTGAAATGACTTGGCGGATAAACAAAAACGGCCGGATCTCTGGTTTAGATCCGGCCGTTTCCGATCCATGTGAAACAATGCAAATAGCGCTTTTCCTGACTTACTTCGCAGCTTTTACGGCAGCTGCGAGTTTGTCATACGCATCCTGTGAATTCACGTTGAACTTTGGATCGACGTAGGCAATTTTCCCATCCTTGCCGATCACGAACGTGGTGCGGCGGAAATACGGGCGCGCTGGATTCGTACCCTGCGAGCCGTACTTGGTAGCCACTTCGCTCTTCGGGTCGGCAATCATCGCGAACGGGAAGTGCTCGTCCTTTGCCCAACTCGCGTGCGATGCCAGCGTGTCGATCGATACCGGCAGTACGGCGACGCCATCACCAAAGATCGTCGAATACTCGTCGCGGAACTTCTTGAGTTCAATCGTGCACCCCTGCGAACGATCCAGTGGATAGAACGCGAGGACAACGACCTTGCCCTTGAGATTTCCGGACAGCGAAACCGGCCAGACCTTGCCGGTTGAATCCGTAACCTGGGCGGTGAAATCGGGTGCCACATCGCCGGCGGCCGGCGTCGGGGGAAGCTGCGGTACGGGCGCGCCGGACTGCGTCTGTGCAAGCACAGGTGTGGAGACGAGGAACAGCGCGGCAAGAGAGCGACGGAAAGATGACATTGGATTCTCGATTCTGGCGGTAGCAGGACGTCCTATAAAGTACGCACTTCCGTAGACGTGCGCTGGACTGCCGCACCAAACATCCGCGGCCTTGCGATCAGGGCCGCCACAAGCGGGATGAACAGTACGGCAATCGTAAAGACCCCGGCAGTCATCGTATCGGCACCCGGCGCGCGAATGAGCGTGAATGCCGCGTCGATCGCATCCGGAACCCAGAGCACGATGATTCCGGCCACCACGCCATGCTTCCATGCGGCATAGCCAACGAGAAACAGGAAGACGGTGTTCACGAGCACCGAACCGGTGTGCCCCTTGACGATCATGATGAGCGAGGTTAGCAGGGCCGGCACATACATCGCCAGCGGCGCCGTAAGCTTCCACCGCGCGGAAACGGCAATCAGGTACAGTACCACAAAGACCCCGATCATCGATGCGCCCAGCATCACCAGCACATACACGCTCGGCCAGGTGAAGCCGAACACGGAATTCACGGTGCCGCCCACAAACCGATCGCCGAACAGCGTGCTCGCGGCAAGGCGAAGAAGCGTCATTGCTCCAACGGCAATGCCGGCGAGCATATAACCCCAGACCGTGCTCGCAATGGCCTCGGGCGGCAGTGAACGCGCGCGCGATAATTCATCCAGTCCCAGCACCGATTTGGGATTTTCCTGCGCGGCAAGCGATTCGCTGATCACCGTCACCAGCAAACCGCAGGCGAGAAGGAAGCCAAAGCCGATGGTGCTGAACAACAGCGTGAGCAATGCCGCCGACGTGCCGCTACTTGCGGCGCTGATTGCGGGAATGGCGGCGGGCACGAGACACACACATGCGGCGGCCAGAATGCGCGCGCCCATTTTCCACTGCAGTTCATCCACGCGTTGCCGCGTTGTCAGGAACACGAACGCGAACAGCCCCATCACGACGAGGATCGTGATGCCGATGGCCGAAATGAACTGAAAAGGCGTTTTCGGATTCGTGTCCGTCTGGTAGCTGTCGGGCGTCTTGAGCGCGATGCTGTAGTCCGTGACCGCGGCGCCATTCACTCCGGCGCGAATCTCGACGTACGCCGAGTCGCTCCCCTTCCACGCGATGGCATCGGCCTTCTTGCGCCAGCGAAAGAGGTGATCGACCCGGTGCTTGCGCGTAATCGTGGAATCACGGGTGGGCTCGATTGCTGCCCGCGTCCAGCCGCGCGCCTCGATCTCGTGCTCGGCGAGCACGCGCGCACTGTCGTGCGAGATGGTTGGTCCCTGCGCGGAATCCAGGATCCTGTGCCTGAATCCGACGATGCGATTGTCCGGACCCACGTCGATCGTCCAGTCGGAATCGCTGGTGATCTTTCCGAAGTCAATGGACCAGCGCCACACCGGTGCGTCGGTTGCCGCGCGTTTCTCGGTTGAGTCGGAAGTGAGCGTGCGCTGGAGATATTCGAGCACCGCATCGCGAGTGCTGAATGAGGGATCCGCCGCACCGGGAGACGCGACGCCGCGTTCCTTCAGAAAATTCCGCGCGGCAAAAACGGCCTCCGCGCGATTCGCGGCGAGCGCAACACCCGCGGGTGACTTCGTTCGCGTGCCTGCAAGCAGCCCGCCAATTGTTGCAACGATCGCCACCCATACGAGCGGGTGGCGTACCGTGGGCATCGCCTCGCGCGAGGACTGCACGCGCGCCGCCAGATTGGGTTGCGTGGACCGAAAGCTCCCGCTCGTTGTGCCAATACGGGCTGCACCAGACTGCGTTTGTCCCAGCGCGGTCGCGAAGGCCGCCATGGACTCGTAGCGATCCTCTGAGCGCTTGGAGAGTGCTTTCGCCAGCACATCCGAAATCGCACGCGGCACATCGGGCGCCACCTCAGTGGCGAGCGGCGGCACCGACGTCACCGTCTTGAAGATGAGCGTCTGAATGGAATCGCTCTCGAACGGGAGACGACCCGTGAGCATGCGATAACCCACCATCGCGAGTGAATACTGATCGCTCCCCGCACCGAGCGAGCGTTCACCCACCGCCTGCTCGGGACTCATGTACTGCGGCGTGCCGACAAGCATCCCGGTGCCGGTAAGACCCTTCCCCTCCGACCCTTCCGTCTTGGCAATGCCGAAATCCATCACGATCGCGGAGCGCTCCGGCCCCTCGAGCATGATGTTCTCCGGCTTGATGTCGCGATGCACCAGGCCGATTCGATGCGCCGCGTGCAGCGCCATCGCCGCCTCGCGCATGATGCGAATGGTTTCGTCCAACGGAACGCGCCCGTCACGTCCGATGACGTCAGCGAGACTTTGCCCCTCGATGAGCGGCATCGTGAAGTACGCAATGCCGTTGCTCTCGCCGACCGCGTAAATCGGAACAATGTTCGGGTGACGCAGCTTGGCCACCGCCTCAGCCTCGCGCTGAAAGCGCTCGAGCAGGCTGTCGTTCACGACGAGATCGCCGCGAATGGTCTTCACGGCAATCTCGCGCTTCAGGCGCTTGTCCCACGCCACGTACACCTCGGCGAAGCCGCCACGGCCGAGCAATCGGCGCACGTCGTAATTCTCGCCGAGTGCCTGTTGGAGGGCGCTGCGCCGCGCGGCTTCCTCGATTTCCTGGACGTCTCCCGCGTGCACCTCTCCCGTGGCGGCCACGATCTCCATTGGCGTGGCCGTGCCGCACTTGTGACAGAAGACGGCATCTGCGGGAAGCGCCGCAACACAGGACGGACAGGTCCGCGTGGCGGTGGACATCAAGGCACCTCGGATCGGCAAGGGTGGGCTGCGCCATAAGATGCCACCGCAATCACCGTTGAAACAGGTGGCGGAGGTGCTTTCCGGCGTCATATTGGCTGCGTGCCTACTGACGCTCTAAACCCCGCTGCGGAAGCCGAACTGGCGGCCGTGCGCCGCGCCCTCGGCGATCGTTACGCAATTGAATGCGAGCTCGGACGCGGCGGCATGGGCACCGTCTATCTCGCGCGCGATCTCAAGCTCGATCGGTCAGTCGCGCTCAAGGTACTCCCGGAGGAATTTGCGTCGCAGGTGAGCCTCCGCGACCGATTCCTTCAGGAAACGCGCACCGCGGCGAAGTTCTCGCATCCGAATATCGTGCCGGTGTATGCGGTGGAGGATACGAACGGCCTGCTCGCGTATGCGATGGGGTTTGTCGAGGGCGAGACTCTGGCAGAACGCGTGGCGCGAATGGGGCCGCTGCCCGTGCGCGAGATCGTCAGCATGCTCCAGGGCGTCGGCTACGCGCTCGCGTACGCGCACGGTCGCAACGTGGTGCATCGCGACATCAAACCCGACAACATCATGATCGAGCGCGCAACGGGTCGAGCGCTCGTAATGGACTTCGGTATCTCGCGTACCATGACGCATGTCGCGCCCACGGCCGCGCTCA
>JBBQHJ010000055.1:0-18474 GCA_038323865.1 Gemmatimonadales bacterium
GCGGGTACGAGAGATTCTCAGGGAGGAGCCGGGCAAGGCGAGCGTGGTGTCGTCGTCGGGAGACACGCCGCTGATGTGGCTTCCGAATGATGAGGATCAGGCGGTGACGCTGGCGGAGGTGCGCGTCTCGCACGGAGCAGATCCACGTGCGCGGACATCGAGTGGTGCTACCGCGACGAGTATTGCTCGCCGACGTGCGATGTTCCGGGTCATCGAGGTGTTGGAGAAGGCAGTGCACGCCGCTCTGTTCGGATCAACCGAACCGCCCACACGCACAGCGATGCAGCGAGAACGGTGAGCCCGACGTAGACAGGGTCACGGGCGAAGCTCATCGACTCGGTGAGGGCACGAGCGATGTGCGCCACCGTGACTGCTCCGAACAAGAAAGCTGTCGTCCAGAGATATGCCCGCATGCGTCATCGCTCCTGTTGGAAATAGCAAGTCGGCTGCACCTTATCCAACGATCGTGCTTCCGCACCATCACGGCAAACCTACGAGCATTGGTGCTCCCTGTGACAACACACACACTCGGCCGTCGTCTCCTGCTGGCTCTCGCATTTCTGCCCGCAACACTCGTCGCGCAGCGCGGCGCTGGCGGCGGCGGGCCGCGCGACCCCATGCAGGAGGGACTGCCCCTCAAACCCACACGTACGCTCAACTTCACCACGAGCGCGGGCAACTGGATGTCATCGGACATCAGCCCCGATGGCAAGACGCTCGTCTTCGACCTGCTCGGCGACATCTATACGATGCCGGTCACGGGAGGCAAAGCCACGGCATTCACGCGAGGCATGGGCTTCGACGCACAACCGCGCTGGAGTCCGGACGGCAAAAAGATTCTCTATGTGAGCGACCGAAGCGGAGGCTACAACCTCTACACGATTTCACTGGACAAGAAAGACACCGTCCAACTCACGACAGGAAACACGAACACCTACGAGTCACCGATCTGGACGCCCGACGGCAAGTACGTCATCGCCACCAAGGCAACCAAGCTCTGGATGTTCCCCGCATCGGGTGGTGCGGGCATCCAACTGATTCGTCCCGATGCAGCGGCCGGAGCAGCGGCGGGCGGACGCGGTGGTGGCGCGGCCACTGATGTCGAACGAGAGGAGGGCCCCGCCTTTGGCAAAGACCCGCGCTACATATGGTATGCACAGCGTCGTGGCCGGTGGGTCTACAACACGCCGCTGGGCGATTACGCCTTGATGCAGTACGACCGCGAAACCGGCCGCACCCTCACCAAGGAAAACCGTTGGGGTTCGGCGTTCCGCCCCACGTTGTCGCCCGACGGCAAGTGGCTCGTGTACGGCACGCGCTACATCGACCAGACGCGCCTTCGTATTCGCAACCTCGTGAACAATGAAGAGGAATGGCTGACGGGTCCCGTGCAGCGCGACGACCAGGAATCACTCGCGACGCTCGACGTCTATCCGGGGATGAGCTTCACGCCGGACTCGAAATACCTGATCACGACGTGGAATGGAAAGTTCTGGAAGGTGGATGTTGCCACCAAGCAGAGCGTGAATATTCCCTTCGAGGCAGATGTCGTGCAGGCACTCGGGCCGCATGTGGCGTTCGACTATCGCATCAGTGATTCGGCGACGTTCACGATCAAGCAGATCCGTGACGCGACGCCAAGCCCCGATGGGAAGAAGATCGTATTCGTGGCGATGGAGCACCTGTATGTGATGGACTATCCCGCCGGCGCTCCAAAGCGACTCACGAATGCGAAGGCTGGTGAGTACGAGCCCACGTGGAGCCCCGATGGCCAGTACATCGCGTACACCACGTGGGACGACAGCATCGGTTACCTGAATCGCGTGCGCAGCGATGGCAGTGGGCGTCCGCAGCGGCTCACGCCGACCGAAGGTATGTGGACCGATCCGGTGTACACGCCGAACGGTCAGCGCATTGTCGCCACGCGTACTGCATCGCGCGGGTTCCGCACGAGTGCCGGTGGCGGTGGCGGACGTGGCGGTGGTGGTGGCGATCTCGTGTGGATTCCTTCGGCTGGCGGCAAGGAGACGTTCATTGCCAGTGGTGCAGGCAATGCGCACTTCAGCCAGCGCGACACGAGCCGTATCTTCGCGTACAACGGCCAACGTGGTCTCTACTCCATGCGTTGGGACGGAACTGATGTAAAGGCACTGCTGCGCATTGCGAGCGGTGCCAGCGCACAGGGTGGCGGTGGCGGCGGTGGTGGTGGCGCAAATTGGGCGCAGCTTTCTCCCGACGGCACGCACGCGCTCGCGTCGATCAACACCGACGTCTATTACATCCCCGACATTCCGTGGCCGGGCGGCACTGAGCCGACGATCACCGTTGGCTCAGGTCGTGGCGGTGGTGAAGGTGATACGCCGGGCCCGGTCAGCGCACCGTTCCCCTTCCGCAAGTTGACGGACATCGGTGCACAGTTCCCGCGCTGGGCGTCCGATGGCAACACTGTGCACTGGACGATCGGGAATGCGCACGTCGTCTATGACATCGCGAGTGCCTACGCGTTCGACGACTCCGTGCGCCGCGCGCGTGGTCTGGCCGCCACGCCACCCGCCGACTCGGCTGTTGGGGGTGACGCACCCGCCGCGGGCCGAGGAGCGGGACGTGGCACACGGCCACCGTTGCCGACCTACAAGCCGGCAGAGACGCGCATTCTTATGAAGGGCGAACGTGACATTCCGAAGGCATCGGCGGTGCTGAGGAATGCGCGAATCGTGACGATGGGTGGCGCGAACGTAATCGAGAAGGGCGACATCGTGATCGTCAACAATCGCATTGCAGCAGTGGGTCCGAGTGGCTCGCTGACTGTGCCAGCTGGTGCAAAGGAGATCGACGTCGCCGGCAAGACCATCACGCCTGGCTTCGTGGACACGCATGCACACCTGCGGCTTGCGAGTGGCGTTCACAGAACGCCGGTATGGAGCTACGCCGCGAATCTCGCGTATGGGGTAACTACGGCGCGCGATCCGCAGACCGGTACGACGGACGTGTTGAGCTACGAGGATGAAGAGAAGGCGGGCGGCGTGCTGGCGCCGCGCATCTATTCGACAGGCCCTGGGGTGTTCGCGGCAGAAGGCATTCGCACGCTCGATGATGCGCGTCGTGTGCTAAGACGGTACGCCGATTACTACGACACCAAGACGATCAAGGAATACGGCACCGGCAATCGCGAGGTGCGGCAGTACGTGATCCAGGCGGCGAATGAGCTCAAGCTCATGCCGACCACGGAAGGCGGACTGGATTACAAGATGAACATGACGGAAGCAATTGACGGATACTCGGGACACGAGCATACGATTCCGACGTATCCACTTCAATCAGATGTAATCCGGTTGTTGGCGGAATCGCAGATTGCTTACACGCCAACGTTGATTGTGGCATACGGTGCACCGTGGGCCGAGAACTACTGGTACGAGCACACGGACATGCTGCACGATGCGAAGCTGCAGCTCTTCACACCGTGGAGTGATCTCGAGGGAAAGATCCTGCGTCGCGGTGGATCAGCCGGTGCGGTGACGACGATGGGTCAGGCGGGCTGGTTCCATGATTCACAGTACGGCTTCAAGCAAGCCGGTGGCGACATCAAGCATCTCATTGATGCCGGTGGCATTGCCGGTGTCGGATCGCATGGCCAGCAGCAGGGCGTTGGTTTTCACTGGGAGTTGTGGAACATCGGCATGGGTGACGGCATGACGCCGATGGATGCCCTCAAGATCGCAACGCAGATCGGTGCGACCGCGCTTGGACTCGGCAAGGATCTCGGCTCGCTCGAGGTTGGAAAGATGGCGGACCTGCTGGTGTTCGATCGGAATCCGCTGGACAATCTTTCGAATACCACAAGTCTCAAGTTCGTGATGAAGAATGGGCGAATGTATGATGCATCGAATCTCGACGAGGTGTATCCGCGGCAGGTGAAGGGTGCGCCGTTCCCGTGGAACGAGGACGAGTCACCGACGCGGGATAAACTCGGAAAGCCGTGAGGCGATGCTGAGTGAAACGAGAAAGGGTCAGCCAGATGGCTGACCCTTTCTCAATTCATGGTGCTGTGATGTCTTGCGTTCAACTCACGCGCTCGATCCACTTCACGGCATCGAAACCGATGTCGAAGCTCATGATCCTCGAGACGCTGTGGCGCTTCATCACGGCCACGTGCAAGGCATCGCGCGCTGAAAGCGGCACGCGTCCCAACAGCACATCCTTCGCACGTTCGACATCTAGCAACTCGATGGCGTAAACCTCATCGACCACACCGAGCAAGGCGCTCAGCGCCGGATCGATTGCGTCGAGACGTTTCAGCGCCGAGTACCGATGCAGAATTTCGTGTACAACATCGGCGCTCGTGACCATGCGCTCGTTTCCGGCAATGCACCGCTCGAGCGCATGCTGTGCCGCAACCTTGTTCGGATGTGCTGCGCCGACGAGATACATCGGAATGTTGGAGTCGATGAAGATCACGAATCGTCCGAGGCGTACCCACGCTCGATCTCGCTGAGCATCTGACCGATGTCTGCGGTGGGATACGCACCGCGCGATGCCTCGCGAACCATGCGCAGCTTGCGTTGCGGATCGGCCGCGGGCTCCTCGCGCCGCGCAGCACGCAAGGCTTGCCGCACCCACTCGGCAACGGTCATACGGTGGCGCCGCGCAACCGCGCGAATTTCCTCGAATTCGGAAGGGTCGAGAAGGACCTGAAGGCGCTCACTCATCTACATGAGTATATCGTACTCATGTGTATGAGTCAACAGGGGATCTCTCGGCGGTGAGTCGTCGAGTGCAGTTGCGCGGCGGCGAACAAATGCAGATTCCTCGACTACGCTCGGAATGACAACCGAGTTACGCTCGGAATGACACTACCGGCCAGCCAGCAGCTTCTCGAACAGATCGAGCGCGCGCGGATCCTTGCTCTGCGATAGGTAGAAAATCGCATCCTTCCTCAGCTTCGGGCTCCGGGAGTCTTGCACCACCTTGATGAGCGCCGGAATGCCCTCGCCATTCTTGCGCTGTGCGAGATAGAACAGCGCGTCGCTCCTGACCTTGCCGTCGGCATCATCATCCATGGCGATGTCGCGCAGGCCGGCCGTCGCAACATTCCCTGCTTCCTGGCTCACCCAGAACAACGACGACTTGCGTGACGTCTCGCTCGCGTCGTTGGAGCGCGCAATCTCGAGCATACGCTTCCATGGCGACACACCATCGGCGATCGCGGCGCCGAGTATCGCGTGATCGGCGGATCGATCGTTGAGTTTCGGTGCGACGGCCAAGAGATACCGCGCCGCCTCCGCCGGAGCGACGGCGCCGAGCTCCGACTCGGCGCGGTTGGTGCGTCCGCCAACGGTGACGTCCACCGTTTCGATTTCATTGCGCGACTTCGAAATGACGACGCGTGCCGGCCCTTGCTCACAGATGGAGTTGTCGCCCGCGTTGGTGCGACCAATGTGAATGCCGTATCGGCGTGAATCCATCCAGTAGCCGACGGTCAGGTCATCGCTGATCGAGATGCTCGATCCATTCCCGCAGACACCGGTCCTGGTGTTGTACTCGAACGCAACGGTTCCACGCGCAGGGGCAATGCGCTGTTCGAGTGATTGAGCCTGTGCCGTTGCACCGAGTGCGAGAACGGCGAGCAGTGTGAGTGTCTTCATGGGTTGACGATCTCCTCGAGTGCCTTGAGGGCCTTGGGATCTTTCGACTGACCGATATAGAAGAGCGCGTCCTTGCGCACATCGGGACTGGCGTCACGCTTTGCAATGTCAATCAGCTTGTCGAGTGCCGCCGGTTCGTGCCGTTGTGCGATGTAGAAGAGAATGTCCTTCCGCATCGCCGCGGGCGCTCCGTTGTAAACGGAGATGAGCTGCTCGAGACCTTCTCCCTTGCGCTGCGCCAGGTGGAAGAGCGCGTTCTTCCGCTGTTCGTATGGTTCCTTCGGGTCGTTGATGACGGTGGCGAGCCACTTGTTCGTTTCGGGACCCGGGCGCTGCGCGATGTAGAACATGACGTCCGCTCGTTCTTCCGGCGCCTTGGTCTTGCTGTACGCTTCCTTCAGCCAGGTGATGTCGTCGGCAGCCTTGCCTTGGGCGAGGTAAAAGATGGCGTCCTTGCGAACGGAAGCGGGTACGTCGTCAGCCATCGCGGCGGTGCGGAGAATCTTCCGCGCACGTTCGGACTTGTTCTGTGCGAGCGCGAAGAGCGCGTTCTTGCGAACGGTGTTGTCTTCTCCCTTGAGGAGAAGGAACTCGAGTGCATCCACCGCGGCTTCGCTCTTGGCTTGTTGGAGGTGGAAGACCGCATCATTTCGTACCTGTGTGTTCGGGTCGGACATGGCGACGTCAAGCAGGATCTTCTCGCGCTCCGAGCCGGACTTCTGTGCGAGGATGAACAATGCATTCTTGCGTAGCACGGTGGAGCACGCATCGCGACGCGCGAGCACGCGCTTGAGCAGTGGCATCACGCGTTCGGCATCCATCTGCTGCACTGCGTCCAGTGCGGCAGTCTGAACTTCCATATCGCCGCAACCCTGCCCGGACTGTGCAGCCGTACTGTCTAGGTCGCGCTTGGCGGATGCATCGCCGCGACGGGCGAGCTGGCCCTTGAGTTGAATCAGGAGTGCAGCACCATCGTTGCGTGTCGCCGCATTCGGAAAGCGCTTGGCCTGTTCCTCGAGCGCTTCTACTGCATCGTTGACGTCGCCGTTGCGATAGAGCGCGAAGCCCTGCCAGTAGAGTGCGTCAGCCGCGTACTCTGACTTCGGATATTTCGAGAGGATCTGAGCGAACATCCGGGCGGCGCGCTCGAAATTCTTGCCGTTGAGCGCACTACGCGCGGCGCGGTAGAGTGAGTCCGCGGGATCCGCATTGGCCCAGGCGGCGCGGGGCGCTGTGGCATATGTCCTGTCAGCATGACTCACAACAGCGCTCGCGGAACCAGCGAGTGCGGCAATCAGTGTGAGCGCAAGAATGGTCGACTTCATGGTTGTCTCCGTTCAAGTACCGGCGGACTGCGCCGGCAAAGTGGCACGAATGCGCGGAAGAATGTTTCCGTCGCGCATCGATTCATTGAGAAGTTGCTTGTCCATCGAGGAGCGCGCTGGTGGAAGCGCGGCTATTTCTGCGAGCAACAACTCGAGATCTTCGAGGAGATGCTGTACTTCCGGTGTCTTTGTCGCCGAGGTGCCGAGGAGCAGGCGCGTGCGGACGAGCAATTCCCTGCTGCGATCGGCGCGCTCGTTGTCGGTACGGCCGGCTTTGAGGTCGGCACGCACAGAAGTGAGGAACACTTCTGTTTGGGCGAGATGTTCGAGTGCGTTTGCGCGCGCGTAGTTCGCAGCGCCGACGGTGTCGATTGGTGTCTGCTGCACGGCAACGTGTGGCTCGGTTCCGCTGCGCGTGCTCCAGCGTCCCACGCTCACGCCAATCACGAGCGCAGCGGCTATACCAAGCCCTACCCGGTATGTCATCCTGAGCGTAGCGAAGGATCTGCTCTTCGCCGCTATCGCCTGCTGAACTTCAGGCTCGATCGCAGCCCAGATCTCATCGACACGTGCGCTCGGTGAAGACTTGTAGTCTTTCGCTGCGTCGCGAAGGAAATCGTCGAACTTCATGTCATCATGCACTGGCCCACTCTCCTTCAAATTCCCGGAGTGCATCGCGCAACTTCGAGCGCGCCACCGAGAGTCTTGCTTTTGACGTCCCAATCGGAATGCCGAGCATTCCACCGATTTCTTCGTGGTTGTATCCCTCGACCACGTGGAGCACGAACACGATGCGGTAGATCTCCGGCAGTGCATCTATTGCTGCATGGAGCCGAGCCTTGAGGACGACGTCCGGCTCGACCGTTTGCTGCACGACGTCGTCCGCTTCCTCGATCTCCGCCCGTCGCGCGTGCCAGCGTTTCTTCCCCTTGATGAGGTTGAGCGTGGCCGAGACTGTGATGCGGTGGACCCAGGTTGAAAACGACGCCTCTCCCCGAAACCGTCCGAGCGAGCGGAAGGCTCTGATGAAGGCCACCTGGGCAGCTTCCTGCGCCATCGCCTCGTCGCCGGTCATGCGCATGGCGAGGCGATGGACTGCGCCGATGTGTCCGTCATAGAGCTGGCGTGCCGCGGACATGTCCCCGGTGCGCACGCGCTCGATCAGTTCCGCTTCCAGCACGTGGTGGGTTGCTCCGGAGGGGTGTTCACTCATCTAGACTCCGGGTCGCTCCTGGGGGTTGGGTTTGGCACTTCAGCCCCACAGACGCCGGGATTCGTAATCATACGAATCAGAGGCGGATTCTACGAATCAACGTTCCTTTCTGTCGTTTGTGCAGATCACGCGGCGGAAGTTTGCTTCCTTGCCGAAGTGAAAAAACAATCCGACATCAATGTTCGTTGCTTTGAGGTAGTTGTACAGCCGGCGAATGGGATCGGTGTGGAGCACGAGAGTCGATTTGACCTCGACGATGACCTTGCCGTCGATAAGCATGTCGAGACGCTGAACTCCAAGCGCCTCCTCTTCGTAATACACTGTACGCCAACTTCTCGGCCGACTTGATGCCCTCGAGCGATCAATTCACGCTCGAGGGCCTTGCAGTAGATGTGCTCAAGAAAGCCGAAGCCGAGCCGATTGTAGACGGCGAAGAAACCGCCGATGATCGACCGCGTCCGAGCTTCCTCGAGAAGATGTCCTTTGGGCATCCTCCAAAAGACACACAAAGCTGTTCACGTCTTTCACCAAAATCACTCGGCTCGTTGCAAACAATTGCCCGTGATCTCAATTTCGGACAATCCGCAGTTCATGCGTGCAAATTCCGAATCCCGCCGTCTGTGGGGCCTGTCTACGCAAGGTGCGCGTGCCCCGCAGTTCGTCAGATCATGCCGGCTTGATGTTCTGGTTCAGCTTGAAAACGTTCTGTGGATCATACTGCGCCTTCACCTTGCGCAGTCGCTCGAACGCCGGCCCATATGCATTCGCCACCGACCCGAGCGATTCATCGTCGCCGAGGTAGTTGACGTAGCGGCTCTTGGACATGAAGGGGCGCATTTCGTCGTACGTGTCGCGCGCCCAGCCCGTGCAAATGCGCGTCTGCGCGGGATCCATCCACTGCGAAATGATCAGGAGGTTGTATCCGGCAGCGCGGTGCGGAAATGCCGTCGCATCAACGGGCACACGCGTGACTGCTCCGTGAAAATGTTCGAGCAACAATGCGCCCATCGGCGCAGGGCACGCGCGGAAGCACGTGATGAGTGTGTCGATTGCGGCGTCAGAGAGCGCGGTGAGGAAGCTCGACTTCCAATAGCTCAGCGCGCCCTTGGGAAAGCCACCGTCGAGCATCGTGTTGACGGCGTCGTACGGCATGGGCCCGATGACGTCCATGATCGGCGGAGCGAAGGCCTTGATCGGCTGCACTGCGGCCATGCCCGCGTCGGGATCAGTGTGCATCGCGATCATCGCAGCGAGCTTGGCGCCAGATCCATCGGGCGCGTGCAGCAATCCGCCAAACACAGAAAGTTCGTCGGGCGCATTGGACGTGACATCGCGGAAGAAACGGAGCACCTGCGGCGCGCTGTCGAGCGGATGCGCAACGAGTCCGCCGATCACCATCGCGACAGGATGCAACTGAAACGTGAGCGATGCGGCTACTCCAAAGTTGCCGCCACCACCGCGAATGCCCCAGAAGAGATCGGGATGCTCAGTGGCATTGCAGGTGAGTGTACGTCCATCGGCGGTCACTATTTCCGCAGAGAGCAGATTGTCGACCGTCATGCCGTGCTTCGCCATCAACCAACCGAGTCCGCCGCCGAGTGTGAGTCCGGCGACACCAGTCGACGAGATCGCACCTCCCGTTGTCGCGAGGCCGTACTTCGCGGTTTCGGAGTTGAACGTCGCCCAGGTTGCGCCACCTTGAGCAGTCGCTGTGCGCTTGGCAGGATCGACCGACACGGCATTCATGAGCGAGAGATCGATCATCACGCCGCCGTTGGTGACGGCGCGCCCGGCGACGTTGTGTCCACCACCCCGCACGGAAATCTCGAGCCCTTCACTGACCGCAAACTTCACGGCATGTGCGATGTCGGCCGAGTTGCGGCATCGTGCAATGACCGCTGGCTTCTTGTTGATCGCGCCGTTGTGAATGTGTCGTGCGTCGTCGTAGCCGTCGTCGCCAGGAAGGAGGAGCGAGCCGGAAAAGATGGGACGGACGAGATCGAGTGAGTCGTGCAGCTGGAGGTGGGTGGTCATCTTGCGCCACTGAAAGGGAAGATCTCGAACGTACCCTAACCGGGTTGGGCCACAAGACCACGCAGTTCCCGGACTCGGATGGCACTGAGGGAAGGGCGTGCTGATTCGGCAATCCGCGCTTGGTTGTGCGCACGGGCAAGTGGCATGACGCACGTGGCGGCAATCAGCGAGCGGCACTGATTGACGACGCGAATCAGTCGGTATACTGTGTAGACACAACTGATTCAAAACGCGCTGGCCATAGGGGCCCTTCGGGGTGCATGCGTTCGGCGCGAGCATTGGCGGAATCCCTGGCCGCGGTTGGCCATGGGGTGTCCGCCTTTTTCGTTTCCATCAACTCCGGAGGACGCATGATTCGCATCGCAGCCGCGCTGATGATCAGCGCATTCGTGACCGCCTCGGCGCAGCATGACTCGGTGGCTGTTCGTAAAGCCGTGCAACAGGTGGCACAGGCGTTTGACACGAATGATCCCGCGCTGTTCGACAAGCTGACGACGAATGACTACACCTTCGTCGCGCCGAATGGGGCGATACAGACCAAAGCGCAGCGACTCACGCCGATGCGCTCAGGCGTGTTGCACTACACGTCGTCGAAGTACGATGAGATTGCAGTACATGTCTATGGCTCGACTGCAGTGGCCACGGCCCGCGTGATCGTGCATGCAACGATGGGCGCGAATGACGTGAGCGGGACTTTCAGGGCGACGCAGGTACTCGTGCGCGTGAAGGGGCATTGGCTGATGGTCGCATCACAGGCGAGCGCGCTGACTACTTGAGCGACACGTTTCGCCCTGTGCGCGCAGACTCGTAGGCGGCCATCATGATCTTCACGTCCTGCCGGCCCATCTCGCCAGGCACGGACGTCGGCGTGTTGGTCATGATGCAGTGTGCGAAGTCGTCCATCTCGACCGCGAATTGATCGACCTGCTCGAAGCGCAGCGGCGCATTGTCGCTTCCTTGAACTTCACCGGATCGGTGCCGGTGGTGATTGCGCTGACAACCGTCGGTTCCTCTCCAGTGATCATCCACGCCGACTGCAGCGCATAGATCCCGACGTCCATCATCGGACCACCACCTGACAGCGCCTTGTTGAGCCGCCACTGCGTTGGGTCCCCAATCGGGAAGCCAAAGCCGCTTCAGTCAGCGTACGGTGTCGACGAAGTGTTTGAGCGTGGCGGGGCAGCATCGCCGGTCGGTGAGGGTGTTATTTTGTCGTTCAGAATAACAAAACACGAGACCCTCCTTTCCCCCTCCAGATTCGCATGACTCGGATCAGGACTGCCGGATTGTTCTGGATGCAGCGTCTTTGAAGAAACCAGATCCGAATCATCCGGCCGAGAACGATCCGAGTCATGCGAGCCTGAAGGTAAAAGGCTGGCGCCAAGTCACAGCCACGAGCACTTTCGCTCCATGTCCGACAACATTCAAATCGCGGCAGCGCTGGACGATCGCTACGTCATCGAGCGCGAGCTCGGCTCCGGTGGCATGGCCGTCGTCTACCTCGCCCGCGACAAGAAGCTCGATCGCGAAGTCGCGCTCAAAGTCCTCCGCCCTGAACTCGGCGCCGTACTCGGCTCCGACCGATTCCTCACCGAGATCAAGATCTCGGCGCGGCTGGATCATCCGCACATCCTCACGCTGATCGATTCAGGCGAGGCCGACGGCTTTCTCTACTATGTATTGCCGTATGTGCGCGGCGAATCGCTGCGCGACCGGCTTAATCGCGAGCACCAGCTTTCAATAGAAGATGCACTCGCCATCACCAAGCAGGTCGCGAGTGCGCTCGACTACGCGCACCGGCAGGGACTCGTGCATCGCGACATCAAGCCGGAGAATATCCTGCTTCAGGAAGGTGAAGCGATGCTTGCCGACTTCGGTATCGCGCTCGCGGTGAAAGAGGCAGGCGGCAATCGCCTGACGCAGACCGGACTCTCGCTTGGTACGCCGCAATACATGTCGCCCGAGCAGGCGACAGGTGATCGCGGCATCGATGCACGCAGCGACGTCTACTCACTCGCGGCCGTGTTCTATGAGATGCTTGCCGGTGAACCGCCAGTAACCGGTGCGAGTGCGCAGTCGATGATTGCGAAGCTCATGACGGAGCAGCCGACGCATCTGCGAGTGTTGCGCGATACCGTCTCGCCGGAGATGGATGCGGCCGTCGCCAAGGCACTCGCCAAGACTGCTGCTGATCGCTTTCCGACCGCCGGGGACTTCGTTCGTGCGCTCGAAGCGAAATCGACGACACAAGCATCAGACAATGTTGCTGTACCGGCAAATCGTCGTCGCTTTCAGGTGGCGGCAGTTGTCGCGATTGTCGCCGCAATTGCTGCCGCCACTGCGGTTTCCGTGCGGCGCAACAAGCCTGTGCCGCACGCGTCGCTCGGAGACAAGACGCAACTCACATCTACGGGCAATGTGCTTGTGCCGGCGATTGCGCCGGACGGAAAGCAGCTGGCCTACGTGACGAGGACCTGCGGCGCGAAGGGCTGTACGTATCAGGCCATCGTGCAGGATGTCGGCGGAACGGCAACGCGCGCGATTCTCGATGGCGCCACAGCGGTCTATAGTCTCGAGTGGAGTCCAGACCGGCGGAACTTGATGTTCACGGGAACTATCGGCGGACGCTCGGGCGCATTCCTCCTCTCCGCACTCGGCGGAGAGCCAAAGTTTCTGCGCAGCGGTCCCGCAACGTTCTATGCGGGCGGTGATTCGCTACTGCTCGGGCCGATGTACAAGCCAGATAGCGTCTTCTATATCCGAGTAACTGCGCTTGATGGAATAGCACGCGACAGCATTCGTGTCGCGAGCGCAGGTCAGGGCATGGGATCGCTATCGGTCATTCCCGGCACGAACTTCATCCTGGCGCTCATCATCCAGTCACCGCACGGGCTGTGGCAAGTGATCGACCGCGGCGGAAAGGTCCTCGACAAGGTCGTGAACGCGTGCACGTGCGGCGGTCTCGCCGCGACCGACGCGGTGTGGCTCGCGCGCGCAGGAGATGGCGTGGAGGAATCGGTCATTCGAATTGCCGTCGATCGGACGAATGGTCATCTCGCCACGCGCCAGGACACGATGGCGCACGGACTCTTTACGCAGTTCTCGCTCACGAGCGATGGACAGGGGATGGTCATGGATGTCGGTATCTTCGATCACAGCGTGTGGGCGGTGTCACTCGCTGATGCATTGAAGGGAGTTTTGCCGGACGACAAGCGCATTGCGCACGCATCGAGCCCTGTTGCAGCGACCATCTCGCCAGATGGGTCGCGCTTGCTCGTCCGCCGCAATCTGCCAACTGCCGGCGGTGTCAATGAAAACAGATACTCCATCATGCCCTTTGGTGGTGGAACGGAGACTCCGCTCCCCGTCTCCGGAAAACCAATCAGGGTCACCTGGTCGGATTCCGTAACGGTGAACGTGTCCACACAGGCGTCCGGAAAAGTCCACCTCGCTGAAGTCGACGTCCGCACAGGCGTACAGCGCAACGGATTAGAGGTTCCGGACTCTGTCGTCGTCGATTTCGCTCCGCTGCCGAACGGATGGGTGTGGATCCCAGCGCAAGCGGATCGGCTCGTCGTGTCGACCGCGGGTCAACGGCATGACTATCCCAATCCGAAAGGAATTGGAGGGACCGCGCGCATCATAACGGACGTGGCAAGGTCGCGTGTGCTGTTCAACGGCTACGGCGGCACGTCCGGTGACAGCGCCGTGTTCGGTACGTTTTCACCGACCGATGGAAAGTTCACCATCCTGACAATGAAGTTTGCCGAAGCCACGTACATCACCCCACTCACGGGCGCGCACGCCGCATTGTTCGCTGTGGCGGAAGCGCAGGACACGTGGCATCTCTATGCCGTGGACGGCCCCGGGCAACTAACGTCGCTGGGCCAGATCCCTCGCGCGGTGCAGACGTTCAGCGTGTCGGAAGATTTGTCACGAGCCGCCGTGACAGTGCGCGACTACCGTGCCGATGCGTGGCTTCATAAAGTCGTCAGCCACTGACCTAAGGCATCACCAGTCCGCCCGCGACAACAATCGGCACGAGCTGGTTAACAGTCGTGCCGTCTCCAACCTGGCCCGCACCGTTGCGTCCCCAGCACATCAGCACGTGCGATGTCGTGATGCCACACACAGTCTCGGCGCCGGAGGCAAGCCAGAGGAACTTCTCTGACGTCGAGACGGCAAGCGGTGTATTCGTGCACTGCCAGAGTTGCCCACTGTCACTGCACGCGGTGGGAAGCGATGTTGAAATACCGAGTTGGCCGCTCGAGTTCATGCCCCAACAGAACGCTGTTCCATCAGCGCGAAGGCCGCACGTGGAATCGTAGATGTCGTTGCCCGTGCCCGGTACGATCTGCTTGAACAACATGGCGCCGACCTGCGTTGGCGCAACAAAGGTGGTCGGTGGCGAGATGCTGAACTCAGACGCTTGCCCAAAACCACCAGAGCCGAAGTAGCTCTGTCCCCAGCAGTAGCCCGCCGAGCTTGCAACGATGCCGCATGAGAGCGTTGCGCCTGTTACGAGCGTCGTGAACGCCAAGCCACCTTGCACCGCAGTCGGTGCAATCACAGCTGACGGTGATCCGGCAACACCTGTGTTCCGCTGCGCATTATTCCCCCAGCAAAATGCCTGGCTCCCCGACGTGAGCCCGCACGTCGTCTTGAGACCAGCGGTGATATTGCGGAATTTCACGCCGCCATTCACGGCAACTGGCGCGGCCTTCGCAACTGAATCGCCATTACCGAGTTGTCCGACCTCATTCGTGCCCCAACAATAGGCGAGGTTCGACAGATCGAGCGCGCAGCCGATGAACCACCCGGCACTCACCGCCTGCACCTGCGGCGCACCAACGAGCAACTGCGGAGTTGCAACCGACGCTGCTCCCTGAGGAATAGCGCCCCAGCAATACAACTCGTGCTGCGCAGTAACCGCACACGTGTAGTTGTTGGCCGCCGAGATATGGACGAACACGGCGCTCGCCGGTGCAGTGATCAGCGACGGCGTGATGTGATCGTTCAGCGATCCATCACCGAGCTGACCGACGTTGTTCTTGCCCCAACAATACGCCTTGCCGCTGGCGGTCAATGCACATGTATGAAGTGCGCCGAGTGCCATGGCTGTCTCGATGCGCGGTAGCTGGGGCGTCGAGACGGACGGTCCGGTATTGTCATCACACGCGAGCAGTGCGAGGGCTGTTAACGCAACAACAGCAGCGCGTGCGACGCGCACCATCACGGCGCTACGAGCAGCGTACGTAGCGCGACAACCTCCGCAGCGATCGTCGCCTTGATGGTCGGCTCGCGATCTGGGTAGTAGCCCGACGAATGCAGCGACGGCAGCGGCACACCCGACTTCATGGCCGCATCGTACTTGCTCTTTTCGACCGCACCCACGCGTAGCATCAACGTTGGAATGCCGGCAAGGCTGAACTCCGAGAAATCTTCGCTCACCATTTCCGGCGGTCCGTCCTTCACCTGTCCGCTGCCAATCTCCTTGAGGAGTGCCGCATTCACGCGCTGCGTAAGCGGCGGATCATTCACGAGCGCCGTTGCTGTGCTGTACCGCTCGATTTTCGGCTCTTTCGGCGCGTTCGCTACCATCGCTTCCGCCTTCGCCATGCGAGCAATTCCGGCGTTCAGTCGTTCGCGAACTTCCGGGGTGAATGACCGCACCGTCAACAACATCTGCACTTCATCGGGAATGACGTTGTTCTTTGTCCCACCATGAATGGCACCGACCGTGATTACCGTGGGATCGAACGGAGAATTCTCACGCGACACCAGCGTCTGCAATGACAACACGAGCTTGGCCGAAATAACAATAGGATCAACTGTTGCTTCGGGACGTGCACCATGACCGCCGCGTCCGTACACCGTGATGGTCACGGCGTCGGCGTTCGAGAGAATTGGCCCGGCATGCACGCCGATCACACCCGCAAGAAGTCGCGCGTCATCATGAACGGCAATCGCATAGCTCGGCTTGGGAAAGCGTGTGAGAAATCCATCGGCCATCATGGCCTTTGCGCCCGCGCCAGTTTCCTCAGCGGGTTGACCGACGATCATCAGCGTGCCCTTCCAGCGATTCCTCGTGTTGGCCATGATACGCGCCGTCGCCACGGCAGATGACATATGCACATCGTGTCCACACGCGTGCATAACTCCGGTCTCCACACCGTTGTCACTCTTTGTTCTCACGGTGCTCGCGAAGGGGAGGCCTGTTGCTTCGGTCACCGGCAGTGCATCGAGCTCGGTGCGGAGCATGACAACGGGACCTGCGCCGTTCTTGAGCAACGCAACGATACCCGTTCCGCCAACGCCCGTTGTCACCTCGTAGCCGAGCTGCTTGAGCTCGCCGGCAATACGATCGGCGGTCCAGTGCTCCTGGCCCGAGAGCTCCGGATGTCCATGGAGTTCCTTGTAGAGCGCCTCGGTCTGCGCATAGACCGCTGCGACTTCTGAAGCCACGCCCAACGCGCCTTGAGCATGCACGCGACCGGCGACACAAACCAGCACCAACAACACAGAGAGAAAGCGCTTCACGAAGATCTCCGAAATGTGTATGAAGAAAACCAGAGCGTTCACTATCACCGGCTTCGACATCGACAGACGACGCATCAACACCGCGGCACGCTCGGCGGCCATGATCAACGAATTGAGGTTCACCGATTCATCCGGCGAGTGCGAGCCACGCCCTGATACGCCGAGACCATCCATTCCCACTATGTAGGGAGCGGCGAATGAAACATCGCCAGCCCCACGTGATTCGGGAGGATCTCCTTGGATAGGCCCGTAGCCCATGGCGCGGCTGACGTCATCGAAAAAGGTGATCGTCGCATCGGTGCCTGCGAGATGGTGCGATACAATTGCCCGCATCTTGTCACTCGTCTCCGGTCATGATCACCGTCACATTCATGGCGTCGAGCATGCCGTTCGCCTTGAGCGCGCGCAGTGCCGCGATGAGTGCGACGTCGCCGCCCTTCATGTCGCCCGTGCCGGCTCCACGTCCGATGGTGTCCGTTCGCACGAAGCGTTGCCCCTCGCCTTCGAAGACTGTGTCCAGATGCCCGATCAGCAATAGCCGCGGGCCAGCCGTGCCCTTGTGCTCGGCAATGAGATGACCGCCGCGCCGCATCGCGGCAGGCGGCTGGCAGGCGGCGAGGAGAGCAAGAAAGACGAATGGACGTCGTGTCATGACTCGATTTAAGAGAAACAATTCGCAATAACAATAACCTTATACTATTCACACCCATGAAGACAGAATGGTGGCAGCGCGGACCTGTTGACGGAGTGCCCGGCGTGCTTCAACCGGTGGCACATATTCTTCTTCAGGTGCAGGAGTCCGTTCACGAACTGACGGACGGGCTCGGCGAAAACGAGTGGAACGCTCGTCCCGCCGGAGTCGCATCGGTCGCATTTCACGTGCGTCACATCACGGGCGTGATCGATCGGCTCTTCACATACGCTCAAGGCCAGACGCTGAGCGACGCACAGTTCGCGTCGATGAAGCGTGAGGGCGATCCGCTGAACGAAGCTGACGCGCCGTCAATCATTCGCGCGCTTGACGAGAGAGTGGAGGCCGCCGTGAACGAGCTGCGCACCATCGACACCAACACGCTCGATCAATTCCGGGGCATTGGTCGCGCGCAACTTCCGTCCACAGTGATTGGCTGTCTCGTACACGGTGCAGAGCACGCAATGCGCCATGTGGGGCAACTGTCCGTGACGGTGCGCGTCGCTCGAGAACTATGAGCTGATCAGCACACCCTTCCGCACGAAGGACGTGTCGTCAATCTGATCGAGGAGGAAATGCGCGACGTCAGTGCGAGCTATTGTTGGAAAGCCGCTCAGCGCGAGCCGTTCACCAGCGCGCACGTGGCCCGTGCCAGCTCTATCGGTCAAGCCTGTTGGATAGACAATCGTCCAATCGAGAGCGCTCGCCTCGATTGCTCGCTCGCCCGCGACTTTGTCGCGGTAGATGTCTTTCAGTAGCGTGCGAATGAAGAGTCGCGGAACAAATGGCGCGTCGCGATAGGTGACGCCGACGCCAAATGCGGACGTATGAACGAGACGTCGCACATTGTGATGACTCATTGCGCTGATGACTCGCGGCATTGCTCGCGCAATGAGGTCACCGGGTGTGAACGACTTGCCGACTCCGAGGGCGCAGATGACAGCGTCCTGATCATGTGCGGCTTCGTCGAGCACGAGATCGTCGGTCAGCACATTCCCGCTGACTACGCGCAGATTCTCGGCCGCGATC
>JBBQHJ010000056.1:0-18352 GCA_038323865.1 Gemmatimonadales bacterium
AATCCGTCGACCGTAGCCGCACGCACCGGCACCGCGACACTCACCATTGCGACATGGGCACTCGGCGCCGTGATCGCGCTGCTCGGCGCGTTCATTTTTGCGGAGCTGGGACGCCGGCGTCCGCGGGCGGGTGGTGGATACGTGTACCTGCGCGATGCCTTCGGACCCATTCCAGCATGTCTGTAGGGATGGGCACTGCTGCTTGCGATGGCCCCGGGAGCGATTGCCGCCGTTGCCGTGACATTCGCCAATTACGCGACGCAGCTCACGGGAATGTCGACGGACTACAATGTTCCGATCGCATTGGTGGCCATCGTGTTGTTGACGATCATCAACGTGGTCGGCGTTGAACCCGGTGCAATCACGCAGAATGTCTTCACGGTTCTCAAGCTTGGCGCGCTGGCGGCCGTGTTGGCTGCCGGACTTCTGCTTCCATCGGCAACGGCGCTCGTAGGACCGCCGGCGATTGCCGCGGTGCCGCTGCCGTCGCCAAGCTCGGCGCGTGAAGTGTTCGTCGTCCTCAGCACAGCGCTCGTGCCTGTTCTGTTTTCATATGGCGGCTGGCAGCAGACGAACTTCGTTGCCGAAGAGCTTCGCGATGCAGAACGAACACTCCCGAAAGCATTGGTCCTCGGCGTCCTGATCGTTGTGTTCGTGTATCTCGGCGCTGTCCTGGCATACCTGAGAGCACTGGGCGTGGGAGGACTTGCCGCGAGCAGTGCGCCGGCCGCGGACTTGATGGGACAACTCGCTGGAACCACGGGCCGCAAGATCATCGCCCTCGGCATTACGGCGTCGACGTTCGGCTTCCTGGATCTCGTTATTCTGGTGACGCCGCGTGTCTATCAGGCCATGGCACGTGATGGTCTGTTTTTCTCGGGGTTGGCGAAGCTGCATCCGAAGTACAAGACGCCGGTGCGCGCGCTCATCCTCCAAGCCGGCGTTGCAGCGGCATTGCTTGCGACGCGCGCGTACGGGCAGCTTCTCGATTGGGTGGTGTTCGCCGACTGGATCTTCTTCGGGACGACAGCCCTGACGCTGATTGTCCTGCGCCGACGCGACACGGAGAGCGGTGTGCTGGACAACGGATATCGTGCGCCGCTCTATCCACTCAGTGTGTGGTTGTTCGTCGCCGCGGCGGCGTATGTCGTGTTCGGATCGATTACGTCGAATCCGCGGAACGCTTTCAACGGAATATTGCTGCTCGCTGCTGGCGTGCCGGTGTGTCTGTACTGGCGGAGAAAAGCAGATCCGTCGCTGCGCTCGGGATGACAAACTAGTGAATCACGCCCGCCAGCAGCTGCGGTGTCAGCCACTTCGCGCCCGTTGTCGTGAGGTGTCCCTTGTCGAAGACCAGTACACCGAGTGCCGCCGTGTCTAACGCAGCCAGGCAGCCTTGCACAGTGCACTGACGCGCGATTGGTGAGCTGAACCTGGCGCCGTATCTAGTCGCCAGCACATGCAGCGTTGAATCGACCGTCTCGAGGCGCCGCATGTCCTTCGCGGGAAAGCGCGAGGGTACCGTGCCATGCGATGACGCGCGCAACATCAATCGCGTGGCATCGTCGGCAAGCTGGGCGAACGAGCCGATCACGAGAATGCGCGGATCCCCGTGATCAGGTATCCGGAGATGACGAAAAAGACGTCGACGCCGATGAACCCACCGCGCAAGAGCTTGGCTTGGGCGTGAAAGATGACCACCGCGAGCACCGCGATCGCTCGAAGACCGTCGACTCCGGTCGATACTTAATGGGGGTGTTTTTCCGCGGCGGGTGACTGTTTTGGTTCGAGCATGGCGCAATGTCGACGCGGTGGGGCACTCCGTCCAGCCGCATGCTTGCCCCAAAAGGGCTCACTCCGCTACTATGAAGGAGATGTCACAACTGTCCGTCGTGGCGATTTCCTGCAAATTGCGGCCACGTAAATCCTCTGCTAAAGCGCGAGCCCGCACGCCGTCGCGTTTGGGCTCGTTTTTTTTGGTGAGTAATGACTGATTCAAAAGCTTCCATTCATCCCTACCTCGCAGCCCTCGCACGCGGCGTTCTCGTGTATGACGGCGCCATGGGCACGAACATCCAGCTGCACAACCCGACGCCTGAGGATTTCGGCGGCAAGGCGCTGGAGGGTTGCAACGACAACCTCGTGCTCACGCGGCCCGACATCATCCAGTCCATCCACGAGTCATTTCTCGCGGTGGGCAGCGATGTCGTCGAGACCTGCACCTTCCAGAGCACTCCGCATCGCCTCCGCGAATGGGGCCTCGAGGACAAGACACGCGAGCTGAACGTGAAGGCGGCGCAGCTCGCCCGCGCCGCCTGTGACAAATACTCGACGCCCGAACGTCCGCGCTTTGTCGCCGGATCAATCGGGCCCACGGGCATGCTGCCATCGAGCAGCGATCCGACGCTGAGCAACATCACCTTCGAGGCACTCGCCGAGACGTACTACTGGCAGGCGAAGTATCTCGTAGAAGGTGGCGTTGATGTGCTCCTCATCGAGACGGCTCAGGACATTCTCGAAATGAAGGCGGCCATCACCGGCTTCGAGCGGTTGTTCGCTGAACTCGGCTATCGTATTCCCATTCAGGCGCAGGTCACGCTCGACACGAGCGGACGCATGCTCCTCGGCACCGATATCGCGAGCTCGCTCACCACGCTCGAGTCGATGAACGTGGATGTCATCGGGCTGAATTGCTCGACGGGCCCGGAGCACATGCGTGAGCCGATCCGCTATCTCTCCGAGCATTCGTCGATTCCGCTCTCGGTGATCCCGAACGCGGGCCTGCCGCTCAATACTGGCACCGGCGAGGCGATCTATCCGCTCGAGCCAGAGCCGATGGCGGTGATGCTCGGGGAATTCGTGCGCGACTTCGGCGTGCGAATTGTCGGTGGCTGCTGTGGGACGTCGCCCGAGCATTTGGCGGCAATCGTGAAGGCGGTGAGAGGTGCAGATTCCTCGACTGCGCTCGGAATGACGCCTTCGCTCGGCGCGCCACGGATGCACGCTCGCGAGGCGAACGTCTCGTCCGCCATGCGCGCGACCGCGCTGCGCCAGGAACCGGCGCCGCTGATCGTCGGCGAGCGCGTGAACTCGCAGGGATCGCGCAAGGTCAAGCGTCTTCTGCTCGCTGACGATTACGAGGGCATCCTCGAAGTCGCGCGTGAGCAGCAGGACTCGGGCGCGCATGTGCTCGACGTCTGCGTTGCGCTCACCGAGCGTGGCGACGAAGCAGAGCAGATGTCCAAGCTCGTCAAGCTCATCTCGATGAGCGTGGAGACGCCGATCATGGTCGACTCCACCGAGGCGCCCGTCATCGAAGCGGCACTGCAGCACATTCCGGGACGCGCGATCATCAACTCCATCAACATGGAGAACGGTCGCGTGCGCATCGACTCCGTGGTGCCGATCGCGAAGCGGCACGGCGCGGCGCTCGTTGCACTCACGATCGATCCGGTCGGTATGGCGAAGACGCGCGAGCGGAAGCTCGAAGTCGCCAAGGCGATCTACGAGATCGTGGTCGGTGAATACGGCCTCCGTGCCGAAGACCTGATCTACGACGCGCTGACGTTCACCCTCGCCACCGGCGATGTGGAGTGGATCGACAGCGCGAAGGAAACGATCGAAGGCATTCGCCTCATCAAGCGCGAGCTACCGGGCGTGTTCACGATCCTCGGCGTCTCGAACGTGAGCTTCGGACTCGATCCGGCCGCACGCTACGTGCTGAACTCCGTGTTCCTCCACCACTGCGTCGAAGCGGGACTCGATTCGGCGATCGTGAATCCGGCGCATATCACGCCGTACGCGGAAATCAGCGCCGAGCATCGCGCATTGGCCGACGATCTCGTGTTCAACAAGCGTCCCGATGCGCTCCAGAAGTTCATCGAAGGCTTTGCAACGGCCGAGCAGAATGACGCCCGCGCCGAGAAGGAAGATCCGACGGCTGGCATGACGCCGGAGCAGAAGGTTCACTGGATGGTGCTGCACCGGAAGAAAGAGGGCGTCGAGGACGCGCTCGACTTGGCCGGTGTGCGCGACAATCCGGTGAAGGTGCTGAACGAAGTGTTGTTGCCCGCAATGAAGGAAGTGGGCGACAAGTTCGGCGCAGGCGAATTGATCTTGCCGTTCGTGCTTCAGAGCGCGGAAGTAATGAAGAAGGCGGTGAAGCATCTCGAACAGTTCCTCGAGAAGGCCGAAGGCTACACGAAGGGCAAGGTCGTCTTGGCCACCGTGTACGGCGACGTGCACGACATCGGCAAGTCGCTCGTCAACACCATCCTCTCCAACAACGGCTACACCGTCTACGACCTCGGCAAACAAGTGCCGGTGAATACGATCATCGAGAAGGCGCAGGAAGTCGGCGCTGATGCGATTGGGCTGAGTGCGTTGCTGGTGAGCACGAGCAAGCAGATGCCGTTGTGCGTGCAGGAGCTCGACAAGCGCGGCATCCAGATTCCCGTGTTGATTGGTGGCGCCGCGATCAATCGTCGCTTCGGTCGTCGTGCGATGTTCGTCGAGCCCGATCGTCCGTACGAATCCGGCGTGTTCTACTGCAAGGATGCTTTTGAGGGACTGGAGACGATGGACACGCTCCAGGCACCTGAAAAGCGCGCGGAGTTCACGGCGAAGTTGATCGCCGATGCCCGCGGCGATGCATTCCTGCATGGGAACGTTGGCAAGGATGTGCGCAGTGGATCCGCGGGCGGCCAGAAAAGCGATATCCCGCAGGACCACGCGGTTCCGGCGCCACCGTTCTGGGGCACCAAGGTGCTCGAGGACATTCCGCTCAACGAAGTGTTCGAGCTCCTCGATCTCGACGAGCTCTTTCGTCTTCAGTGGGGCGGTCGTGGGTCAGGTCCGGAGTTCGATACGCTGGTGAAGGAGCAATTCGAGCCGGCACTGAAGCGTCTCACAGCGGAAGCAACGCGCGAGGGTTGGCTCAAGCCGCGCGCAGTCTACGGCTATTTCCCCGCGCAGAGTCAGGGCAACGACCTCATTGTGTACGATCCGGAAACGTACACCCTCGATGGCACGCTGAAGGAGATGTCGCGCTTCCACTTCCCGCGGCAGGAAGGACGCGAGCGTCTGTGCATCGCGGATTATTTCCGCGGCGTGTCGAGTGGTGATGTCGATGTCGTTGCCATGCAGATCGTGACAGTTGGCGATGAAGCATCACGTCGCTTCGAGGCGTTGCAGGCAGCAGGCGAATACAGCGAAGGCTTCTTCTCCCATGGCCTCGCGGTTGAATCAGCCGAAGCTGTTGCCGAGTGGATGCATCGTCGCGTGCGTCGTGAGCTTGGAATTCCTGGTGGGCGCGGCAAGCGCTACTCGTGGGGCTACGGCGCATGCCCGGACCTCGAGGATCACGGACAGCTCTTCAAGATTCTGCCGGCCGAAGAAGCACTCGGCATGGAGCTGACGTCGGCGTACCAGCTGATTCCCGAGCAGAGCACGGCCGCGATTCTCGTGCATCATCCATCGGCGAAGTACTACGCGGTGCGTACCGGTGGTGAAAGCGCATGAGGACTCCATCTGACCCGTACCAACACGCCGTTGACGTACGTTGCCCTTCGCTTGTGGCTCAGGGCGACAATTCTACGTACGCTGCGCCATGACTGAAACTGCGATTGCCCGCCTGCTCGACCCGGAAGCCGTGGTGCTGTTCGACGGCGCCATGGGCACCATGCTCTATTCGCGCGGGGTGTTCATCAATCAGTGCTACGATGAACTGAACGTTCGCTCACCCGACCTCATTCGCGAGGTCCACAAGGCGTACGTGAAAGCCGGCGCCGAAGTGCTCGAGACGAACAGCTTCGGCGCGAACCGGCTCAAGCTCGCGCAATTCGGATTGCAGACGCAGACCACGGAACTCAACAAGCGCGCCGCCGAACTCGCGCGCGAAGCTGCTTCCGAGGGGCACGATGTGCTCGTTGCCGGCGCCGTCGGGCCACTCGGTGTGCGACTCGAACCGTACGGACCGACATCCGCCGAGGAAGCGCAGTCGATCTTCCGCGAGCAGATGGAAGGACTCAAGGCGGGCGGCGCCGATCTCTTCCTGCTCGAGACGTTCGGCGATCTCCACGAGATTGGCCAGGGCATCGCGGCTGCACGCGCTGTTGATCCCAACATGCCGGTGATCGCGCAGATGACCATCGGCGTCGACGGACTCACGCCCTATGGCGCGACCCCCGAAGACGTGGCGCGCGCGCTCGACCGCATGGGCGCGGACATCATTGGCCTCAATTGCTCCGTCGGACCGCAAGCCATTCTCGAAGCCATCGAGAAGATGGTGCAGGTCACGCGCAAGAAACTCTCGGCGCAGCCGAACGCCGGCATGCCGCGCGACGTTGGTGGTCGCAGCATGTACATGGCCAGCTCCGAATACATGGCCGAGTATGCGCGCCATCTCATTCATGCCGGCGCGAAGGTTGTTGGTGGCTGCTGCGGAACGACGCCCGATCACATCTCGGCGATGTGCTCCGGTATTCGCCCGCTCAGCCCGCGCTTCGCGCGCGCCGGCGGACCCGCATCCATCTCGGCCGGCGCGGCGCCGATTTTACGTGAGGGCACACGTCACGACGACGTACAGGCAGTACCACTCGCCGAGCGTTCGAAGTTCGGTGCGAAGATCGCCGCTGGAACGTTCGTGACATCGGTGGAAATCGTTCCGCCGCGTGGCGTCGATGCGTCGCGCATGTTGACGGACGTCGCGCTACTCAAGGCATCCGGCGTCGATGCCGTGAACGTTCCCGACGGTCCGCGCGCACAGAGCCGCATGGGCGCGCTCATGACGTCATTGCTCATCGAGCAGCAAGTCGGCATCGAGTCGGTGACGCACTATGCCTGCCGCGACCGCAACCTCCTCGGCATGCTGAGCGATTTGCTCGGCGCGTCGGCAATCGGATTGCGCAACCTGCTCCTGGTTACGGGGGATCCCCCCAAAATGGGTCCGTACCCGAGTGCGACGGCCGTCTTCGACATCGACGCCATTGGACTCACCAACCTGGTGCACAACCTCAACCTTGGACGCGATCCCGGCGACAACTCCATTGGGAAGGGCACGCGGTTCGTGATTGGTGTTGGCGTGAACCCGGCGTCGATCGACGTGGAGCATGAACTCAAGCGCTTTGCGTGGAAGGTGGAAGCAGGCGCCGAGTATGCGATCACACAGCCGGTGTTCGATCCGCGACAGTTGGAGAGCTTCCTCTCCAAGATCGAGGGCAATCGCATCCCGATCATTGCCGGCATCTGGCCGCTCGTGAGTCACCGGAACGCCGAGTTCCTCGCGAACGAAGTGCCGGGTGTGAGCGTTCCAAAGGAGATCATCGATCGCATGCGGAAGGCGAGCGAGAGGTCCAAGGAACATGCGGTTGCGGAGGGCATCGCGATTGCGCAGGAGATGCTGGCGCGCGTGCGCGACGCCGTGCAGGGCGCGCAGGTCTCGGCGCCGTTCGGGAAAGTAGAACTCGCGCTACAAGTATTCGGTGATACGTTGAAGAGCGGCGGCGCGTCAGTGAACTAGACTCGCCTCACTCCCCTGGTCTGAGGTTTCACGATGGAGCGTCACCGTCTCTTCGTGGACTCGGCCGGGGTAGAGTGGGAGGTCTACGACGAGAGCCAGTGGACCGTGAGTTGGGCGCTGGACTGGGACTACCTCCCGCAGCATGAAAATCCGGGGCTGATCTTCGATTCAACCCTGGGGCGCCGGCGAGTGTTTCCCTGCCCTGTTTCGTGGAAAGCCCTGAGTGATGCACAACTCGAGTCCTTGCTCCGGGTTGCTGTCGAGCCGTGAGCGCGTAGTGCGTGCTGCGTCAGGCGCGAGAGGTTCGGCGTCCGGCGATCGTGTCGCGTGAGGCGTCACGCGCGAGCGGTTCGGCGTCCGGCGATCGTGTCGCGTGAGGCGTCACGCGCGAGAGGTTCGGCGTCCGGCGATCGTCTGGCGTGTCGCGTACCGCGAAACCGTCCGATGCACGCCGCACGCAATACGATCGCCGCACGTCGGACCTCTCGCGCAACACGCATCACGCCTCACGATCGCCGCACGCCGGACCTCTCGCGCAACACGCCGCACCCCTCACGAATGCCGCACCCCTCGCGATCACCGCATCGCCACCCATGAGCATTCCGGTTTCCCCGTCGAACTCGCATCTTCGAGGCTTCCTACCTCCCTCGTCTCATGCCCACTCGTTTCTCGTCGCTCGCGTCGGTCACCGCTGCGATACTGATCTTCAACGGTTCGCTCAACGCGCGCAACGTCGCTGCAAGCACGCCCGCATTGGCAGAGCCGAGCCTCTCGCCGGATCATCGCGAAATTGCATTCGTCTCCGGCGGCGACATCTGGACCGTCGCTTCAACCGGCGGCGACGCGCATCTGCTCATCTCGCACCCCGCCGCCGAGAGCCGCCCGATGTGGTCGCCGGATGGAACGCGCCTCGCGTTCGTGTCGACGCGGTCGGGCAATGGCGACATCTATGTCCTGACACTCGCGTCGGGTGACCTCAAGCGAATCACCTTCGACGATATCAACGACGCACTCGATGGCTGGTCGCGCGACGGAAAGTTTCTCTACTTCTCGTCGACGAGTCGCGATATCGCCGGCATGGCCGACGTGTGGCGCGTGAAGTCCGATGGCGGCACACCGATGCAGGTCGCCGCCGATCGCTACGCCGCCGAATTTTTCTCGGCGGCCGCACCGGACGGACAAACACTCGCGATCACTGCGCGTGGCAACACCTTCGGCCAGTGGTGGCGGCACGGGCACAGTCACATCGACGAGAGTGAGATCTGGCTCGTGCACGATGTCGCGCCGGCGTCAACGACTGTTCCGCGCTACGAGTCCATCACAACAGGCGGTGCCAAGAGCTTGTGGCCCATGTGGTCGCCCGATGGCAGCACGCTGTACTTCATGAGCGACCGATCCGGCCAGGAGAATCTCTGGTCGCGCGCAGTGAAGGGTGGCGACGCCACGCAGCTCACGCACTTCAATGACGGACGCCTGCTCTTTCCTTCAATGTCAAACGACGGACAAAGCATTGCGTTCGAGCGGAACTTCGGCATCTGGACCTACGACGTCGGCGCTCGTCAGGCCAGGCAAGTGCCCATCACGCTCCGTGGCGCATCTGCGTCGCCAGTTTCTGAGCATCTGACGCTGAACAATGGATTCCAGCAGCTCGCGCTTGCGCCGGACGGTCGCAAGATCGCATTCATCGCGCGCGGCGAGGTGTTCGCCGCATCAGCGCGCGACGGCGGCGAGGCAACCCGCGTCACCAACACGCCCGGCCCCGAAGAGCAGCTCGCGTGGTCGCCCGATAGCAAGCGCATTGTGTACTCGGGCCAGCGTGGCAACGCATGGCATCTCTACCTCTACGACTTCTCGACTCGCGCCGAGACGCAAATCACCAACGCCGCGGGCAATGACGTCGTGCCGCGCTGGTCGCCCGATGGCAAGCGCCTCGCCTACATGCACGACGCGCGCGAGTTGCGTGTGCTCGACGTCGCCAGCGGACAGGACAAAGTTGTCGCGACTGCGAAGCTCGACCGCCCGCCATTTGTTGATGATCGCGGCATCGTGTGGTCGCCGGATGGACGTTGGCTCGCCTACGCAACGCAGGAGGGCTCGAAAAATTTCACCAACGTCTTCATCGTTTCCGCCGATGGTGGCGCGCCGCGCCAAGTAAGCTGGCTCTCCAATCGAAACGGTGGAGGACTGTCGTGGAGTGCTGACGGCACGTTCATCACGCTCACGAGCGGACAGCGCACGGAAGACGGACAGCTCATTCGCATCGACCTCGTGCCGCGGACGCCGCGATTCCGCGAGGACCAATTCCGCGACTTGTTCAACACACCGCCCGCGCGCGCGCCGAACCAGCAGCCCGGTCCATCCACTCCTGCCCTGACGCCCGCGGCACCTGCGAGCGACAGCACCGCGCGTCGCGATTCAATTGCCGCGGCGCGTCGAAATACGGCGATTGTTTTTGACGACATCCGCCGTCGTGTGAACGCGCTGCCAACCGGCGTGGACGTCAATAGCGCGGTGCTGAGCCCCGATGGCAAAACGATGCTCCTCACCGCGGCGGCGGCGGGACAGAGCAATCTCTACACGTACAATCTTGACGAACTCACGGCGAACGATGCCGTCGCGCGCCAGCTCACGAGCACGGCCGGCTTCAAGAGTTCCGCACAATGGTCGCAGGACGGGCGTGAGGTGTTCTACATCGAGAATGGCCGGCTCACCAGCTTGAATGTCGAAACGCGTGTTGCGCGGCCCATCAATGTGAGCGCAGAGGTCGACGTGGACTTCAATGCCGAGAAGTCGGCGGTGTTTCAGACGGCGTGGTCGTACCTGCGCGATAATTTCTTCGACGAAAAGATGCACGGTACCGACTGGAACACGCTGCACGACGAATTCGGCGCGCGTGTCGATGCCGCGCGGACGCCGGATGAAATGCGCCGCCTCATGAACCTCATGATCGGCGAATTGAACGCATCGCACCTGGGCATTGGCGGACCCGCCGCACAGCAACCGTTCACCGGTCGCCTCGGCTTGAGATTCGACCGTGGCGTGTATGAGTTGACCGGCAAGCTCGAGATTTCCGAAATCATTCCGCTCTCGCCGGCAGCGCTTGGCGGCAACATGTCCGTCGGCGACGTGCTCACGGCGGTGGACAGCAAGCCGATCACCGTGTCGTCGAATCTCGATGAGATGCTCGCCTATCGTATCGGCAAGCAGACGGTGTTGACGATTGCTGCGAAGAACGGCGGAACGCGACAGGTCACGCTGCGTCCCGTGAATGCCGGCACCGAAAAGGGGCTGACGTATCGCGCGTGGGTCGAGTCGCGCAGAGAGTATGTCAACAAGGCCAGCGGCGGGCGGCTCGGCTACGTGCACATGGTGGACATGAGCGACGTCGCACTGCGGCAACTCTACATCGATCTCGATGCCGAACAGCACGATCGTGACGGTATCGTGATCGACGTGCGGAACAACAACGGTGGTTTCGTGAACGCATACGCGCTCGATGTCTTCAGCCGGAAGCCGTACCTCAACATGCAGGGCCGCGGCGACAAGACGTCAGCGGGCGCGCGTTCCGCGCTCGGGCAGCGCTCGCTCGAGAAGCCCACGGTGCTCGTGACCAATCAGCATTCGCTCAGCGACGCCGAAGATTTTGCGGAAGGCTATCGTGCGATGAAGCTCGGACAAGTTGTCGGCGAGCCCACGGCAGGCTGGATCATCTACACGTCAAATCGCACACTGCTCGATGGAACTACCGTGCGCTTGCCGGGCACTCGTATCACGGACGTCAACGGAAAGGACATGGAGCTCGTTCCACGTCAGGTGGACATCACGGTGATCCGTCCCGTTGGCGAAAGCTATTCGGGCAAGGACTCGCAACTCGACGTCGCCGTGAAGTCGCTCATTGCCAACCTTCCCGCCAAGAGAATTCCCTGATGAGGTCTTTCCGCGCAGCTGCTCTGTGTTCGTGCATCGCGCTCTCACCTGTGCTCGCGCAGGAGAATTACGAAATCCAGGTATACGGTTCAGAAACGATGGCGAAGGGCGTCACGATGTTCGAGCTGCACAGCAACTACACGCCGACGGGCCGCCGCTTCACTGATGGCACGTTGCTGCCGACGCATCATCAGATTCACGAGACGGTCGAGATCACGCGTGGACTGAATGACTGGTCTGAAATTGGCGTGTACGCGTTCACAAGCATGGGCGCCGGCCAGGGATTCAACTTCGTGGGCAGCCACCTGCGTCCACGCGTGCGTGTGCCAGAGTCGTGGGACTGGCCCGTTGGGCTGAGTCTCTCCACCGAGTTCGGTTGGCAGAGCAACAATTTTTCAGCAGACACGTGGAGTGTCGAGATCCGCCCGATCATCGACAAACAATTTGGCCTCTTCTACGCGTCGTTCAACCCCGTGCTTGGCAAGTCAATCCGCGGCCCGAACTCGGCCGGCGGTTACGATTTTGCCCCGAATGTCGCCATGAACGTGGATGTGACGAAGGGCGTGAACGTGGGCGTGGAGTACTACGGCGCGCTCGGAACGCTGAAAGGGCTCGCGCCATCGAGCGAGCGTGAGCACCAACTTTTTGGCGTGGTGAATCTCGATCTCTCGCCGGACTGGGAATTCAACGCTGGCGTTGGTTTCGGCTCCGCCGCGACGCAGGAGAAGCGGATTCTCAAGCTCATTCTCGGCCGCCGAGTGGGACCGCTGCCGGCGCCCTGAATTACACTGCTCAGGAAATGATTTCGAAACCCGCTGCCGCGAAGTGGTGATCGATTGCCAGCGCTCGCGTGATCCCCTCGCGCTTCATTGTGGCGAAGGAGACGGCATCACAGAGCGAGAAGCGCTGGTCGCGATATGGGGTAATCCAATTGTTGAGGGCATCGCTGACCAACTCCGCGTCTACCGGAAGCACAGTGTGAGCGGGATCGGCGAGGACGGACTCCACGGCTAGGCGAGCGAGCCGAGTGCCGAGATAGCGGAGGAAGAGCGCGTGCGCCTCACCCAGCACCATTGGCGTGGTGAGAATGCGATTCCCGGCGCGGACGGCACCCGAATATGCCGCCTTCGCCTCGGCGTGGCGCGCCTGCCCCACGATTGCCGCAGCAACCCATGCGGACGTGTCGAGGAAGAAGGCGCGCTTCACCGGCTGCGACGACGCGCGGGAGACCGCGACCATGACGCGACTTCGGCGTCGGCCAGGTAGGCGTCGTGGTTGAGCGCGAGATCATCGGGCGCGCCGTTCGGCGTCGCCGCCACCGCAGCGTCGAGAAACGCCAACGCCGGCCCGGTTGCCCCGAGCACCTCTGCGGCAAGACCGCGCAATCCCCGACGAAGGATTTCCGTGCGTGGTAGACCGAGTCGCTGCGCGAGGGCGGCGAGCAAGTCGACGTCATTTCGCTCCAAATACACCTGTACCGGCTCTTTGACCTGCTTCTTGTCAGGCATAGTTACATGTACTGTTTAAGTACCTTGAATGTACAGCGTATATGTACATCTGTCAATCAATGCGGGTCCAGTTGCGGTGACGCCTGACAGCGGCTCGCGTACTGCGTAGCTTCCGTCCATGAAGGCAATTCTGCTCATTGATCACGGCTCGCGGCGCCAAGAGGCGAACGAGATGATGGACTGCATGGCGAATCTGGTACAGGCAATCGCCGGCCCTGGCGTGATTGTTTGCTATGCGCATATGGAGCTCGCGGAGCCGTCGGTCGAAACCGGTGTCCGCCAGTGCGTCGAGGCAGGCGCAACCGAGCTCGTGGTGTTTCCGTATATGCTCTCGCCGGGCAAGCACTCCACCGGCGACATCCCGCGCATGGTCGCCGCCGCGGTCGCATCATTCCCGCAGCTCCACGTTCGTGTCACCTCTGCACTTGGTGTACATGAGAAGCTCGCCGAACTCATCCTCGAGCGTGCGGGCGTCGACATCGCCAATCCAATGACTGCCGAGGCGGCAACACGCTGCTGGCACTCCTCTCAATCAGGCACGAGTTGTGGCGACGCATGTCGCTGTCATCCCGTTGCCGCTGCAAGTGAACATGCACACTGACGCCGCCACGCACCCTGCGCTCACGACGTTCTCCGACGACGAGAATGCCTTTCGCGATGCCGTTGTCGGCTTTGCGACCGATGAGGTAAAGCCGCTTTCGAGCAGCATGGAGCGCGCCGGCAAGCTCGACTCCAACCTCATCAAGAAGTATTTCGAGATGGGCCTGATGGGTATCGAAGTGCCGGAACAATACGGAGGCGCGGCGGGCTCGCTCACCATGGTCGCCATTGCCGTGGAAGAGATTTCCAAGGTCGACGCGGCCGCAGCAATTCTCGTTGACGTACAGAACACGCTCGTGAACTTCCCCATCACGCGCTATGGCAGCGATGAGCTCAAGGCGAAATACCTGCCGCGACTCACGAGCGACACGGTGGGCGCGTACGCGTTGAGCGAACCGAGCTCCGGCTCCGATGCGTTCGGCATGACGACGCGCGCTGAACAGCGTGGCGACACGTGGATCCTCAACGGCCGCAAGATGTGGATCACCAACGGCGCCGAAGCCGGCATCTTTGTCGTCTTTGCGAACACCGATCCGGCGAAAGGCTACAAAGGGATCACGGCGTTTATCGTCGAGCGCGACTTCAAGGGATTTTCCGTCGGCAAGAAAGAGGACAAGCTCGGCATTCGCGCATCCTCCACGACCGAACTGATTCTCGACGGCGTCGAAGTGCCCGCCGCGAACGTGCTCGGCCCCGTTGGTCAGGGCTACAAGGTTGCAATCGAGACGCTGAATGAGGGACGCATCGGCATCGGCGCGCAGATGATCGGCGTCAGCCAGGGTGCACTCGCGGCGGCCACCGCGTACGTCAAGGAGCGTCACCAGTTCGGAAAGTCGCTTTCGGAATTTCAGGGCATTCAGTTCCAGCTCGCACAGGCACGCACGGAAACCGAAGCGGCGCGGCTCATCGTCTACAATGCCGCGCGGCTCAAGGATTCCGGCGCTGACATCGCGCTCGAAGGCGCCATGGCTAAACTCTTCTCGAGCCAGGTGGCGGAGCGCGTGACGTCCGTGTCTCTCGAGCTGTTTGGTGGATACGGCTACACCACCGACTATCCGGCAGAAAAGTATTATCGTGACGCGAAGATCGGAGCGATCTACGAAGGCACGAGCAACATGCAGCTGAGCACGATCGCGAAACTGATGCTTCGCTGAGGCCCATGGACGGCCGCGCACGAGCGCCGGAGGAATCTCCTGACTGCCCATCAGCAATCCGGCATCCGTGCCGCGGAACGCCAGCTCGTCGAACTACTGCAGTTCGTCGCTGTTGGCGTCATCGTGTCCGATGCGCGTGGCGTCACTACCTACGCCAATCCTGCCGCCGAGGCCATGCTCGGCTACGCTGTTGCCGATCTCGTTGGCCGCGACCAGCCCGCGATCATCCATCACTCTCGTGCGGATGGTACGCGCTTTCCCGAAGTGGAATGTCCGCACTACATCGCCCGCGAAGCGGGCGTGTCGAGCCATCTGGCGACCGACGTGTTCTGGCACGCCGACGGCACGCCCATCACGGTCACGCAACTCAACTGCTGATGGTCGAGGACGATGCCGTCGTTGGGAGTGTGATGACGTTCTCGGATGCAACGGCGCACCAGGCAAAAACAGCGCTCCTCCGCCTGGTAGCGAAGGAGCTCAGCCACCCACTCGACGCCGAGTCGCTCAAGACACTCGCGAATCTGCTGTCGTCCTGAGCGCTGTTGTCGTCCTGAGCGCTGTTGTCGTCCTGAGCGCAGCGAGGGACCTGCTTTTTATGGCTTCGTCGTAATCTTGATCACGCCGTTTCGTGCGGCATCATCTGAGTAGAGACGCATTGCCGCCTCGCCCTTGAAGACCTCTACCGACTGAATCCGCTCGGCATCGAGCTTGAGCTTGTAGAACTCTGACGGGCTGGAACGCTTGCCGTCGATGACAAAGATGCCGTCGAACGTCTTCTCCGAGAGTGGCTGCCCCTTGAGCATGACGGCATCCGACTTGTCGTGTGCGCGCCTGGTGACGATCGACTCGTCACTCACAGTCTTCTCGAGGGCTGCGTCTCCACCCTTGCGCGTGGTGATGCGGATTTCGTTCCCGACCTTGTCCTTCACGATGTTCACTGTCGCAATCTGATCCGACGTGAGTGCGTTCGCCTTCTCCGCCGTCACCTTCTGGCCGTCTACGAGGTATGCCGTCTTCACACCATCGGAGATCATCTTAAATGCGACCGCCTTCTTCTCGAGCGCTGCAACATCCGACCGCTCGATCTCCGCCGACGTGGGCATGCTCGACTCACAGGCAATCAGCAGGGCCAGGCCGCCGGTTGCGGCGAGAATGGTTGCACGAGTCCGTCCGAACCGTGCACGTGGTGATTTCATGGCGATGAGTCTCCGTTCGAGATGTGAAGTGTGATCCGCGAGCGCCAACGCGAACGCGCGCTGGCCGCTGCAATGATCGGCAACGTCGATGAGCATTTTTCCGTATGAGCGCGCGGTGACTCCGCGTCGCAACACTCGCTTGTCACAATCGAGCTCGATGGCGAGACGCATGCGCGAGAGCATCATCCACGTTGCGGGATGCCATGGCATGGCCGCGACAACCAGCCAACCGCCCGCAAGCAACAGGTGATCGCGCGCCGAGAGGTGCTCGCGTTCGTGTGTAAGTGCGAGGCGCTGCTCTTCCTCTGTGCGGCCCAACAACCAGCTCGGCACGACAATCTCCGGCGACGTGATGCCGATGACCGCTGGCCCGACGTCGTGCGTCAGCCGAATGCGCGAACCGTAAAGGTCCGCCAACGGCCAACGTGCGCGCTGGCGAATCATCACGGCGTTCACGAGCAGTATCAGCGCGAACACGGCGGTGCTTGCAGTAATCCATGCGGCAATCAGCATCTTCTGCGTGCCGGACGGCATGCTGCGCAGAATCATTGCGGTTGTCTTCCGCTCCGCTGCAGTGAGCTCGCTGCGCAAAGCGGAGAGCCGCGACATCATTGTTGACGCCGGCGCGGTCGCCCCGATCAAATGGCCTTCGATAAAAGCCACCTTGTCGAGGCTTTGCACCTGTGTTGGCGTCGACAGGCGCGCGGAAACGCCGAACGCGACGAGCACCATCATTGCCGTTGCCCAGATGAAGCGCGTGGGCCGACCGACGCGGTGTGCCGCGCGCGCAATGGCGGATGCGGCGGCCATCACCAGTGTGCCAACAATCAGCACGTAGAACAGCCATGCGATGGTCATTCGTCGTCCTCCCCGAGGCGGTCCGCCAGGAGTCCGCGCATGCGCTCGAGCTCCGCGCGGCTCAGCTTCTTATCCGACACCAGCTGCGCGAACATCCGCTCGGCGGAGCCGTGGAAGATGGCGTCGCGAATCCGCGCGATGGCGCTTCCGCCCGCGCTCTCCGCAGCCACCGTGGCGGAATACTTGTACGCTCGGCCGTGCGGCTTGTGCGTGACATAGCCTTTTTCCTCGAGCGTCTGGAGCGCCGAGAGCACGGAGGTATACGCGAGCCTTTCCGGGAGTTCGTCGCGCACTTCGGCCACGGTGGCCGAGCCGAGCTTCCAGAGGATGCTCATGACTTCGAGTTCGCGGGGGGGAAAGTAGATCTCCATGAGGGGCGAGGCACGAGGTGCGAGGAGCGAGGGACAGCGTGACGAGGGGCATGCTACTGCAAACTCAGTAGCTTGTCAACTGCTTTTTCCGTAGCTGTGGTCATTCCGAGCGAAGTCGAGGAATCTGCACCTCCGCCTTTCCAACCCTCGGAGGCACCCCGTTGTCCTACGACCGTACTCCCACCCGCCCGGAGAATTCGCATGCGTGGCTCAGTTGCGCTCACTGCCCTGCTGGTCCTGTCCGCCGCTGCTCCACTCAGTGCGCAGCGCTCGTCCGATTACGACGACAACCGGTGGTTGGAAAACTGCCGCGACAACTATTACAGCGACGATCGCGGACGGGCCTGCGAGATCCGCGCGGTCCCCGTGAGACTCTCGGGACGCGCACTCGAGATCGACGGGCGCGACAACGGCTCGATCAAGATCGTGGGCTGGACAGGTGATTCGGTCAAAGTTGTCGCACGACTTCAGGCCAGTGCGCGCAGCGACGCCGACGCTCGCGGCATGCTGAAGGAGGTGCAGATCAAGGCCGACGGTCGCCGTATCACGTCAGACGGTCCGCGCAGCTACCGCAGCGAGAACTGGTCGGTGAGCTACGTGGTGTACGTCCCGCGAAAGTTTGACCTCAATCTCGATGCCACGAATGGCTCACTGTCCGTGGACGGCGTCAGTGGAAAAATGGATCTACGCACGCAGAACGGGTCGCTGCGTCTCTATGAAGTTGGTGGCGACGTGCGCGCCCAGACGCAGAACGGTTCACTGACGGTGGAGCTTGCGGGTACGAAATGGGAAGGCGCCGGCCTCGACGCCGAGACGCAGAATGGCTCGGTGCGGATGGGCATCCCGGCGAACTACGCGGCGGTCATCGAGACGGGCACCGTGAATGGCCGGATGAGCACCGATTTCCCGATCACTGTTACTGGCCGCATCGACCGGCACTTCTCGCTTCCCTTGAACGGCGGCGGAACCACGCTTCACATCAAGACCACGAACGGGTCGGTGTCGCTGGCACGGCGTTAACCAAGTGGAGCCCTTTCTGCGTGTAGCGGGGTAGTATTCCTGAACCTCTAAACCTCGAATACGCACATGAACACGAGGCTCTTCGCTCTTCTCGCGGCTGTGGCCGGCGCGGCGTCGGCGTCGGCGCAGTCCGCTCCGCAGACCGCACCGCGTCCGCGCTTTGACAACACCGGCGTTGGCGACACATCCATGTTCGCCC
>JBBQHJ010000057.1:0-18066 GCA_038323865.1 Gemmatimonadales bacterium
CGAAGCGGGAGTTGACTGACGAGCGGTAAGAGCGGGAGGTGCAGATTCCTCGACTGCGCTCGGAATGACACAACGGCGGGAGGTGCAGATTCCTCGACTGCGCTCGGAATGACACAACGGCGTGAGGTGCAGATTCCTCGCACAACGGCGTGAGGTGCAGATTCCTCGACTACGCTCGGAATGACACAACGGCGTGAGGTGCAGATTCCTCGACTGCGCTCGGAATGACACAACGGCGTGAGGTGCAGATTCCTCGACTGCGCTCGGAATGACAGAAGGGCACACCGAAACTGACTCGGTGTGCCCTTCGGCTTGCGCGGGCAGCGGTAGGCGGGTCGCGCTTACTTGATCTCCGCTCCACCTCTCAAATAGTCGCCAATGAGGTGCTCGGCGAAATACTCCATGATCATCCGGTTGAAGTACGGTTGCATGTCGCCATAGCCGTGCGGCTTGCCGGGAAATTCCATGAAGTCGAACCGCTTGTTCGCCTTGATGAGCGCGTTCACCATGCGAATCGTATTGCCCGGGTGGACGTTGTTGTCCATGTCGCCGGTGGTGAGCAGCAGGCGGCCCTTGAGATTCGGTGCGAGCTCGATGTTGGTCGGTACATGAATTTCGTATGACACCGAGTCGTCAACGATCTCGGGGTCGCGCGCCTTCCGAGTTTCACCTGCCTGCTGAACGCCGGCGGGTCCGCGGTCCGCAGTGCGCGGCGCGCGGTTCGCGACGACGCGCGCAGAGTCGTTGCGCTGCGCCACGGCCTTCAAGCCATGGTTCCACTCGCTCCAGTTCTGGTTGTAGATATTGTTGTCGTGATTACCCGACGAGGACACGCCCACCTTGAAGAAATCATTGTACGGGGGAAGCATCAGCGCCGCGCCGGTGAGGAAGCCGCCACCGGAGTGTCCATAGATGCCGACGCGATCGAGATCAATCCACTTGTACTTCGCGCCAAGCTGCTCGATGCCGGTTTTCTTATCGGCGAGTGCGTAGTCGCGAAGGTTGTAGTACCCGTAGCGGTGATACGCGAGCGAACGCTGCGGGCTGCCGCCGCGATTGCCGATCTCGATGACGATCATGCCGAGCTGCGCGAGCTGCTGCTGCGTGACTGTCGGCGAGAAGCCGAAGGCGATCGACTCCGTCTGCGGACCCGGATAGACGTACGCCACGATGGGATACTTCTTCGTGGAGTCGAAGTCGAACGGCTTGAACATCACGCCGTAGATGTCCGTTACGCCGTCAGCGGCTTTCGTGATGAACTGCTCGGGCGGCTTCCAGCCCATCTCCTTGATGCGCGAGATGTCGAACTCTTCGAGCGGCATGACTTCCTTGCCGCTCGTTGCATCGCGGAGCACGACCTTGGTCGGCGCATCGATGCGCGAGAAGTTGTCGACCGCGTACTTCTTGGTGGGTGAAACCGTCTCAGCGTGATTGAAGTTGCCCGCATCCATCAACGTGAACATCGAGCCATCAGCGTTCATGCGGTACAGGTGCTGATAGTAGACGTTCTCGCCGGGCTCGCGGCCATTGCCCGTCAACCAGATGGTGCCCTTGATGGTGTCGACCTGCGCAACGGCTTCAACGTGCCATGGCCCGTCAGTGAGCGCCTTCTTGAATGTGCCGTTGTGATCATACAGGTACAGATGCGCCCAGCCTGAGCGCTCCGACCACCAGACGAAATCACCACCGCGCTTCACATAGCGCACTGGAATTGGATCGATTGATGCGTTCTCGATGCTCTCGGAGAGCAGCGTCTTCGCCTGATTGGTGGCGAGATCAATTTCTATGAAATCGAGATTGCGCTGCGGCCGGTCGCGGCGGACGAGGCGCACCTTGCCGGCGTTGTCGGCGAAGTGCACGTCGCTGAGACGCTGATCTTTCCACTTCTTGACGTTCAACCGCGTGACGCCCTTTTCGCCGCGCTTGAAGACATACAGCTCGGACTGCGCCACGTTCTCTTCGCCCGGCATGGCGTAGCGATACGGCGTCATGCTGGGACGCGGCATGTTGAGCACGTTCACCAGATACAACTCACCAACGTTACGCTGGTCGTTGCGGATGATGGCGAACGCCTTGGAGTCGGGCGACCACTGCACATTGGGACGTACACGTGGATCGCGACCAACTGCGTTATTGCCGCCGCCGGTGCCGGTTCCGTCGTCCTGTTGCTGCTGCTGTTGCTGCTGAAGAATCTGGAGCACAGTGTCGCGTGCACCGAACGAGTAGTCCTTCACGCCATCCGTGGTGACCTGCACGGTGTCGTTCTTCGGCTTCTCGACGAGGTACAGGTTGTGATTGCGCGCGAAGACGAACGCAGTCGAATCAGGCGACCAATTCCTGAACTCGGGATTCAGTCCGCCGCCACCACCCGCGCCGCCTCGGCCGCCGCCATTCCGGTCGCGCTCTTCCGTCTCGAGGACTGAATCGCGTGCGATCTTGCCGAGGCTCTTCAGTGTCTGCGACGCGAGCGACCACTCGTAGCGGGTCGAATCCACCTGGAAGTGGAACGTCTTGTGGTCTTTGGTGAACGTGATCGCCTGGAAGGGGATCGTCGTGGCGTCGTACGGCTTGTGATGCAACTCCGTGAGCGCCGCGGCGAGCTTGGCATGATCGAAGAGCGCCTTCTTCGTCTTCGCATCCGGGAGCACCAGATAGAAGTGGGAGCCGGTCTTGTCGCGCCAATTGTACCAGAGCGAGTCCGTTTCGCCGAGCCAGCGCGGCTGCACGGTGGTGCTGAGGACGACGTTGCGGAGAGACGCCGGATTGAAGCGGTCGGCGAGCGCCCAGTTGGCCTTCTGGTGCGGCGTCGGTAACGGCGATTGCTGCGCGCTGAGCGGCGCAACGGCTATCACGCCCGCGATCAGCAGACCGCGATGGAGGGGCAGGGACATGTGCTACAGGTCTCCGAGGAGGGATGCGGTGGGAACATATGGAAAACGCATCCCTCCGTCAGGACGCTGTAGCCGGGTCAGGGCGCCTTGGTGGCGGTCCAGGTAACCTTGCCGAGCACCGAGTCTGGCTTGGAGGCCAGATGCAGCGTTGCAGCGCCGGACATTGCTCCATTCTTGACCCGGCCCACACTCACGAACGTGACCTTCGGGGAACCCTTCGGCAGGGCGGGATCGGTGTACGGCTTCGACGTTGCCATGAGGCTATCGGCGTCGAGCTTCGAGCTGTAGTCGACTGTGCCCTTGTTGTCCGCGAAGGTGAGCTTGCCGGTGGAATCACTCGTCGAGGTGATGCTCCACTTTCCGGTTACGGAATCCTTTCCTTCCGTCTTGCTCTCGCCATTCCAGGTGCCAGCGATGTCGGCTGCCTTGAGTGCAACGGGAGCGGGCGGCGGTGGTGGAGCAACGGCGGTGGTGTCAGCCTTTGGCGCGTCTGCCTTGGCGCATGCAACGAGGAATGCCACTGCAAGAAATGTCTTTCGCATCTGTAACCTCGCGGTGAGAAGAGACTACGGAGCGGTGCGGCTCGGGTCGCTCGGGATGAACCATCGAAGCTGCGACATATGGGTCCGCCGCGCCAGTCAGCCGCATGGCCACCCCGGTGCGTCCCGCGGTAGATTTCGCCGCATGTCGCTCGATCTTGCCGACGCCACACACGCACACGCCGCGCTCGCCAACTGGCTGCGCGAACGAGGCCGTGTAGCCATCGGGTTCAGCGGAGGTGTGGACTCCGCCTATCTCGCGGTCCAGGCCGTCGAAACGCTGGGCGCCTCGAATGTGCTGGCGATCATCGGGCGAAGCGCGTCCTATCCGGCATCGCAGTGGGAGACCGCGCGCGGTGTGGCGACGCGGTTCGGTGTCAACGTCCTGGAAATCGACACGGACGAACTGAACGATCCGCAGTACGCTGCGAATCCGTCGAACCGCTGCTACTTCTGCAAGACGGAACTGTGGTCGCGGCTTGTGCCCGTCGCGCGCGCACACGGATTCAACGTCGTGCTCGACGGCACGAACGCGGATGATCTTTCGGACTACCGACCGGGGGCGCAAGCGGCACGCGAGCACGGCATCGAGAGCCCGCTCGCGTCACTGGGCTTCACCAAGCACATGATCCGCGACTTGTCGCGGGATCTCGACATTCCAACGTGGTCGCAACCGTCATCACCGTGCTTGTCGTCGCGCGTACCCTATGGAACGGCCGTCACCGCGCCGCGACTGCAGCAGATCGAAGAGGCGGAGAGTGCGCTTCGCAGGCTCGGCATCACCGGCGATCTTCGCGTCCGGTACCACGACGATCTGGCGCGCGTGGAACTGTCGGCACAAGAACTTCCTGCGTGGATGAGCGTGGAAGGCTTCGCGTCGCTCAGTGACGCGCTTCGCCCTGCAGGGTTTCAGCGGGTCACGCTCGACCTGCGCGGTTTTCGGTCGGGATCGCTCAACGTACTCCATGGCGTAGTGGCATCGGGCCCTCACTCAAGCTGAATGCGAAAGAATCTCGACGCCGTGCTGCTGAGCGCCGCGCTGCTCCTCTGCACGTCCTTCATTATCGCGGCCGCGCGCGGCGTTCAGCGCAATTCGCTCGAGCAACATTCGCATTGGGTCGCGACCAAGACGAAGGCAGAAATGCCACTCATGGGCAGCCATGCGTACGTCACCGAGCCGCAAGCGCTCTCCAAGAACCGACTCAACCTCGGCGTGTGGTACGCGTTTCAGGAAGTAATCTACGATCGCGCAGCCGAACTGACGAGCATGAGTGCGTCAGTGCGATTCGAGCCCGATGGTTACATCAACGTGCTGTACGACGTTCGCGCCGACGGGTTCTCGGGCGTGCGTCTGAGCAGTCGCGCAGATGTGCCGAGCCTGCAATTCACGGCAACGCATGACGGTGAGTTCACGTCGACGCATCCAATCTCAGTGACGGATCCTGTCGCGCACACGGTTCCGCACGTGGTCAGCATTGCGTTCGAAGGCACGCACGCGACGGCAACGCTCGATGGCAAATCGATTGGACAGTTCGAGCGGACTCCGGGACCACAGAAAATTGGATTTCGTGGAGGTCTCAAGCCGACGACGGTGGACGATGTAGAGTTGCACCTCGCCAGCGGGGTTACCGTGCGCGAAGGCTTTACGAATTGGCGCAACGTGTTCCCGCGCGCCGCGGCGGTTTTTGTCGCTACGGCAGTGTTCTTCGCATTTGTTGGATGGTTCCTCTCCAAACGCAATCCGGCCGCAGCACGCACCATCGCGCTCGGCAGCGTGGTCGCGAGTTTTGCGCTGCTGATGGTGGCGTGCGCTGGATATGGCTACGCGTATCTCGCACCGAAGAAATACTCGACCGGAAAAGCCGCCGCCGACGAGACGACGCAAGTGGTCAAGCGGCAGACGCAGCGCGTGGACTCCATTCGCGCCAAGTACCCGCCGATCACCGGCGACAGTGTCTATCGCATCCTCTTTCTCGGCAGCTCGCAAACGCTGGGAACAGGTGCGGCGAAGAAGAATGAAACGTGGGTGCGCGTGCTCGAGTCGAAGCTCAACGCGGATGCGCATGGCCGCCGGTACGAAGCCGTTGTCGCTGCCGCACAGGGACTGACGTCGGCGCGTATTCTCGAATTGTTGCGTGCATTGCCGGATGTCGGGGCGAAATCTGCTGTCATCAACCTGTCCAACGATGATCAGGACATGAGCGACTTCCGTGCGAATATCGATTCGATCATCGCGACGCTGCGTGCTCGCAACACCAAGCCGATCCTTTTGCTCGATTTCGATTCACCGGAACACAAGCGTGGCGGTACGGCCAGCGCAGACGCCGGGGGACAACACAACACGATCCTCGAACGCCATGCCGTCATCATCGAGCGAGGAAAAGCGCTCGGCATCCCGGTGATCGATCTCGATCCACTGATCCAGGAAAAGGTGAAATCGGGATTCTTCTTCTGGGACGTGGTGCATCCGACGTCGTACGGACACCGTGCGATCGCCGCGCGGTTGCATGATGACTTGGTTCCACTACTGACTGCGAAATAGGTAGAGCACGTGAGCATTCGACGCGAGACGCCAGGCGGAACGCCGGCACTCGAGCAGGCGTTGGCGGAGAAGGGCGTGCCGTGCCGGGTGGAAGTGCGCGGAGCGCTGGCGGTGCTCATCGTAGATGCCGAGACCCTTGCTCGCCTCGGTGACGCCGAAGTGCGGCGCGCCGCATTGGCATTGGCGCGCGAGCAGGGCTTTACTCATGTGGCAATCGAGCTTCGCGGCGGCGATGCGGCTGTTCCTCGCGGTTGAACTGCCGGAGCACGTGCTCCAGGCGCTCGAAGACGCGATCGTTGCATTGCAGGGCGAGCATCCCGCCCTCAGCTGGGCGCGCGCCGACAAACGGCATCTCACCTTGAAGTTCCTGGGCGACGTGGAGCCCAATCGCGCGTCGTCAGTCACTGCGGCGATGGACCGCGCTGCCGTGCGCCACCGTCCGTTCGAGATGGAGGTTGGCGGACTCGGCGCCTTTCCCTCGTTCAAGCGGGCACGCGTGCTGTGGATCGGTGTAACACAGGAGTCACGGCTCGAGCTGTTGCATCACGATGTCGAGGTGTCGTGCGGCGAGGAAGGCTTCGAGATTGAAGGGAGAGCGTTTCGTCCACACATCACACTGGCGCGTGTGCGAAGCCGCCTCGAGTTGGATGCGGCGAGAGGTCTCGCGCGAGCAGCCAAGAGGATAGACTTCTCGGCAACAGTGCCAGTTGAGGAGATCACATTGTTCGAGAGCGCACAGGGGCAGTATCGCCGGCTGTACGTTGCACCACTGACGGGAGGACGCTGAGGCATGGGCTGCATATTTCGGCTGGGATGTCTCATCGTGCTGCTGTGTGTCGGCGTGGCCGCGTACTTTACGCGCGACCGGTGGATGACGCGCGTTACAGGATCACCGCCTGTGGTCGCGACTGGACCGGTTTGGGAGCCCCTTTCGCCCGCAGCGGGAGAACGGGGCCGGGTTGCGATTGCCGCACTGTCGAACGGCGCAGGGCCGGCGTTCCAAAATGTGCATGGAAATGACATCGCATCGTACGTCTTCCAGTCGGTCGCGAAGACGATTCCTGCCAACGCCGACAGTGCCGAGGCGGCGGTGATTGGCGACGCGTTGTTCGTCCGTGCGGTCGTTCCGATGAAGGCACTTGCCGGCACGGGAGTGCTCGGGCCGCTCGCCGGACTCCTGAATGATCGCGAACGGTTGTCGTTTGGGGGCACGTTCCGCGTGATTCGCCCCGGCATGAGCGAATTCCAGGTGCGCGAAATCAAGCTGCGCGATTTCAAGGTGCCGAGTGGTGCTGTGCCGCGGCTGCTGCAACAGATCACGCATGGTCAACGGCCAGATGGCGTGTCCGCCGACGCCATCCCGGTGCCGACGCCGATGTCGCTCGGCGATGTGCGCATCGCGAACGGGCGCATCACGCTCTACAAGACGACTACGCCATGACGCGCAAGATCCTGATCGTCGACGACGAGCAGGGCATTCGTGCCGCCCTCGGGCAATTGCTCGAGTTCGAGGGTTACGAAGTTCGCACGGCGGCGAATGCTGTGGATGGGTTGAGTGAGTATGCTCGCTTCAAGCCGAATCTCGTCTTCATGGATGTGAAGATGGCCGGCATTGATGGGCTCGAGGCGTTGCGCAAGCTTCGTGAGCAGGATCCGAATGCGGTGGTGGTGATGATCAGCGGCCACGCGACGATTCAAACAGCGGTCGAAGCAACGCAGCACGGCGCGTACGACATTCTCGAGAAGCCGCTCGATACCGATCGCATTCTCGTCACGCTGCGCAACGCGCTCGCGCATCTCGAGTTGTCTGAGGAAAACGAGCGGCTCCGTGATACCGTGCATTCGCGGTTCGCGATCGTCGGGAATTCGTACGCGATTCGCGCGGTGACGGAAAAGATTGCGCTGGTGGCCAAGACACCGGCGCGCGTGCTCATCACTGGTGAGAACGGCACCGGAAAGGAATTGGTCGCGCGGGCAGTTCACTCGCAGTCCACGCGCGCGAAGCAGACCTTCATTGAAGTGAATTGCGCAGCCATTCCGAGTGAGCTCATCGAGAGCGAGCTATTCGGTCACATGAAGGGCTCGTTCACGGGGGCGGTTGCCGATCGCGCAGGGAAGTTCGAGCAGGCAAATGGCGGCACATTGTTTCTCGACGAGATTGGCGACATGAGTCTCGCCGCACAGGCGAAAGTGCTGCGCGTGCTGCAGGACGGTGTCGTCACGCGCATTGGCGGCTCGAAGACGATTCAAGTGGACGTACGCGTGCTGGCCGCAACCAACAAACACGTTGAAGAGGAAATTGCGGCGGGACGTTTCCGCGAAGATCTCTACTATCGATTGAACGTGGTGCCCATTCATGTGCCGCCACTGCGCGAGCGTCGCGAAGATATTCCGTCGCTTGTGGGGCATTTCGTCGCGCAACTGACCGGCCCGGGCGGACTCGCACCTCGCGCGATGACAAATGATGCCGTCACGCGCCTCGGGCAACTGGACTGGCCGGGCAACGTGCGTGAACTGCGGAACACGCTCGAACGCCTGCTCATTCTCAGCCCAGGACAGCGCATCACGGCAGATGATGTCGATCGGCTGGTCGGTCGCCGTGGTGGGACGTCAGAAGGCGGATTGGGGTCTTTGCTTGAGGTCCCCACGTTCGACGAATTCAAGCATGCGGCGGAGCGCGTGTACCTGCTCGCGAAATTGCGTCAGTTCGACTGGAACGTCAGTGAAACAGCGCGCGGGCTGGACATGCCGCGATCGAATCTTTACAAGAAGATCGAGCGTTATGGCCTGAACCGGGAAGGGACGGCCGCTCCTGTTCCCGCCGGGCCGGATGAGGATGACGACGACGCATGACTGATTGGGATGCAGAGCTCAAGAAGATCGACAAGCAACTCGAGTCGATCTCGGACAACGCGCTGATTCCAGCGCCCGCTAGGAACGCACCACCCGCTGCGAAGGCGGCGGTCGCTGCCGAGCGTGGAAGTACGCGCACCTGGCCGGCATTTCTGCGGCTCGCGCTCGCAACGGCGGCCGCGATAGGAATCCTCTTTTGGCCGTATGCGTCGCGCTGCGGCCTCGGGCTGAGCGGGTACCTCGCCGCAATCAGCGGCGTCACGATTGCCGGACTGTGGAGTAGCGTGTGGACGTGGCGGCATCGCACTGCGCGGGCACACGTTCTCTCCCTCGTGCTCGTGCTGTACGCCATTGTGCTCGGCGCCGTGGAGATCTTGCCGCGCATCGGATACGCGAAATCAGATACCACGCGACCAACGGGATTTGCGTGCCATGATCCGGCGCCGGTGAGTGTGCCGGTGGATGTCACTCCAGCGAAACCGAAGCCGTGAGTTGACGAGCTCTGAGCTCGGAGCTGCTCACCTTTTAGTGGTCATGCGCCGCATCGCCATCTCGATGCGTATGGCGGGCTCCAGCTATCAGCGACCGAGCGTTTAGCCGTGGGCGATCAGCCGTCACCCAGACCGTAAGGGATCCCTTTTCGGTGAGAGTCCATTGGCTGGCTTCTCACGGCTAAAGGCTCGCGGCTGAGAGCTGAAGCCCGCTTTCGTCCTCGATACAGTTTCGCTATCAGTGAATTCTCAGTCGTGAACAGCTCGGGCTCGTCGCTCGGCGCTCGCTGTCTTCGTCGAGATGCGTACCCGTTAACCGCTGGCCTTCGATCTCCGCCCTGATGTTCGCGGCGCGAGGAACCATCGCTTTGCATCTTCCTGGGTGACGTTCGATCCGCAGAGCGGAATTGCGGCACGCTTTCCCTTGAAGCGTGCATGATGCTCGAGGACTGCGGCAAGTCCCGCCGCACCGGCCGGCTCGACGACGAGTCCGAGGTGTCCGTGCAGCAATCGCATTGCGCGAACAATCGTCTCTTCGCGCACACTGAGCACTTCATCGACCGTCTGCGCCATCGAAGCAACGGCGTATGCGACGGGCTCTCGCACCGCGATGCCGTCGGCCACAGTGTCCGCGGTGTCCGTCGACACCGGCTCGCGCGCCGCGAACGACAGACGCATGGCCGGCGCATTCTCCGCAACAACGGCAATGACACGCGTGCCACTCTCAGCGTGGCGACACCAGCACCCGATGCCGGTCGCGAGCGCGCCGTTCCCGAGCGGCACGATGATCTGTTCGGGCATCATTCCGACTTCACTGATCTCGAGCGCCATTGTCCCTGCGCCCTCGGCAATCTCCGGCAGCGCGCCGTCCTCTACGTAGAATGCGTCGATCGACGCCGCGTAGCGACGTGCAGCTTCCTTGGCCGCATCGAAATCCGCGCCGTACTGTCGCACCTCTGCACCGAAGTCCCGCATGGCCTGCACCTTGAGCGGGTTCGCATTTCGCGCGACGAACACTACCACCGGCCGTTTGCGTTTCGCCGCCGCGCGCGCGAGGCCCTGCCCGAAATTGCCTGCGGACGCGCAGATCAGCGTGCGCCGATCGCGAATCTTGGCGACGAGCAGGTCCGTGCCACGGCCCTTGAAGGAGCGGATGGGATTGAGCGTCTCCACCTTGAAGAACAGCTCCATCTCGAGCACGCGGTTGAGCGATGTATCGCTCAACAGAGGGGTGCGAAGAAACGCCGTGTCGATGACACCCATTGCGGCGGCGATGTTGTTGGCAGACAGGGCGCGCATGCTACAAGATGTCCGCCCGCAGGGTCGAAAAGCGAGAGGCGGCCGCCGGTTCTGGCCTGGTTTAGATTCCAGCCATGACCAAGACCTTCCAGAACTTCATCGCCGGTCAGTGGGTATCGCCCGAGTCCGGCGCCTATTTCGAGAATCGCAACCCTGCGGACACGCGCGATCTCATCGGCAACTTCCCGCTGTCGAACACGAAGGACGTGGACGCCGCCGTGGCATCCGCCAAACGCGGCTTTGCCGAGTGGCGCTCGTGGCCCGCTCCGGCACGCGGCGATGTGCTGCGTCGCATTGGCGACCTGCTGTCGCAGCGCAAGGATGAAATTGCCGACCTGATGACGCGCGAGATGGGAAAGCCTGTCACGGAAACCAAGGGCGACGTGCAGGAAGGCATCGACACCGCCTACTACGCGGCGACCATGGGCCGCCAGCTCGCCGGCCGCACCGTGCCGAGCGAGATGAAGAACAAGTGGGCGATGAGTTTCCGTCGCCCCATTGGCGTGTGCGGGATCATCGCGCCGTTCAACTTCCCGCTCGCGATACCGACGTGGAAAATGTTTCCGGCCCTCGTCTGCGGAAACTCCTGCGTCTTCAAGCCGAGTGAAGATGTGCCGCACACCGGACACATACTTGTAGAGATCATGCTCGAGGCGGGTTTACCGCCGGAAGTCATTCAGCTCGTACACGGGCTCGGCGAAGACGTCGGCGCGCCGCTCGTAGAGCATCCTGATGTGCCCGTGATTTCGTTTACAGGTTCGACGGCGACGGGAAGCCTTGTTGGTGCGGAGTGCGGACGCATGCACAAGCGTCTCTCGCTCGAAATGGGCGGGAAGAACGCTCAGATCGTGATGGACGACGCTGATCTCGACCTCGCGCTCGAGGGGGTATTGTGGGGCGCGTTCGGCACCACAGGGCAGCGCTGCACCGCAACGAGTCGTCTCATTCTTCAGAAGGGAATTCACGACAAGTTCCTTGGACAGCTCGTGGATCGCGCCAAGGCCATGGTACTCGGCGATGGCCGAAAGAAGGGCACCGACGTTGGCCCGCTTGTCCACGAAGCGTCGCGCAAGAAGGTTGCGAGCTATATCGACATCGGACAGAGCGATGGTGCCGACCTGCTATGCGGCGGTCGTGCTCCCGAGGGTAAGCAGTACGAGAACGGCTTTTTCTTCCAGCCCACGATCTTTGCCCGCGTGGAGCAGGGCATGCGCATCGAGCAGGAAGAGATCTTTGGCCCGGTGCTCAGTGTTGTGCGCGTTGCTGATGCGGACGAGGCATTCCGCGTGAACAACGGCGTGAAGTACGGCCTCTCGTCATCGCTTTATACGCGTGATGTGAACCTGGCTTTTCGTGCGTTCACTGAGCTCGACAATGGCATCACGTACATCAATGCCCCGACCATCGGTGCCGAGGCACACATGCCTTTCGGAGGGGTAAAGCAGACCGGAAACGGACACCGCGAAGGCGGGTGGGAAGTGTACGAGTTCTACTCCGAGACAAAGGTCGGGTACTGTGACTTCTCGGGAGCATTGCAGAGGGCGCAGATAGACAACTACTAGCTTGGAGCCCGCTCGCTCCGCTCGCTGTCAGCCCGCTACGCTGTCAGCCCGCATCGGCGGCTACGCCGCCTCGCTGTCAGCCCGCTTTGGCGGCTACGCCGCCTCGCTGTCAGCAACTGCGGTCCTGACGGTGAGGGCCGCCGGCCCGAACGGGCTGACAGCGAGCGAAGCGATGCGGGCTGATAGCGAAGCAGGCTGACAGTGGCCGCCTTGCGGCGGCCGCGGGCTATCTTTAATTGCAGTAACAACACCATGCCTGAAGCCGCAGAGCCCATCCTCCCCCCGCGTAGTATCACGCCAGAGCAAAAGCTCGTGGCGCTGCAGCATGTCAATCGGCCGCGCCACACCTTCGGATTTGTGTGGGAGTCGATCAAGGTCGTCACCGTGTCGGTGTCGCTCTTTCTGCTGATCAAGACGTTCATGATGGAAGCGTTCAAGATTCCGAGCGGCAGCATGGAAGGCACGCTGCTTGTGGGCGATTTTCTCCTCGTGAACAAGGTGGTTTACGGTGCGGAAGTGCCGCTGACCCACGGGCGCCGCCTGCCGGCGCTGCGTAAGCCGACACGGGGCGACGTCATCGTCTTCGAATGGCCCAAGGATCGCACCAAGAATTTCGTGAAGCGTCTCGTCGGGCTACCCGGCGACACGCTGTCCATGCACGACGCAGTCTTGTTCCGCAACGGCCTCGCCCTCAAGGAGCCGTACGTGCGCCACTCCGACCCGGAAGCGGATCCGGTGTGGGAGGAGTTCCGGTGGCAGAGCAACTTCCTCGTCACGACGGCGGGCGCTGCCATTTCGTACCACCCATCGCGTAACAACTGGGGCCCGATAGTCGTCCCTATGGGGAACTTCTTCGTCCTCGGCGACAATCGTGATAATTCGCTCGACAGCCGATACTGGGGCTTTGTCCCCGATTCGCTGCTCCGCGGCCGACCCGAGGTAGTGTACTTCAGTTTTTCACCAGATTCGTCCGAAGATTTCGCGTGGCTGACGCACGTCCGGTGGACGCGCCTCGGCGAACGCGTGCACTGACCTCCTGTCCGCCGCGGCACTAGCCGCATCCCCATCGTTGCCGTCTTCGACCCCCTGAATCCCATGGGGCCGTTGTCCCTCGGAACCACTGCATGGCGAGCACTCCGACCCACAAGAAGTCCGGCTACGAAGAGGGATCGCTCGACCAGTATCTCCGTGACATCAGCATCTATCCGCTGATCACGCGTGAGGACGAGGTCTCGCTGGCGCAGAAAATTCGCGTCGGGGACCAGGAAGCGTTGGACAAGCTGGTGCGCTCGAATCTGCGATTCGTTGTCAGCGTCGCCAAGAAATATCAGAACCAGGGCGTCTCGCTCTCGGACCTGATCAACGAGGGCAACCTCGGCCTCATTCGCGCCGCGCATAAGTTCGACGAGACCAAGGGCATCAAGTTCATCTCGTACGCCGTGTGGTGGATTCGCCAGGCCATTCTTCAGGCATTGGCAGAACAGAGCCGCATTGTGCGTGTGCCGCTGAATCGCGCGGGCACTCTGCATCGTATCGGCAAGCGCGCGAGCTTCCTCCTCCAGGAACTGGGACGCGAAGCGACGCACGCCGAGATCGCCGAAGGTATGGACATTACGGAAGAGGAAGTCGCGAAGACGATGTCGATCTCGCAGACACACCTCTCCCTCGATGCGCCAATGACGCCGGGTGAGGACAACAAGCTCCTCGACTACCTCCCGGACAACATGAATCCGACGCCCGACGAACTCACGTTCGAGAAGGCGCTCACGGAATCGATCGAAGAAGCGCTCGCGCACTTGAAGGAACGCGAGTCCAAGATTCTTCGATTGTATTTCGGATTGGATGGCGAAGAGCCGATGACGCTCGAGCAGATCGGATCACTGCTCGGCATCACGCGCGAGCGCGTGCGACAGATCAAAGAGAAGGCGTTGTCGCGCCTGCGCCACGTGTCACGCGCCCGCGCGCTCGAGTCCTACCTCGGGTAATACGCCGACGCTGCACGCCGTCCCGGCGTGCAGCTCTGGTGCGTCACCACACGCAAGGCCGCCGAGTTAGCGGCGACGACACGCAGCGCGAGCGCATCATCAGCATTCCATGCGCGCCAGCCAGCGATTGCGCGCCCCGCTTCCGCACGCGCGGAATTTCCATCCCAACGCCGCAGTAAATGGCGTGACGCATCACAGCGCTGATCGGATGTCGGGAGTGGCGACGGTGTCAGCAGCGCGTGCACGGCAACTGGAACCGCGGCTCCGCCGAGACTCGCGAGGTACTCGAGATCGAGTGCCGACTCGACACGTCCCTCGATGTTGGCGGCACGTTCAACGTTCATGCGCGCAATGATCGCGTCTGGATCAGAGACATTGAGCGCCGCGAGCATGACGGCGCCGGCAATCAGCGCGCCTCCAGCAAAGGGACGCGCGACGTCGCGCAGCACGGTGAACGCGAACCACACCAGCACAACCGCAAGCCAGGCCATGAAGACCAGCGGGTACAAACGGTCCGCCGTGAGACCGTAGTAGTGCACGTACAACTTCATCCGTCCAATCGCGGAGAGCATCGTGAGGCCGAGCAGCGCGATGAGCGGCAGCGAGAGTGCGGTGTGTCTCCGGCGCAGACCGAAGTCACCGCGCATGGCAGCACGCGTGACCATCAGCACCGGCAGCACCAAGGCAATCACGAACACGAGCTGGAAAAAGCCAGCGCGCGCGTACGAGGCCGCGGTAAGTCCAGTCCGCTCGCGCAGGAACTGCTCTCCGCCAAACAGCCATCCGAGTTGCGAGATCAGGAATGCCGAGAACAACACGATCAGCGTCGTCAGCGCGGTGGTGATATCGAGCAGTCCGAATGAGAAGGGCAAGGCATCCGCGACAGTCAGCGCGTCACGTTCGGGGCGAAATGCTCCCCGAGCAAAGCCGGCCACGATCCAGGCGTAGAAGCCCGCGAGAATGACATGCGAGAATGCCTCGCCAAAATCCACATTGGGCAGTTGAACAAGGCTGGCGAAGATCGGATCCGCGCTCCGGAGCAGCGAGCCAAACACGAGCACAATCACGCTGGCGATGATCGCAGCCCGAAGCGCCGTGCGGGCATGTCCATGCGCCTCACGGTTGCTCTCGCTCGGCATCAGCACGCGGGAGGCGATTGGCAGTGCGCCCGCAATCACGCTGCGCAACACATCGATGGCAGCCCAGAGTGTGTCGCGCATGCGTCGCGCGAAGAGCGCGGCGTCCTGATTGGCGAGAGCGATCGCTGCCATTCCCAACGCGCCCAACGTTGCCACGACGTTCATGGCGTGCAGTGTGTCCGAGCTCCGCCACGCGACGAATGCCGCGAAGAACACGGCCGTGAGAATCCAGATGCCCGCTTCAGCCGCCAGATCGGCGTTGTTGCGCCATGTGAGCGCGACGACGGACAGCGCGAGGAGTGCGACCCAGATGGGAAAACCGAGTCCTGCCACCGGCGGTCGCATCAGGAGGTCACCAGCCACACCGAGCAGCGCGGCATGCATCAGGATGCTCCGGTGGATCGGCAATGCCACTTCGCGCGATTCGCGGAGGGCGGTCGGGAAGGGTCTCGTGTAGGTGGTCATGTAGAGTACTCTACAATACAAAGTACACTACCGCAAGCAATGCCCGTTGGGCCTCACGGGGCACCTCAGGGCTTGCCGGCCACCGGCAGCGGGGCCTGTGCCGCGGAGGCGGGCACGTTGCCCGCTGGGCAGAGAATCCTCACCTGCTGCTGGACATACGGCCGCAGCTGGGCGGCGTAGTCGAGGAACTGCTTCGCCGCATCCGGCGCCGCCGCTCCATTCGTGGCGAGCTCCGTCTCGGCAATCACCAGATTGTCCTGCGCGACGTTCGCGACGGAGCAGCTGTGGCTCGTGGGAATCTCCGTTGCCGCAAGCTGCGCAACTCCAAATGCCGCGGAGCCAACAAGAAATCCCGCGTCGCGCGACGGCGCGATGTGCTGAGCGAGCTGGAGGAAGTGCAGGGCCGTCTCGAACTCCGAGCGCTTCTTGTTAACGTTGGCGGCACGGTAGAGTGCATTGCCGCGTGCGAGCGCAAACTGGCCGACAACGGCGGAATCGCCGGCCGTCCGCATGCCTGCCTGGAGGATCGCAAGCGCGGAATCGGTTTGGCCCATGTCGATGTAGGCCTGTGCGAGCTGCAGGTATCCACGCGCGAGGGTTGTATCGGACGTGACCGCCTTTCGCGTGGACTCCAGCGCGCCCTTGAGATCGCCCTTCTTGCGCTTGTTCTGTGCATCCAACGCGAGGAGCTTGCCGTTCTTCGGGAATCGCTCGAGACCGCGCTGCAGCGCGACGTCGGCATCTCCAGTCACCAGCTGCGTGTAGAGCAAATACAGATCTGCGTCCTCGGGATGCATCGCCACACCTTCGGCGGCGCGCGCCACGGCACGCAGCGGATCGTTCGCGTTGCGATACGCGGTCGCCATCCGCCCGAAGAAGTCGGGCTGCGTCTCATAGTTCGGCGACAGCCGGCGAAGGGCCTCTCCAACCTTGACGGCGCCGGCCCAATCCTCGGTTGCGAGAAGCACACGCCAATGCAGGCCGGCGAGGTGTTCGTCGTCGGGCCGTTCGTCGGTGGCCTTGGAGATGATCGGCGTGGCGAACGATGAATTGCCGGTCCGCATGAGAGTGGAGACCACCCGCCCGATCGCGTCGGGACTATGGCTCTGGAGTTGTGCGTATTTCGTCCACGCTCTGCCGGCTGCATCGCGATTGCCGATTTCGTCATACGACGCGGCGGCGGCCTCCCACGCGTACCAGCTCGTGGAGTCGATGTTCAACACCGCGAGTGCGACCTTGAGCACGGTGTCTGCCGACTGACTCGAGGCAGACATCGCGCGGATGAGGCACATGCGGGCGAGGGTCGACCGGGTGTAGGCTTTCACGCCCTCGAGCGCGGCCGCCGCCGCCGCGTCGGGCTTGCCGGCGCGCATGGCATTCTCGCAGCGCCGGAGCGGATTCAATTGCAGCCGAGCGCGGGTGACCTCCGCGCCGAATGCATCGGCCGCCTTGCCGATGTCCGGAAACTCTGCGGTGACAATGGGCTGCTTCAATCCGGAGTCGCGCGAAAGCATCAGCGCGCCATCCAGCTTGAACGCGCGGCCGGCTCCCTGAACCACGCGGCCAATCACATACTCATCGGCGCGATGGCGCCGGCTGATGTCACGAATCTCCGTGCCAAGAAGAACGCTGTCCTCGTTGAAGCCCGCCTTCTTGAGCTCCTGGAGCATGTCCCAGCGACTCACGATCTCGAGGTCACGGGGCCTGCCGTGGCCAATGGCGTCCTCGACCGCGTCCCCGGCCTTGCGACCCATGTCACCGCGCCCCTCGAAATTGTGCACGAGGATGCGCTGGCGCACGAACTCTTGAGCAATCGCCGTCGTCGGCGAGAAGCCAATCACGAGCGCTGCGGTGAGTGCGCTCGCCATGGCCAGTCTACGAATCACGATGGATACGACTGGTGGAACGGTGGATTTTCCGGCTGCCGGCAACTCTGATAATACGCATTGCCTGGGCGATTCGATGGCGTCGGAAGACAAAGGGTTGGCTCTCGCTTTTGGACGTGAGCCGTGTCACCATAGGTGATACACCAACATTCCATTCGCTCCTGCCTCGATCATGGCCCAGACGGCTTCGTTTGACGTAACCACCGGCGTTGACCTCCAGGAGGTCGACAACGCGGTGAATCAGTCCCAGAAAGAGGTGGCGCAGCGGTATGACTTCAAGGGCTCCGACGCCACCATCGAGTTCAAGCGCGCGGAGTCGATGATCTTGCTCGTGGCCAACAGCGATATGCAAATGACGGCGTTGTTCGACATCGTGCAGACGAAGCTCATCAAGCGCGGCGTGCCGGTGAAGAA
>JBBQHJ010000058.1:0-17924 GCA_038323865.1 Gemmatimonadales bacterium
GAGCTCGCCGAAGCCGCGAAGGGCGGAAGTGGACGATGAGCAAGTCCATCCTGCTGGCCGGCGGCCGCATCATCGATCCGTCGCAGAATCTCGACACGACGGGCGACATGCTCATCACCGACGGCAAAATCGAAGCGCTCGGTCGCGTTGGAGAAGTCCGTCGCGATGGCGGGTTGGAGACGATCGAGTGCAAGGGCCTCATCATCTCGCCCGGATTTATCGACGTGCATTGTCACCTGCGCGAGCCGGGCCGCGAAGAGGTGGAGACGATCGCAACGGGCGCACGCGCCGCAGCGGCGGGCGGGTTTACCGCAGTGTGCGCAATGCCGAACACCGATCCCGTCACTGACAACCAGGCCGCCGTCGGCTTCATCATCAGTCAGGCGAAGAAGGCCGATGCGGCGCGTGTCTACCCGATCGGCGCAATCTCCATCGGCGAGATGGGTGAAACGCTCGCCGAGTTTGGTGAGATGGTTGGCGCCGGTGCCGTCGCTGTGAGCGATGACGGAAAGCCTGTCGTGAGCGCGCAACTGATGCGCACAGCGCTCGAGTATGCGCGCACGTTCGGAATTCCTGTCGCCGATCACTGCGAGGAGCCAACGCTCGCCCTCGGCGGCGCGATGAACGAAGGACACATGAGCGCGCGGCTTGGCCTCAAGGGTATTCCTGCCGAGGCCGAGGAGATCATGGCCATCCGCGACATTCTGCTGGCGCGTCGCACAGGTGGACACATCCATCTCTGTCACATGAGCACGAAGGGCTCCGTCGAATTGATCCGGTGGGGCAAAGAACGACACATCAACGTCACGGCCGAGGTGTGTCCGCATCATCTCTCGCTCACGGAAGAGGCGGTTGATGGTTACAACACCAACGCCAAGATGAATCCACCGCTGCGAACCGCCGAGGATGTCGCGGCGCTTCAGCAAGCGGTGAAGGACGGTACGATCGACGTGATCGCGACTGACCATGCGCCGCACCACTACGACGAAAAGGAACGCGAGTTCGCGGACGCGCCGAACGGCATCATCGGACTCGAGACGGCGCTCGCGGTAAATCTCACGTGGCTCGTGCACTCCGGCATCGTCGATGTGCCGTTGCTCATCGAGCGCATGGCCTGCGCTCCGGCTCGTCTGTTCAAGTTGCCGGGCGGAACCTTGCGTCGCGGATCGGCCGCCGACGTCACCGTTTTCGACGCTGATGTGAAGTGGACCGTGAATGCATCGAGCTTCCGGTCGAAGGGCCGCAACACACCATACGCGGGCATGGAACTGCGTGGTCGCGTTGACACCACCATCGTCGATGGACGAATCGCCTATCGCCGCCAGCACTGATCAGTCGCGCGCGCGCGCAGCGCGTGACATTGTCGCCGTGTGCGCACGCCTGTATTCGGCGGGCTTGATCGCTGGACAGGATGGCAACGTCAGCGTGCGCGTCACGCCCAACGTGATCCTCATCACACCGGCCGGCATGTCAAAGGTTGATGTTCGTGAGGAGCACTTGGTGGAGATCGATCCGGATGGCGCCGCGATTGGTGCAGGGCTCCGATCGTCTGAGTTCGAGATGCATGTCAGGATCTACCGCCATCGGCCCGACGTCCATGCTGTGGTGCACGCGCATCCGCCGGTGGCCACAGGCTTTGGCGTTGCCGGTCTGGACTTCATGGACGCTGTGCTTCCCGAGACTATCTTCCAAATGGGAGGAGTGCCGCTCGTGCCGTATGCGGCTCCTGGAACGTCTGCATTAGGGGATGCACTTGAGCCGTATCTAGCAGCACATGAGGCATTTCTCCTCGCAAATCACGGCGCAACGACCGTCGGTCCTTCGCTGCTGATCGCGCACCAACGCATGGAAAGCCTCGAGCACGCCGCGCGCATTCTGCTTGCGGCGCGCGCCCTTGGACGAATCAATGGACTCGCGCCGCATGAAGCCGACTCGCTTCGCGCCGCGCGCAACGCACCCAATACACAGACACGCACGTGATTGTCGACGCGGGAGAGACGTAATGACGAAAGACGAAAGCGAAACGAGCGGCGCGGCCGGCTCGGCGGTGGGCGCAGTGAGCGCGCTGATGGACGAGCGTCGCCGGTATGAGTCGTGGATGTCAGCGCTCGATCAAAAACGTGCGTCCACTCCCGATCACGTCTTCACGAGAGTACGAGCGGACTATCAAAGCCGGCTCGATGCTGTTGTGGCGAAGTTGGCAACGCACGCGGACGGGTTGCGTCAGGAGATTGAGTCACTAACCGCGCGATTCACGACGATACGAGATGAACATCAGCTCGCCACGGATGAGCGCGCCGAAGCGGAGCTGCGCGCACACGTCGGTGAGTTGACCGAGCAGGAATGGCAGAAGGTTTCCAGTGAGAGCGACAGCAAGCTCGGAGACCTCACGTCGCGCGGCAATGACATCGAACAGGAACTCGCGCGCACACGCGGCCTTCTCGACGACACACAGCGACCCACGCCGGCGAAAGCGGCGCCTGAAGTCGTTACTGCTGCGGCGGTACCTGAGCCCGCACCAGCACCGGCAGCTTTGGAGGAGACAGCGCCCGCTGCGGTAAGTGACGTCGCCGAAGCCGAAGTCCACGTCGCGGCGGAGCCAGAGCCGGCGCCAGCGTCAATCGTTGCAGCGGCGCCAATCCCGCAGCCCGAAATGCTTCCCTTGCCGTCCTCTGCTCCCGCGCCGCGTTCGTCGACGTCCGTTCCCCAGCCGCGCACGTCGGGCAATTTCGATGAATTGAGTTTCTTGCGTTCCGTCGTGGAGTCTCCGGCTGGTCCCGTCGAACCTGCGCCACGTGACGAGCCCGATGAAGCGTCGAAGCTGGATTCGTTCGCGCGTCGCTCGCGCGAGGATTCAGTGCAGCGCCTGACTGGCGAACAGCCACTGATCATGCGTTCGTCTGGCGAAGAACTCTCGCGCGATGGCAAGCTCGCGTTTCAGCGCACGCCGGGCAGTGCACTCGATCCGGTAAAGGATCCGGCCGTGGAAGGAGCGAAGACACTCAAGTGTGGCGAATGCGGCTCGCTCAACTATCCAACCGAGTGGTACTGTGAGCGTTGCGGAGCTGAACTCGCGTCGCTCTAAGTTGAACGACGGAAAACGAAAACGCCGGGCAATGCCCGGCGTTTCTGTTTAGTGCAATGACCGCGAATGGATCAGGCGCTTGCCTTGGCCATCCGGCTCTTCACGCGGGCAGCCATGTTCTTGTGAACGAGGCCTTTGCGCGCCGCACGGTCGAGGAGGCTGACAGCCTGCGTCTTCTCTTCAGCCGTGGCTTCAGCGGTCTTGGCTTTCTTGAGCGCACTACGGAGGGCCGAGCGCTGCGCGCGATTACGCACGGTAGCACTGCGGGTCTTCCGCATGTTCTTTTTCGCGGATGCGATGTTCGGCACTTAACAGGATCTCCAGAAATTCAGTAGAGCTCGCGGGACTAGGCGAGCCGAAAAAGATATTCCGGAAAGCGAGCCAAGTCAAGCTACGGCAGTGGGTTGGATTCGTTCGCGCCTTTACTCACCCCGAGGCTCCCGCTACCTTTCGCGCGTTGCGCACCCCCGCCCACCGCCGAGTGGGGTGCTTGCCGCCCCTCGCCCGGCCCCGTTGCAAACTTTCCAGACGATCCTCCTCGTCGCCCCAGTTCTGCTTTTCTCGGTCATCGCGCACGAGATTGCACATGGGTACGCGGCCCTCAAGCAGGGCGACACCACGGCCCTCGATGCTGGCCGGCTCAGCTGGAATCCCGCTAAGCACATCGATCCGTATTTCACCATCCTGCTGCCCTTGATGATGTTCTGGGGCTCATCGTTGGTGGGACGGCCTGTCGTCTTCGGCGGCGCCAAACCGGTGCCTGTGGACCCGCGCAATTACCGCAACCTGAAGAGTGGCGACATCATCGTGTCGCTCGCCGGCGTGGCCACGAATTTCGTGATCGCACTGCTGTGTGCACTGCTCATCGTGCTTACGGGCTTGCTCGGCCGCGCGCTCCCGGTCATCTCCGACACCGTCGCGATTCTTCAGACGATGTTCCGCACTGGCGTGTGGCTGAACTTCTCGCTGATCGCCTTCAATCTGCTGCCGATTCCGCCGCTCGATGGATCGCATGTGATGAAGTACCTGTTGCCGCGACCCATCGCGATTCAGTACGTGCGCTTCGCCCGGTATGGTATTCTGGTCCTCTTCGTTCTCCTGCTGGTCGGTGATGGTGTGCTGCGCACATGGTTCACGCCCGCGTACCGCGCCACTGACGTCGTGGAGGCCGGCGTGCTTCCGTACCTCATGCCGGTACCGGAGTGGCTGCGGTGAGTGAGACCGTCATGGAATTCACTGGTGTGACGTCGGACGCTCCGTCTTCGTCCACGTTCGTCGTTGAATTGGCCGAGTTCTCGGGGCCGCTCGACCTGCTCCTCACGCTGATTCGTGAAGAGCAGTTGGACATCTACGACATTCCAATCGCGCGCGTCGCGGCGCAGTTCGTCCTGCGCATTCGCACGCTCGAGCTGAACGAGGCCGCCGACTACCTCGAAATGGCCGCGCGTCTGCTGCGAATCAAGGCACAGATGCTTCTTCCGCGCGCCGATGGTGCGGAGGATTGGGAAGACCCACGCGCCGAACTCGTCCGCCGCTTGCTCGAATATCAACAGATGCGCGAAGTGGTGGACGTGCTCGAGCGCGCCGGCGAGGATCGCCGGAGCCGATTTGCTCGGGCATATCTGCCTCAGGCCGCGGCGCCGCCAGAAGCGCCACTGGCACTCTCGCTCAGTGAATTACTGGCCGCCGTCGACCGCATTCTGCGCGTCACGAAAGCTCCGTCAGTTCACGAACTCATTCCTCGCGCCGTGGACGTCCCCGGTGCCATCACCATCATCAAGGCTATTCTCGCGCTCCGTGCCCGGGCCATGTGGACCGATCTCGTGAAGCGCGACGCCGAACCATGGCAGATTCTCTCGACACTTCTTGGCATCCTCGAGATGGCCAAGCTCGGCGAATGCCGAGTGCAACAGGACAGCCCCTTCGCCAACGTGGAGATCACGAGTGACACCGCTAGCGAAGCTGCTTGAAGCAGCGCTGTTCGCCAGCGCGCGTCCGATTCCCTCGGAGGAATTGGCGTCACTGGACACGGACGCGTCAAAAGCCGCAGTGGCGGCAGCGCTCGACGAAATTCGCGAGCACTACGACGTGGATGGTCACGGCGTGGAGCTCGTGGAGATCGGTGGCGGGTGGCAAATCCTCACTCGCGCCGAGTACACCGAAGCCATCGAGCGTGCACAGCTCGCGTCGCGACCGGCGCGTCTTAGTGCTGCCGCTCTCGAAACGCTCGCACTAATTGCCTATCGCCAGCCGCTTGGCCGCGCTGAGATCGAAGAGATCCGCGGCGTGTCCGTCGGTAGCGTGCTCAAGTCGCTGCACGAGCGTGGATTGATCGACGTCGTCGGCCGCGGTGAAGGCATGGGACGTCCATTGCTTTACGGCACAACGCCCATGTTTCTCGAATACTTCGCACTGCGCCATCTCGAAGAACTGCCGCGCGCCGACGAACTCGCAGTCGCGCTGCGCGCCGAGCCACGGCCGCTCTGATGCCGGAGCCCATGCGCATCCAGCGCGCACTCGCACGCGCCGGAGTGCTTTCTCGTCGCAAGGCCGAGGAACTCGTGGCGGCCGGCCGCGTGAAGGTGAACGGCGTCCTCGCACAGGTCGGCCAGACCGTCGATCCGGAAAAGGATCGAATCGAAGTTGATGGAACACCGATCGGCGCACCGGCTCCCGTCGAGTGGTATCTCCTGCACAAGCCTGCGGGAGTCATCACTTCTCGCAATGATCCCGAGGGGCGACGCACGGTGTTCGACTTTGCGCCGAAGCGTCCCGGGCTCACCTACGTGGGTCGCCTCGACTATCTCACTGAGGGCGCGTTGTTGCTCACCACGGACGGTGCCGCGGCACACCGGCTCACGCATCCGAGCATGGAAGTCGAGCGCACGTATGTGGTGGACGTACTCGGCGCCGGTGACGAAGCCGTTGACGCAATGCAGGACGGCGTCGAGCTCGAAGATGGACCCGTGCGCCCGAAAAAAGCGACGGCCGACAAGCGCGGCCGTGGTCGCTGGGAGCTGCGCATCACAATTGCCGAAGGACGGAATCGTGAAATCCGTCGCCTGTGCGAGGCCGTCGGACTTCAGGTGGACCGGCTTGTGCGTGTACAGTTTGGGCCCGTCGAGCTTGGTGATCTCGCATCCGGAAAGGTGCGCGCGCTCACGAAGAAGGAGATCACAGCGCTGGAGAAGCTCTAGGCGACCGGAGCATTGTGCTGTTGCGGGTGTAGTGTCTGCACGTAGTCACTCACGATCAACGCCTCACTTGTTCCCATGGCAACGCAAGCTTCATCGACGGCCGACGCTCGGCTGATTCAGGACGTCAGTAAGCAGGTCGGGCTCCGTGTCGTCGGTCAGGAATACATGATCGATCGGCTCCTCATCAGTCTCCTCACGGGCGGCCATGTGCTGATCGAAGGCGTGCCCGGACTCGCGAAGACGCTGACAGTGCGCACGCTGGCCGAGACGATCGATACGAGCTTCTCGCGCATCCAGTTTACGCCGGACTTGCTACCGGCAGACGTGGTGGGCACGCAGATCTACGATCAGTCCACGGGCAGCTTCATGGTGAAGAAGGGCCCGATCTTCGCCAACATCATTCTCGCGGACGAAATCAATCGCGCGCCGGCAAAGGTGCAGGCGGCATTGCTCGAGGCAATGCAGGAGAAGCAGGTCACGATCGGCGGGCAGACGTTCAAGCTTGAAGAGCCGTTCCTGGTTCTGGCGACGCAGAATCCCATCGAGCAGGAAGGCACGTACCCGCTGCCCGAAGCGCAGGTCGATCGTTTCATGCTCAAGCTTCGCGTGGGGTATCCCACGCGCGAAGAGGAGCGGGAAATCATGCGTCGCATGGCGAGCGGCCATGCCATCAACGTGAGCCACGTGGCTACGCCGACGCAGATCATGGAAGCACGCGGGCGTATCGCGGAGCTGTACATGGACGATCGGATCGTCGATTACATCGTCGACATCGTGCACGCCACGCGGGACCCGGATGCGGCGGGCTTGAAGGACCTGAAGGCGCTCATCGAGTTCGGCGCGAGCCCTCGTGCGACGATTGCATTGGCGCAAGCATCGCGCGCCCATGCATTCCTGCGGGGACGTGCGTTCGTCACCCCGGATGATGTGAAGGCCATCGCACCCGACGTGCTGCGGCACCGCGTGCTCACCACGTTCGAGGCAGAGGCCGAAGAAGTCACGAGTGATGACATCGTGACGCGCGTCCTGGCGAAAGTCGAGAGTCCGTGAGCACTGGCGTTCCTCCTGAGATTCTCCGGCAGGTCAAACTGCTGGAGCTTCGAACGCGCGGCTTGGTGAACTCACTGTTTACCGGTGAGTACCGCTCGGTGTTCAAGGGGCAGGGCATGGAGTTCTCGGAGGTGCGCGAATATCAGTCCGGCGACGAAGTGCGGTCCATCGACTGGAACGTCACGTCCCGCATGGGCAAGCCGTACGTCAAGCGCTACATCGAGGAGCGCGAGCTGACGGTGATGCTCGCGGTGGATCTGTCGGGGTCGGAGCGCTTCGGAACACGTGGTCGCTTCAAGAGCGAGCTGGCGAGCGAGCTCGCAGCGGTGCTTGCGATGTCTGCCATTCGCAACAACGATCGGGTCGGCGCGTTGCTCTTCACGGATCGCATCGAACACGTGGTGCCGCCGCGGAAGGGACGCCGGCACGTGCTGCGATTGATGCGCGACCTGTTGGTGTTCGAGCCTGTTGGCCGAGGTACCGATATTGGCGGTGCGCTGGAGTACATCCAGAAGATGCTGTCGCACAAGGCGATCATCTTTGTGGTTTCGGATTTTCAGTCGCCCGATCTCGAGCAACCGCTGAAGCTGCTCGCGCAGCAGCACGACGTCGTTGCTGTGACGGTCGATGATGCGAGCGAGCAGCAGCTTCCTGACGTCGGACTCGCGCGGTTTGTGGATCCGGAAACTGGCGCGACCATCGACATCGACACCAGCGACGCGGGCGTGCGCACTCGCTTTGCTGAAGCTGTGGCCGAAGAGCTCGCGGGCCGCCGAAAGTTGTTGCGCCGGTTGGCAATCGACGAAGTGCCAATTCGCACCGATGGCGGCGTCGTTGATCCACTGATCAAGTTCTTCCGCTCGCGCGAAACGCGGGCTCGTCGTCGGTGAGCACGTTGTCGCGAACCTTGGCGATTGTGTGCGCGTTGTCGTGCGCGAATGTCGTGCGCGCGCAGGAGTCGATTCCTGTTCAGGCAGGGTCCACGCTCGGACGCGATAGCGTAACCGTTGGCGAGGTGGTGCTGCTGACGGTTCGCGTACGTGCACCCAAGGGCGCGACAATCAATTTCCCGGCTGCCGTTGATTCTCTGGGACCAGTGCAGGCGCTCGAGCCGCCGACAGTGCGGAGTGGTGCAGACAGCGCGACGTCTGCGGATCGCATTGCGGTATATCGCATCGCGCCCTGGGACGTGGGACAGCTCCAGATCAAACTGGGCGACGTCCTGGTGCAGACCGATGGAGGTGAGCGTCGCGTTGTATTGTCGTTGCCCTCGTTGTTCGTGCGCAGCGTATTGCCTGCGGATTCAGCGAAGCGAATTCCGAAACCTGCGCGCCCGTTGATTGCCTCGAGTGCTCCCGCGCCGTGGTGGTGGTGGGCGATCGCGGCAGTAGCAGCACTGGTCATTGCGGGTGGTGCCTGGTGGTGGGCGCGTCGAGCACGGCGGAAAGCGGGTGGCGTTGGAGATCCGTACGCCGACGCCATGGCCGCGTTCGACCGCATCGAGCGTCTCAAGTTGCTCGAGGCCGGCGAGCCGGGGCGGCACGCCTCGTCAATGACTGACGTTGTCCGACGCTATCTCAGCGCTCGCGTGCCCGATATCTCGCTTGCGATGACCTCAACAGAACTGTTGAACGCCGTCCATGGTGCACCGACGGTGTCTGCGGAGTCGCTGCGTGCGCTGCTCGACGCGGTGGATCCGATCAAGTTTGCTCGCGCACCGCTCGATGCGGCGCGCGCGCGCGCCCTTGGCGATGCCGCCAAGACGTTGGTGCGCGAAGAGCACCGCCGCGCAGAAGATCTCGCGACCGCCGAACGTAACCAGCAGGAGCGTGCGGCATGATCGATCTCGGTGTCATGCAGTTCGCGTCGCCTTGGTGGCTCCTGCTGTTGTTGCTACTTCCCGTGTGGTGGATTCTCGCTCGGCGTCGGAAGCCCGCAGCGATTGTGTTTTCGCGCGTCGGCATTCTCGCGAAGGGCCCGAGAGCCGGTCGCGGTCTCGCGCGAGCGCTCGCGGCACTGCGCAATCTCGCGCTGGCCTGTGGGATCATCGCGTTAGCGCGCCCACGCTCGGGTGCCCATGCGGAGACAACCACGAGCGAAGGCATCAACATCGTGATCGCCTTTGACATTTCGAGCTCCATGCTTGCCCTGGATTTCCAGCCGCAGAATCGTCTCGAGGTCGCACGCGCGCGCATCAAGCAGTTCGTGACGGCGCGGAATTCAGATCGCATTGGCCTCGTGGCGTTTTCCGGAGAGGCGCTGACGCAGGTGCCGCTCACGACGGATTATCCCGTCGTGCAGGCTGCACTCGACAATCTCCAGCCGGGCCAACTCGAAGACGGCACCGCAATCGGAACGGCCATCGCAACGGCCGCGAACCGGTTGAAGGATGCGCCGGGTCGGTCGCGTGTGCTCATTCTGCTCACGGACGGTGTGAACAATCGCGGATCTATTGATCCGCGCACCGCCGCCAAGGCCGCGTCGGCGTTTGGCATTCGGATTTACGGCATCGGCGTTGGCACGGAAGGCATGGCGCCCGTGCCGGTTGGACGCGGACTGTTTGGTCTTCGCTATGAGATGCAGCGCGTCGAGATCGATGATGCGTTGTTGACTGATGTCGCTAACGCAACTGGTGGTCGCTATTTTCGAGCGCGTGATCCTGCGGCGTTGCAGCGCATCACCGAGCAGATCGATGCACTCGAGCGTACTCCGGTGCGCAGCCGTACGTATGTGCGTTACACGGAGCTCTTTCGCTGGCCGCTTACGGCGATGCTCGTTGCGCTTGCCGCGGAGCTGATGCTTGTGGCGTGGAAGGGGCCACTCCCATGAGCGCGCTCTTCGCGTGGATCGAACTGCCATGGCTCCTGGCGCTCGTCGTCATCCTCCCGGTGGCATTCACGCTCCTGCTGCGCCACGCCCGCAAGAGTCGCGCACAGCGACTCGAGCGCTTCGGCTCACTCGACGTTGTTCGTCGCCTCATTCCCGCGTCGGCGCTCGCTGGTAGCGGGTGGCGTGCAGCACGCCTCGGATTGGCCGCTGCCTTTGCCGGCATTGCCATCGCAGGCCCACGCTGGGGGCAGGAGTCAACGGTTGTTCGTTCGAGCGGAGTTGATCTCGTGCTTGCCGTCGATGCGTCCCTTTCCATGATGGCGCAGGACGAAAAGCCGAGTCGCCTGGAGCGTGTAAAGCAGGAGATTCGCCGGTTGCGCGCGCTGAGCCCTGGCGACCGTGTTGGTTTGCTGGCATTCGCGGGGCGCAGCTACGTGTTGACGCCAATCACGGTGGATGGCGGAGCGCTCGATCTCTTTCTCGATAATCTTGACCCCAGCGTGGTCGGTCAGGCGGGAACGTCACTCGCATCGACCATCACGCAGGGAACCAGCCTGCTCGCGCTCACGAAGGGCGGCGCCGATCGCGCGCTCGTGATCTTCAGCGATGGCGAGGGATTCGAACCGCAAGAGGAGTTGAGTGCCGCCGCCACGAAGGCAGCACAGCAGAACGTATTGCTCGTGACCGTGGGTTTCGGTACACCTCAGGGCGCAACGATTCCGGTGAAGGATGGAAATGGTGGTGTCACCGAAAAGCGCGACGAGAATGGGCAGGTGGTGACAACGCACTATCGCCCGGAACTCCTGCAACTCGCCGCGAACGCTGCGAAAGGGACGTTCATTCCCTCCGAGGCAACCGACAAGGCGGCGCGTATCAAGGCGGCGTTGGGTCGACTTCGGACCGGTGCGCGTACAACGCAGGCGGGCGAGTCACTGACGCCGCGCTATCAGTGGTTTCTGCTTCCCGCACTGCTCCTTCTCTGGGTTGATACCGTACTTGCCGGCCGTCGCGGACGTCGTCGCCGGACGTCTGCCGCCGCAGAAACGGCCCTCGCTGCGGCGGTTGCCTTCATGGTCGTGACCACGGGCTGCGCGCCGCGTCGTGAAAGTGTTGAAGGCGTAGCGGCCTACGAGGCAAAGGACTATCGGCGCGCGGCCATGCTACTCGGTCAGGTCGTGAAAGCAGGCGACAAGACGCCCGCCGCGCTGTACAACTATGGAACCGCACTGCTCGCACTGGATTCCACCGTGGCAGCCGCCGAAATTCTAGATCGTCTGGGAGGAGACAAGACCGATACCACCACGCAGTACCGGGCCCGCTTCAATGCCGGGTTAGCTCATCTGCTCCAGGGCCGTTCAATGCAGGGAGATTCGGCGTCCGCCGAGTTCAAGGCAGCGTTGGCCGCATTCAAGCGCGTATTGCTTCAACGACCCGGCGATCTCGACGCAAAATGGAATTACGAACTAGCTCTGGAAAAGCAGAAATCCGGCGGCGGTGGTGGAGGCGGTGGGCAATCGAACGCGTCGCCGTCCCCGGCGGACCAGGAGCCGAAGCCGCAACCGACCTTGGCGCAGCGCCAAGCCGAGCAATTGCTCGGCAGCGCGGAGCGCGAGGAGCGGGACGTCCAGAGCAAGAAGCTGAAGCAGAATCGACCCGCGCCGCCTCCGGGCGGCAAAGACTGGTAGTCCGCTCGTGATCGGGCTGCTCGTTGCTGCGCAGCTCGCAATCTTCGCGCACGCTCCGGATACCGCGTCCGCGTGCGCCGCAATTGACGTCACGGTCGCCGCACGAGCGCCCGGCACCGTGCCGCCACACATCGCACCGTCCGCGATTCCGGCATACCTCCAATACCTGAGGAGTTCATTCGTCACGCGTGTGGAACGGGATGGCTCAGGCCACTCGACCGCGCTCACCGAAGGGACGTTTACATTCGCCGCCGATGCGCCAGGGAGAGTCGCATTTCCCTCGTTTACAGCCACAGCGGCTGTCGAACGCGCGACCACGCAGGTAGCGCCGGTGCTCGTGCACGTTTCCAATTCGCTCCAGCCCAGTGTGATTGTTCGCGCGTGGCTCGATCGGGGCAGCGGTCGGGGAACAGTGGACTCGCTGTATGTGGGGCAGCAGATGGACTACGTCGTGGACGTCCACCTCAATGAATCCGCACGCCAGCGACTGCGACGCAATCCAACATTCTTCCCGCCGGAAATGCCCGGCGTCTTGGCATACGATCTCGCCGCACCTAGCACCGTCACCCGGTCCGGGAGACGGTGCTTCGAAACGCTGTCCTACCGGCGCGCATTGTTCCCGTTGTTCGCGGGGCGCTCGGTCATCGCTCCCGCGGCACTCACGTACTCACTTCCGCTCTCGACGTCGTTCTTCTCGCGCGAAGAAAGCTTCGAGCTCCGCACTGACAGCGTGCGCTTCGTTGCCCTCGATGTCCCCGCGTCGGGGCGACCGGCAGCATTCGGCGGCGCAGTCGGCGCAATTTCGGTCAGCAGCAAACTGTCGGATGCGCAAGCCCGCATGGGCGATCCTGTGGTGCTGACGCTGCGCGTGGAAGGCACCGGTAACGTCAAACTCTGGCCGCGTCCCGCCCTCGCAATACCGTGGGGCTCACTCGCCGACGGCCCGGAGCGCGTCGCCGTAGATACGACTGGCTCCCGCGTTCGTGGTTCCAAGGAGTTCGACTGGCTCCTCACGCCTCGAGCGCCGGGAACGCAGGAAGTGGCGCCAATCGAATACACGTACTTCGACGCCGAACAGCAGCACTACGGAGTGGCGACGGCCACACCGCTCAAACTCGATGTCGTGCGTGCGTCACTGGCGTCGCTGGACTCTACACCCGTCGCGCGTCTGGCGATTCGGCGCACGCTCCGGGACGAGGAGTCCGAGCCGATGTCGTCGCGCCCGTGGTTCTGGATGCTGCTCGCTGCGGCTCCGCTTCCCGCCGCGTTCAGGCGAACCCGCGACAGAAACGTGGCACGTCGCGATACGCGTACCTCGGTGAACAAACTGCGCGCCGCGGCGTCGCACAAAGACAAGCTCTCCCCTCGCCACCTCCGTCGCCTCTACCTCGGCGCCGTCAGCGAGCGTGTTCCTGGAACTACCGGGGCAACGCGCGTGTCAGACTTCGCGCGCGCGCTCCGGCGTGGCGGCGTTTCTCCCGAAACTGCGGATTCGGCCGCGGCGCTGCTCGATCATTTGGACTCGGCCGCGTTTTCCTCCGCCGGCTCCATGCAGGCCGACGCAATGGACCGCGTGATCGCCGCGGTGAATGCCATCGACACGCAGGCGGTGCGCGGTGCTGGACTGCCGAAGGTCACGCTCATTGTTCTGTTTTCCGTCGGCCTTGCTGTTGGCGCGCGCGCGCTTCCCGTTGGAGTAGAGGACACGTTCACCGCCGGCGTTCAGGCGTACGATCACGGCGCATTCTCAACGGCAGAGCGATTATTTTCCCGCGCGGTGGCGCAGGCGCCGAGGGCAACAGATGCGTGGGCGAACCTTGGCACGTCGGCGTGGGCGCGCGGCGATAGTGCGGCGGCGGTGCGCGCGTGGCAGCGAGCGTTGCGACTCGATCCACTCGATACAGATGCGCGCGAACGGCTTGAACGCGTACAACCGTTGGTGATTCGCACACCGGGCTACGTTCCACCAATTCCCGTGAATGCGCTCGCGATCGCCGCGCTCGTCCTGTGGATAGTGGCGTGGACGATGCTTGCGGTTCCTCCCCGACGTCGGCCTGCGCGTGTGCGCGCCTATGCAGGCGGTGCGATGACCATAGCCGTGGTCCTCGTGCTCGGTGCGGTCGAGCTCCGCGATCGCCTCGATGCTCGTGGGTTGGCCGTACTTCGTGACACGAGGTTGCTCCTCGAATCACCGGGCTCCAACGTCGCCGCCGCGAGTGGCGTGGTCGGTGAAGCGGGGACGGTAGGCGCGCGCGAAGGGGCGTGGGTCCGCATCGCGCTCGACAATGTGCGTGCGGGCTGGGTGCCGATTGCCAGCGTGCTGCTCATGGACGCACCGTCATCCGACAACTGACCTATTCTGCGCGCGCCCGATAGCATTCTCGGATGTCTCGCATTGCCGTTCTTCCATCCGCTGTTGCCGACCAGATTGCTGCTGGCGAGGTCGTTGAGCGCCCGTCGTCAGCGGTCAAGGAGCTCGTCGAGAACGCACTCGACGCAGGAGCGACGACGGTCGACGTCACGATCGAAGATGGCGGCCGTCAGCTCATTCGAGTGAGTGACGATGGAATTGGCATGGATCGCGATGACGCGGTACTCGCGCTCGAGCGGCATGCGACCTCCAAGATTCGCAGCGCGTCGGACTTGGTCGGCGTCCGAAGCTTCGGCTTCCGTGGCGAAGCGCTACCCGCGATCTGCTCCGTGAGTCAGCTTGTGATTGAGTCGGCACCGGCTGACGGCGCCGGCACTGCCGTCGAGGCGTCCGGCGGAGCAGTCAAGGAGATTCGCGACATTGCGCGTCGTCGCGGCACCACGGTTTCGGCCGCCCATCTCTTCTTCAACGCGCCGGCACGACAGAAGTTCTTGCGCGGTACGCGGTCAGAATGGCGCAGCGTCCTCGATACAATGACGACCATCGCGCTCAATCGTCGAGAGGTACGCTTCACGCTAACACACGACGGAAAGCAGGCCTTTACGCTGCCGCCTGCTGCGTCACTGCGTGATCGCGTTGCCGCATTGTGGGGCGCGAGCATGGCGGACCATTTCCTCGTCGTCGACGACGTTCGCGGTGCGATCCACGTGAGCGGTCTCGCTGAACGACCCGCGGACGTCGGCACGGCCAGCCGGCGTGTATTCCTCACGGTGAACGGCCGCGTGATTCGAGACAATGGTGTTGTCCGCGCCGCCGAAATCGCTTACCGGTCGACACTCTCGGCCGGGCTCCGTCCATCACTGTTGCTCGAGATCGTCGTTCCTGCCGATAGCGTCGACGTCAACGTGCATCCGGCAAAAGCCGAGGTGCGTTTTCGCGATCGGTGGATTGTCGAACGCGCGGTGGAAGATGCTGTGCGCCGTGCACTCGGCACGTTCGACGCGAGCGCTGCGCTGGGCGTTCGCAGCTGGTCGCCGTCGGCACCGTGGGCCGCGCCAACCGCCGACGTGGAGCTCCTGCGCCCCACGACAACCACCGATGGGCTGTTTGCCGATGATCGGCCGCCCGAGCCGGACTTTCCACCGGTTGCCGTCAGCGCAGAACCCGAGCCTCCAATTACAATTCCGCCACTCATGCAGCTTCGGCGCACGTACATGATGTTCGAGCACGACGAGGGAGTGGTACTCATCGACCAACACTCGGCGCACGAACGGGTGCTCTACGAGAAGTTCATGGGCATGCTCGAACGCGGCGAGGCGCCGTCGCAGCGGCTGCTGTTCCCGTTGACGCTGCACTTGAGCCCTGCCGAAAGCGACGCATTCGAGACCAACCGAGAGTCGCTGGCGCGACTCGGTTTTGAAATTGACGGTTTTGGTGGACACACGCTGCTCGTCAACAGCGTGCCGATGCCACACCCACGCTTCGACGCCGAACGGTGCTTGCGAGAGAGTCTGGCCGCGCTGTCCGGTGATCGCGAGGGTGCAGCACATGCGCGGCACGAGAAGCTCGCCGCGACGGTCGCGTGCAAGGCCGCAATCAAGGCCGGCGACGAGCTTTCGCAGGGTGAAATGCGAGCGCTCTTCGCGTCTCTCGGAAGCACCACGCTGCCTGCGCACGACGTGCACGGACGCTCAACCATCGTACAACTCTCCTGGCCTGAACTCGAGCGACGCTTTGGACGACAATAACAATTCAATCGTCCCCGTCATTTGCGGGCCGACGGGGGCGGGGAAGACGCGTGTTGCGCACTGGCTCGCTGAGCAGTTTCCCCTCTCGATTGTAAGCGCGGACTCCCGGCAGGTATATCGCGAGTTCGACGTCGGCACAGCGAAGCCAACTCCCGAGGAGCTGGCGCACGTACCGTACCTCGGCGTGAATGTGCTCGAGCCAACACAGCGCGGATCGGCAGCGTGGTGGGCGGAGAATGCCGATCGCTGGATTTCCGAAATCAAAGGAACGGGTCGGCGCCCGTTAGTTGTGGGCGGCACGGGTTTGTACCTGCGCGCACTGTTCGCGCCGCTGTTCGATGAACCGGCGCTCGATCCAGACCGCCGCTCGAAGTTGGAGCGCGAGCTATCCGCCTTCACCGTCAACGAGCTCCGACGCTGGGCCTCCGCCCTGGATCCGGAACGGGCGCACCTGGGGCGAACGCAGCTGTTACGCGCGATTGAGATCGCGCTGCTCACCGGCCAGCGCCTTTCGGTGCTGCACACGCAGCGTGCGCGCGCACCGCTGCGCCGCGGGAGATATCTTGTCGTCGATCCAGGAGCGTCGTTGCGAACGGATATCGCAACTCGCACCAGGGCCATGTTTGATGCTGGTTGGCGAAGCGAAGTGCGCGAGCTGATGGCGCGCGTTCCAGCGGATGCGCCGGCGTGGAACGGAACGGGCTACCGAACGATTCGTGCGCTCGAAGAGGGAATGCTCACGGAAAAGGACGCCGAGGCGCAGATCGTGACGGAGACGCGGCAGTATGCCAAGCGGCAGCGGACGTGGTTTCGCAATCAGCTTCTAGGAGATGACGTGACGCGCGTGAGCTTGGCGGACAACGAGTGGATGCGCATTGCTGCCAACTGGTGGGCAGGTAACGCATGAAGATCGGAATCACCTGTTATCCGACCTACGGCGGGTCTGGTGCCGTCGCGACGGAGCTCGGCATCGCCCTCGCGCAGCGCGGGCACGAGATCCACTTCATCACATACCAGCAGCCGTTTCGGCTGCCGTCGTTCTTACCGGGCATCTACTTCCACGAAGTCGATGTCGGCCGCTATCCGCTGTTCGAGTATCCGCCGTACGACCTCGCGCTCGCCGTGCGCATGCACGAGGTGGTGTTGCGCCACGGACTCGATTTGCTGCACGTGCATTACGCCATTCCGCACGCCACGAGCGCGTGGATTGCGCGCGAGATGCTCGAGAAGACGCGCCCTGACATCAAGGTCCTGACCACGTTGCATGGAACCGACATCACGATTGTCGGTCAGGATCCGTCGTTCCATGCCATCACGAAGTTTTCCATCGAAAAGTCCGACGGGTTGACGGCCGTCTCCAATTTCCTGCGTGCTGAGACCATGTCGGCATTCGGATGCGCCGGCTGCGGCATCGAGGTGATCCCAAACTTCATTGATCCTGACGTCTTCAACCGGAGCCGGCATCCGTCGGCGCTCCCGGGCACTGAAGGCCGCAAGGTTCTCATGCACATCTCGAATTTCCGGCCCGTGAAGCGCGTGCAGGACATCATCGAAATTTTCGCGCGCGTGCAGGAAAAAATTCCGAGCGTTCTCGTCATGGTCGGCGATGGTCCCGATCGCATGATGGCGGAAGAAGAGTCCCGACGACTCGGTATCACGGATCAAGTGCAGTTCCTCGGTAAGCTCGACGCGGTGGCGCCATTGTTGGCGACCGCGGACCTTTTTCTCTTGCCAACCAATCGCGAGTCATTCGGATTGAGCGCGCTCGAGGCGCTCGCCTCTGGTGTGCCCGTGATTGGTGCGCGCGCCGGTGGGCTTCCTGAAGTGGTTCGCGACGGCGAGACCGGTGCGCTTCGAGAGCCGGGCGACGTCGAGGGGATGGCGGCAGACGCCATTGCGCTGCTGTCCGACGACGAACGCTGGAATCGCATGAGTCAGCTCGCAGCGAGCGATGCGCGC
>JBBQHJ010000059.1:0-17912 GCA_038323865.1 Gemmatimonadales bacterium
CGCCAGTGAACACTTGCTTGTCGGCTTGCGAACCCTGCAATTTCTTCAGTCCGCCCCCTCCCGAACGAGACGTCGATGTCCCCCCGCCTCCCCGTTTTCCTCTTTGCCGTCGCGGCGCTCGTCGCGTGCGGATCTCGCGCCGACCGTCGCGCTGCGGCGACGGCGACTTCCGAGGAGGCACCCGAAGAGCTCCCACAGGGCGTTTCGCGCAGTGCGAGCGTGATGAATCCATTCGACACCATGCAGGTGAAGGCCATGCCGGCGCCACCCGGTGAGGGCTTTGTTCACCTGAACGGGGGACGCACCTGGTTCAAGGTCACCGGCGAGAGCAAGAACGGCATTCCGGCCATTCTCATTCACGACGGGCCGGGCGGGGCGAGCTTCTCGATGAAATCGCTCGAAGGGTTGAACGACGAGCGGCCGGTGGTTCGCTACGATCAGGTGGGTGGCGGAAAGTCGGAGGCCGTCTTCAACCCCGTGTTCTTCACGTTCTCGCACTACGTTCTCGAGCTGGATTCCATCCGCCTGCACTTCGGCTACAGCAAGGTGCATCTCGTCGCACACTCGTTTGGCGCGGTCATCGCGCTCGAGTACTACAAGGCGCACCCGAACAACGTTGCCAGCCTGACGCTCGAGAGCCCGGAGTTCGATTATCCGCTGCTGCTGGAAAGCATCAAGCGCCGGATCAAGGAACTTCCGGATTCGATGCGCATTATTCTCGAAGCGAAGCCGATGATCGGCACGACGTCGCGGGCGGATTATCAAGTGGCGTTGATGGAGTTCGTTCGTCGCAACGTCTGCTGCAAGAAGGTGAGCGGGCCGGACATGGATAGCATGTCGGTCTCGGTGAACGATTCCGCCTACTCGCAGCTTCGCGGGCAGAACGAAGTGCTCATCAACGGCAGCCTCGCAGGATATTCGGCCACATCGATGCTCAAGTCGGTCACCGTGCCCGTGCTCTACACGGTTGGTGAGAATGACGTTGCCGACCCCGCCACGATTCAGCGGTTTGCCTCGATGACGCCGAATGCGCGCGTGGTCGTGATCAAGGGCATCAATCACTTTCCGATGTGGGAAGCGCCCGAGGAAAATCTTCGCATCGTGCGCGACTTCCTGCGCCAGGTAGATGGATCAACCCCGCGCCGCTAAGCAGTGACCGACTCGGATCTACGGGCGCAGCTCTCGCTCTCGCTCGGCGGCGGTTACATCATCGATCGTGAGCTCGAGACAACGGGCCGGTCGCGCCTGTTTATCGCGCGTGAACTGACCGACGACCGCGAGGTGGTCGTCAAGGTGCTTCCCGACGAGGTCACGTCGGGGGTGGACGCGGAGCGGTTCGCGCGTGAGGTCCATCTCGTGAGCGCACTCCAGGAGCCGCACACGGTTCCCATTCTCGCTTCGGGTCTCACGGCGAGCGGCAGCACCTATTACGTCATGCCGTATATCGCCGAGCCGTCGTTGGGGCATCGGCTGGAGGAGGCGCCGGTCGCGTTCGACGACGCGATCATCGCGCTGCGCGATCTTGCTCGTGCCATGGAGCACGCGCACCGGCACGGCATCGTTCACGGCGACATCAAGCCCGAGAACGTATTCCTGATCAAGGGCACGGCAGTCGTCACGGATTTCGGCGTCGCCACCGCGCTTGAATCAGCGCGTGGCGATGCGGGAGAGCGCGGTCATCTTCGTCTCGTCACGACGTCGGCGTCAGCCACCGCGTACATCGCGCCGGAACATGTGTCCGAGGGCCGTGAGGTAGATCATCGTGCCGACATCTATGCATGGGGCGTGATGGCGTATGAGCTCCTGTACGACGTCCACCCATTTCCGAATGTCAGCACCGTTGGTGAGCTTCTTGAGGCGCACCTCCACGCACCACCGCCGGTGCCTCCGCACAAGGCATTCGGTGTTCCCGAGCAACTGGCCACGCTTGTCATGCGTTGCCTCGCCAAGGATCCCGCGCAACGTCCGGCGAGCGCGAGTGAGTTGCTGGCTGTGCTTCAACGAATTCCGAGTGGTGCCGCCGCGCTTGCCGTGGAAAGCTGGAGTCCATACCGACTCATCGGCATGGCGTTTCTTGCCTTCGGGGCATTTCTGGGACTCGTGTTCGCAATCTGGCGACTGCAGTCGGTTGGCTCTCCGGAGATGCCGCTCGTCGCCGTGCTTCCGTTCGAGAGCAGCGGCTCGGCGACAGACAGTGCGTTCGCCGATGCCCTCGCCACGGGCGTTACACGCAAGCTGCAGCGTCTCGATGGAATTCGCGTGGTCGATATTGCCAGCGCGCATTCACGGCCGGCAGCCACTGGCACGCCGTGGGAGGTTGGCAAGGCACTCGGTGCGCAGTATGTGCTGTACACGACGGCACGCTGGTTCAAGGATGTCGATGGCACGTTGCGCGTTCAGCTAAGCCCGAGTCTGCTTCAGGTTTCCGACGGCTCGACGAAATGGACTGGACCGCCGGAGATTGCATTTCCCGCGGATCCATTCACGCCGCAGAGCAGCATTGCGACACAGGCCGCTCAGGAGTTGGGTGTTGCGATCGGGGCACCGCAGAAACTGATCCTTGCGGAGCGCGGCACCACGGACACGGCAGCGTTTAACGCATTCATCAAGGGCGACGCGCTGTACTGGCGAGGCGTCGAGGTGCTTCCGGAGTTTGCTCGGGATACGCGTCCGGCACTCGAACGTGCGTTCACGCTTGATCCGCGCTACGCCGACGCGCTGGGCACGTGGGCTGCGGTCGTTTCGGACGCCGCGATGCATCACAGCACGCCGGAGATGCTCGACTCGATCAGCCGGAACGCACGTCGTGCCCTGGCGCTGATTCCCGATCACACGCGTGCGCTCATCGCGTCGGGACGCGTGGCACTGCTTAGGGATCGACAGGACGAAGCGCTCGCGTTCGTAGGTCGCGCGCTCGAGGGCAATCCCTCTGATGTCGAAGCGCTTCAACTGCGCTGCGACTTGTTGCTTCTAGTTGGTGACTCGGCGGCGGTGTGGCGCGACATCGAGCGCATCGTGCGCATTGCACCACGATCACCCAATGCACTCCTGCGCGCGGCGAATACGGCGATTGCGCTTCGGCGATTCAGTGATGCCCGCGAATTTGTCCGTCGTGCGCGCGCGCTGCAGCCGCGCCGTGCCGACCTGATTCTCTCGGCGGCGCAGCTCTCGCGCCAATCGGGAAACATCGCCGAGATGATTCGTCTTACGCGTGATGCGCGGTTTCTTGGCGGCTCGCTCACTACGGACGACGTCGCGCTGCTCCGCTCGGGCGACAAGGAGATGCAGGACGAGCTCGCGAGTTCGTCAGCAGACACGTACCATGCGGCGACTCCCGCTGACAGCTTCCAGTACTATATGGAGAAGTCGAAGCTGTTCATGTCGCGTCACGATGATCGCGTGACGGCTGTCGTGGACTCGGCGGGTGCTGAGTTGAAGCACATCCTGTCCAGTCGTGCGACCACAGCGTTCGATCATCGCCGGTTCGCCGAACGAGCGGCGTGGATCGATGCGGCGAGTGGTGATCGCACGCGCGTGACGGCAGCGATGACCGACCTGCCACCGTCGATCAACGTACAGCGATTTCCGAATGGCGCATTCGCGGCATTTGTCGCGTGCAATGATGCAGAGATCTATGCGCTCGGCGGTGATGTCGACCGTATGCTGCCGCGCCTCGAGCGCTGCCTCACGTTGCCCGGTGGGTATGCTGTTTCCGCGATTCCCGGCGAGCCGGCGCTGGCGCGATTCACGCGCGATCCGCGACTTGGCGGAATGCTTGGACGCCTGGGGCTCGACCTCGATCGGCAGTAGTACGTGAGTGAGGACGATGGACTCCTGAACGCGGTGGCATCGGCGTTGGGCCCTGCCTATCGCATCGATCGCGAGCTCGGTGGCGGCGGTATGTCGCGCGCGTTCGCTGCGCGCGACGAGACGCTTGCCCGCGATGTCGTCGTGAAGGTATTGGCGCCGGAGTTGGGACAGGGCATCTCGCTCGACCGCTTCATGCGCGAGATCAAGCTTGCTGCGTTACTCCAGGAACCGCACATCGTGCCGGTGTACTCGGCGGGCGTAACGGCTGGTGGGTTGCCGTTCTACGTGATGGCGTACATGCGTGGCGACTCGCTTCGCGTGCGCATGCAGCAGGACCGCATGCCTGTCACCGAGGCCATTGGGGTTCTGCGCGACATGGCGCGCGCGCTGGCGTATGCGCATCGACAGGGCGTGATCCATCGCGACATCAAGCCCGAAAACGTGCTGCTGTCGTACGGCTCGGCGGTTGTTGCCGACTTCGGCATCGCGAAGGCGATTACGGCGGCGCGTGCTCAGGCGTCGGGCGGAGAAGCGTTCACGCGGGCGGGCATGTCGCTGGGCACGCCGGGGTACATGTCGCCCGAACAGGCGTCTGGCGACCAGGTGGATGCGCGCAGCGATCTCTATGCGTGGGGCATGGTGGCGTATGAGCTGTTGAGTGGCGAGCACGCATTTACGGATACGCGCACGAATCAGCGGTTCAGGGCCGCGCAGATCTCCGAATCGCCGGTGCATCTCATGCTCAAGGTGCCTGAGGTACCGGTTGCACTGGCCGAGCTGGTGATGCGTTGTCTGGAGAAAGATCCTGCGCGTCGTCCTGTGGCCGCAACGGAGTTGGTGCGCGTGCTTGATGACTCCTTGCTCATGTCGGCACCGAAGGCAGATGATTCCGACAACCCAGCGGGAAATCAGAGACGACGGGTTCTCACGGCAATCGCCGCTGCGGTGCTGGTGGCGGCATTCGCGTTTGGCGCGCCACGCTATCTCGCGAATGTCCGCGAGGCGCGCAAGCTGAACCCGGGCATGATTCGCGTGGATGCCACGCCGTTGACCACGGTGGCAGTGCTTCCGTTCGCGAATGTCGGTGGTGATCCGCAGAATGAGTACTTCACAGACGGCGTGACCGACGAGTTGTCGCACGCACTCGCGCAGTTGCGCGACGTTCATCTTACGGGCAGGACGTCGACGTACGCCTACAAGGGCAAGCAGGTCAACGCGCTCGAGATTGGAAAGGCGCTGAATGTCGGTGGCGTTGTCACGGGAAGTATTCAGCGTGCCGGCGCGCAGTTGCGCGTGACGACGCAGTTGGTGAATGCCAACGATGGTCTCGTGTTGTGGAGCGAACGCTTCGATCGCCCGGCCGCCGACGTGTTTGCCGTGCAGGATGAATTGACAAAGCAAATTGTCGCCGCCATTGCGCCGGCGCTGCGTGGCAAGGTTGCGTCATCCGCCGCGCAACTAAGCCGCGGCACGGCGAGTAACGATGCATATGATCTCCTGATGCGGGGTCGCTATTTCTTCGCGAAGCGCGGCGCGGCGCACGTCACCACGGCCATCGACTATTTCCGTCGCGCGACAGTGAAGGACACATCGTTCACACGTGCGTACGCATACATGGCGATGGCGTACGGTGTGCTGCCCGCGTACACGACGTTGCCGACTGATTCACTCGCGGCGTTGGGTCTTGTCGCGGCGCGTCGTGCATTGGCGCTGGACAGCACGTCCGCCGATGCGCATCTCGCGATGGCGCTCGCGTTGTCGCCGGGCCTGCACTATCTGGAAGCGGAACCGCACTTTCTTCTTGCGCTCAAGGGAATGCCCGGAGATGCGTCGGCACATCAGTGGCACGGAGAGAATCTCGCTCTGCTCGGTCGTCCTGCCGAGGGGCTACGAGAGATCGACTCTGCGCGTGAGCTGGATCCGTCGGCAGTGGTGCTCCGCGTTTCCCGGATGGGCGCGCTGATGGCACTGCGGCAATTCGACGAAGCACTCGCGGAAGGCGTGCAAATCACGTCGATGGACTCCACGCTGCTTCCTGAGCGTGTGATGACGTCAATGGCGCTCGTCTTTACGGGGCGCGCCGAGAGTGGCGCACGTATCGTTGATGCCGTTTCCAAGACGCAGCCTGCGTTTCCCGGTGTGCGCGGTGCGCGAGTGTTCGCCTACGCGGCGATGAACCGCTGGACCGATGCGTCGCGCGTTCGCGAAGCAATTCTCGATCAGCACCCGCGTTCCGACTACGACATGATGCTGTCGTCAATTGTGTTCGGCGATTTCAAGCGCGCCCTCGACGTGCTGGAGCAGGCCGGTCAACATGTTGGAAATCTTCAAGCAGTGACATGGAGTATTTCCTGTGAGCCGGCATTCGATCCAATCGCGAAGGAGCCGCGTTTCATCGCATTCATACAGTCCCATGGATTAACGTCGTGTCCCATCACCACACCGTGGCCGATCGCTCGTCCACGCAGACCAATTTCGTGACCGCCATGCGATTGCTTGTTGCCTCGTGTCTCTGCGTCTGCGCACTCGAAGGTCGCGCGCAGACCATGGCGCCCACCGGTGGCACCGCCATCACCAAGATCGTTTTTCTCGGCACCGGCAATCCCGCGCCAGTGCCGTCCACGATGGGGCCATCACTGGCCATCATTGTTCGCGGAACTCCGTATGTTGTCGACGCGGGCACGGGAATCGTGCGTCGTGCGCAGGACGCGAGCGACAAGGGTGTGAAGGGGCTCGAAATGACGGCCTTGAGCCGAGTATTTCTCACGCATCTCCACAGCGATCACACGCTTGGACTTCCCGATCTGCTTTTTACGCCGTGGATCATGCATCGCACCGACCCGCTACAGGTCTATGGGCCCCCGGGCACCACTGCGATGATGTCGCACATCATGCAGGCGTGGAGCGCCGACAACGACGTCCGCATCAAGGGTCTGGAGCATGGCAACGCCACAGGCGTTCGTGCCGTTGCGCACGAGATAAAGCCGGGTGTCGTCTACCGCGACTCCAACGTGAAAGTGACGGCCTTTCTCGTGAAGCACGGATCCTGGAAGCAGGCCTTCGGCTTTCGGTTCGATACGCCGGATCGCTCTATTGTGATTTCCGGGGATGCCTCGCCGAGCGAGAGCATTGTGGAAGCGTGCAGTGGCTGCGACGTCCTCATTCACGAGGCCTATTCGCAGATGGGCTACGACGCGAGCGATGCGGCTTGGAAAACCTACTCGCGATCGTTCCATACGTCGATCGCGGAGCTCGCGGGGCTCGCGGTGCGCGCCAAGCCGAAACTGCTCCTTCTAACCCACCAGATGTACTTTGGGCGGCCAAAGGACACGTACGACACTATGATGGCCGAGCTCGCCAGCCGTTACAAAGGTCGCACTGGGTCTGCCAAGGACCTTGATGTCTTCTAGCTTACAGCGCCGTCCGCCTTCCGGCATGACTCCCGCATATGTCTCCAGCAGACTCTGGAGCGCAGCATGCCTGACACTGAGAAGCCGCTGGACCTCGCACCGCTCGATTCCGACTATTCGATAGTTGGTGAGCTGGGAAATACGTCGAACTGCCGGACGCTCATCGCTGAGCGGAAGCACAACGATTCCAAGCGCCGCGACGATCAGACGGGCGTCGTGATCTCGATCTACTGCACGCCAGAGGGCGACGAGGCGAACGCGCTCTCGCACCTGGCGGCAGACACCAAGGTGCTGGCGAGCGAAGGACACCGCCGCCTCGTGCCCGTTGTCGAAGGACGCTGGCTCGGCGATCACTTCGCGGTGGTCACCCAGCGCATCGGTGATACGACAATCGCGCAGCGACTCCAGAGTCGCGAAGTCTTTTCGACGATTCGCATTGCCGCCATTTTGCGGGAGCTGAACGGACTCCTCGAGTGGGCACGCGATCGCGGAATCGTGCATCGCATCCTGACGGCCGGTAGCGTGTACCTGGAGCCGCGGACGGATCGTGTGCGCGTGATGTTCGACGTCACGCCCATTCATCGCGTGCGGCCACCAGAAGAAACTCGCGATGCCCGCACGATTGCGCGGCTCGCGATGGCCATGCTCGCCGGCATGGAAGATCCGGACACCTGCAACGTGGACACTCTCCACGACATGCGCCCGGAACTTCCAGAGCGCCTCGCCGCTGCGACAGCCGAGTTGCTCGACGTCAAGAATGCCTCGACAAAGACGGACATCGTCAACTTCATCGCGCTGATCGGCATGTCTGATCCGCTCTATCGCGGCGAAGAGGAAGAGAAGCGCATCCGCGCCGAGATTCTCGAGGAACAGCGGTCGGAGCGTGAGAAGCTGGCGAACGAACGCACGGCGTTCGAAACGATGATCGCGACGGAACGTTCCGACTTCGCAGAGCTGATGTCGAAAGAACGCGCGGAGTTCCAGGCGAAAATGGAAGGCGAGCGCGAGAAGTTGGAAACAGAGCGCGTCGCACTTCAGAAGGCGGTTGCCGACGAGCGTGCGAAGCTTCAGAAGGCAATGACGGATGAGCGCGCAGACCTCACCACCATGCGCACCGAGCTCGAGAAGTCGATTGCCGCACAGAAAACAGAACTGGAACGCGTTGCTGTGCTCGATCGCAAGCAGATCGACGCGCTTCGCGCCGAACTCAAGCAACGGGGCGAAGCGGAGATCGAGCAGAAGCGTGTCGCGGCTCTCGAGGATGTCGAGGATTCGAGCGAAAGCGAGCTCGATGACGAAGAACTGGCCACGCCGATCTTTGTCGGTCCGAACCTCATGCCGCTCGAGGCACTGAAGTTCGACGAGACGAACGCGCTTCTCATGGGCACGGCGGTGGAGTTCACGCCAATTGCTCCGCAGGAGCCGATCGTTGCCGAGCGTGAACTGGTGGCAGCGGGCGGCGATGATGGTGGGCGCCGGAAGTGGCTGATGCCGAGTGCAATTGGAGGTGGAGTGTTCGTGATCGCGCTCGCCGTGCTCGCGGCAACGTTCAATCACGATCTGGGCGCGCCGACACCAACACCAGCGCCGGTCGCCAAGGTAGCGCAGGTGGCGGCGGCACCGGGCCCAGTTCAGCCCAGGTGGGCAGTTCCGCTACCAGCCGCGGGGCAGATCGTTGACTCGGCCAGTGGCTCCATCGCACCGAATGCCGATTCAATTGCAGCGGCAGACTCTGCACGGGTCGCCCGCGCGGCGGCACGCGCTCGGCGTGAACGTCAACAGGCTCGTGCACGTGCGGATTCCGCTCGCGCGCTTCAGGCGCCGGAGGATTCGATTTTCAATTTCCGTAAATCAAAACCGGATACGACTAAGCCGTTCTAGACGCGCCATTCCGAGCGCAGCGAGAATCTGCATTTCCACGCTTCGTAACTACGTTTGCGCCTGCGGCGCGGACACGGATGGCGCGGATTGGAACTGATGACGCGGATCGCTCCTCTGCATTGACGCGGCCCTGCTGCCAGCAAACGTCAAAGCATTTCTTTTTCTACTGCGGCCACCGCCGACTGCTTCGCACACTCAGCGGCGCGAGCGAGCAATAAATCGCGCTCGCGGATGTTGTTGGTGAGCGACGCAGCACGCGCGAGCTCAGCGCGCGCCTCGTCGAAGCGCTTGAGCTTCATCAGAAAATCGGCGCGCACGCTCGGCAACAAGTGATAGTTCTCGAGTGAGCCTTCGCCGTGCAGTGCGTTCACAATCGCCAGGCCGGACTCAGGGCCGAACGCCATGGACATTGCCACTGCGCGATTGAGCTCGACGATCGGTGACGGATTGCGCGCAGCCAGTGCACCGTAGAGCGCGGCGATGCGAGCCCAATCGGTGGCTTCGGGGGTGAGTGCCTGCGCATGACACGCGGCGATTGCCGCTTGCAGGGTGTACGTGCCGAAGGAATCGCTGAGCGAGACCGCGCGTTCGAGCGCCGCAAGGCCGCGGCGAATCAACAGCCGATCCCACCGCGAGCGGTCCTGCTCGAGCAACAGGATCGGCTCACCGGTTGAGCTCGTGCGCGCCTTGAGTCGCGACGCCTGAATCTCCATCAGCGCGACCAGCCCATGCACCTCGGCCATATCGTCAGTGAGGTTCGCGAGCACACGACCGAGGCGCAGTGCATCCTCGCAGAGCTGCGGACGCATCCAGTCGTCGCCTGCCGTCGCCGAATAGCCCTCGTTGAACACGAGGTAGATCACTTCGAGCACGGACGCGACACGCTCCACCAGTGCTTTGCCGCGCGGAACCTCGAACTCCACCTTCGCCTCGGCGAGTGTCTTCTTGGCTCGCACGATTCGCTGTGCGATCGTTGGCTCTGGTGCGAGGAAAGCACGTGCGATTTCACCCGTCGTCAATCCGCCGAGGAGGCGTAGCGTCAGCGAGACGCGTGCATCTTTCGAGAGTACCGGGTGACAGGTGAAGAACACGAGCCGCAGCAGATCGTCGCCAACGTGATCGTCGATCGCCTCGTCGAGCGCGTTGACCACGGCGTCTCTCTCCGCGTCGAGTGTTCGGCTGATTTCTTCGTGCTTTACATCAATGCGCTTGTCGCGGCGCAGGTGATCGATGGCGCGTCGCTTGGCAGTAGCCATGAGCCACGCGCCCGGATTGTCGGGAATGCCCGTGTCGGGCCATTTCTCCAGCGCAGCAACGAGTGCGTCCTGTGCGAAATCCTCAGCGAGGCTCACGTCGCGAACCATGCGCGTGAGCCCTGCTATGAGTTTCGGTGATTCGATTCGCCAGACCGCGTCGATGGCGCGATTTACGTCGGTGTGCAAGAAAGCAGATCCTTTGTTGCGTTCAGGATGACTGCCGGCTCGACACGAACTCGGCCATGCGCTGCTTTGCATCCTCCACGGCCTTGTTGTCGCCGAGATCTTCGAGCTCGAAGAACTGGCGCACCTCGATCTCGCTCGGCTGGCCATTCGGGGCCGGGTTCGGGGCACGCATTGCCCATTCGAGTGCCTCTTCGCGCGAACGCACCTGGATGATCCAGTAGCCCGCGATCAGCTCCTTCGTCTCGGCAAACGGTCCGTCGATGACCGTCTTCTTTTCGCCGTCGAACTTGATGCGTGCGCCCTTGGCGCTGGACTGCAGGCCCGCGAGATCGAGCAGGACGCCCGCCTTCATGAGCTCTTCGTTGAAGCGGCCCATCTTTGCCATGTCCGCTTCGGTTGGCAGGATGCCCGCCTCGCTGTCCTTGCTGGCCTTCACAATCATCATGAATCGCATGGAATCTCTCCGAATCAGGGGTAGAAGCCGTTGAGATGAGTGGCTCTACCAACACGACGAGCGGGATGAGGCCAGATCGACACGCGCTTGAAAGCTTTGTTGTGCGGACGTGGGAGATTATCCGCAAATCGCGATGGGTCAAGCATTTGCGTCCCTTGCTGCACTCGGCGTTCGCTGGCAACTTCGCTGCCGTGCGCTCGCGAATTCTTCTGCTCGCCTTGCTGGTTACGGTCCCGGTTGCCGAAGCGCAGCGTCCCATCGACGTTGGGCTGTTGCGATTGACCATTCATAAGACGCGGACGGCGCAGGTCTTCCATATCGTGGATCAACTGGCCGACTGGGATGCGCGGACGCATCGGGCATATGTACGGTGGGCGGCGGATTCACTCGCGCTCGACAGCACCGACCAGGCGCTTCTCAAGCGACATGCAGTGCTCCGTCGAGCTCGCGGTTGGAATCACGGCTTCGAGCGTGTGTTCTATTCCGACACGTTCGCGGTGAAGACGCCGCTGCCGGCGAGCGAGATGAAAGAAGAAGTCCTAATCCTCGAGCACTTCTCGAAGCGGCTCGCGCCGATGCTCGACGCCAGTGCGGAACGTGTGCATGCCTTGGCGCTCCGACTGCCGCTTGTTCGCGACTCCCTCGCCGGAGCGATGGCGGCTGTCATTCGCCTGAGCGGAGTGACGAAGCGCATCGACGTGCCGGTCTATCTGGTGCCGAATCCGATGAGTGGGACGCGTGGTGGACGGTTCGTCGCGAATTCCGTCATCCTCGAAGTTCCGGTTGCGCCGGACCCATTGATCGCGCTGGAGCACGAGTTGTTTCATGTGCTCCTGGCGCCGAGTGGAAAACGTGTGCGAGCGGCAGCGAAGGCGGCCGGTGAGGATTTCGACGTCTTCGGTGAGGCGCTCGCGTATGCGTTTTCGCCGGGACTGACCGGTAGTACTGATGTTCTTCAGCGACAGAGTGATGCCAGCCTTGCCGGTTCGCCGACACGACATGTGTTGCGCGTTGCTTTGCTACTCCGGCCTCTCCTCCGCGATGCTCTTGATAGCAAAGAATCGTTGCCAACACTTCTTAATCATGCTGGCGCACTGCTTCGCGGCTCGGCACTTTTCTGACCGCATGGAACTGCGCACGCAGATGAACGCAGATTGGACGCAGATAAACCCAGATAAAACCAGAACTGCTTCTTTTTCCTTCAATCGGGGGCAGTTCACGTAGTTATCTGTGTTCATCTGCGTGACATCTGTGCCCATCTGCGTCCGTAGCTAGTCCCGAGCAACTTTCTGAGGAGATCAAGTGAATACACCTGAAGACTTTCTCGACGCCGAACAATCCGAGCTCGCACTCATTGCCGAGCAGGTGGAAGATGCGACGCATGGCGCGGTAGGACGACGCGAATTCCTGTTCATGTCGCTCGTGAGCGCAGCGGGAACGGCGCTCGTTCCGGCGATGGCACGCAGTCAGGCGACGGATTCGACGCGTCGGGCGTTTGTTCCCGTGACGCCGCAGCAACAGCAGACGCTGCCTCTCTACCAACTTGGCAACGGTGAACCGCCGGCCGAGCAGTTCATGCCGTATCCCGGCGGAACCGGTGCGCTGATGGAGAAGATGGTCAAGGAGCATGGCGTGCATGCGTTCGATCGCAAGCCGTTCATGCCCGCTTCGTTCTCTGGTGCTGTGCCGAGTAGCGACGAGGAGATCGCGTTTCTCCCTGCACATCGCTTGTCGGCGATGATCAAGGCGAAGAAGATCACGTCGACGAGGTTGACGAAGATCTACCTCGAACGTTTGAAGCGTCTCAATCCGACGCTTAATTGTGCGGTCACGATCATGGAGACGTCGGCGCTCTACGAGGCGTCGGTGGCCGACAAGGACATTGCGGCGGGCAAGTATCGCGGCCCTCTACACGGATTGCCGTACGGCGTTAAGGATCTATTTGCTACTAAAGGCACTATCACGTCGTGGGGTTCGCCGGACTTCAAGGATCGCGTCATTGATGACGATGCCGAAGTCGTGATTCGTTTGCGCGATGCCGGTGCCGTGCTGGTGGCGAAGCTCACTACGGGAATCTTTGCGCAGAACGATCAGTGGTTCGGCGGGCGCACGAACAACCCGTGGAATCTCACGCAGGGTTCGAGTGGTTCGTCGGCTGGCCCGTCGTCAGCAACGGCCGGTGGACTCGTGGCGTTCGGCATTGGCACGGAGACGCAGGGCTCGATTGTGTCGCCGGCGATTCGCTGCGGATTGAGTGCGCTGCGACCGACGTTTGGACGCGTGAGTCGTTACGGCGGAATGGTGCTTGCCTGGTCACAGGATCGCGTTGGACCCATCTGCCGCACGGTTGAGGATTGCGCGATGGTGTTCAGCGTGATTCACGGATCAGATCCAAAGGACAACTCCACCGTTACCACGCCGTTCAACTTCGATCCGAATATCAAGCTCGCGTCGCTGCGCATCGGTGTGGACATGAAGGGCAACAGCGGCACGAACGGGGCTCCGCCGGAGTTCGTCGACAAGCTGAAGTCACTCGGCATGAAGCCCACAGATGTCGGTCCGCGGCCGGTCGTTGGCGGAATCTCGGATGGCATTGGAAGTCTCAACACCGAATACGCCGCGGCGTTCGATGACTACGTGCAGCGCAAGGCAAAGGAAATCGGGCTCGATCTCACAACGCTGGTGTTGCCGACACAGCGCGGCACAGCGTTCCCAGGTACGGATGGCGCCACTGGTGTTCCTGCCGATGCGATGGCACCGGCGAACTGGAATCCGCGATTCGTTGGTGGCCGTCTCGTGCGCGGCTATGAGTATTTGAACGCCCAGCGCCGCCGGTATGTGCTCGTTTCGAAGTGGGCCGAGTACATGAAGGATCTCGACATGTTCATCGGCAATCCGGGGGCAGATGTCTCGCCGAATGCACAGACCGGACATCCGTGCGCCGTGGTGCCGTACAAGTTCGACGTACCGCAGCAGGGTGGTGGTGGCGGGCGTGGTGGTGCGACGCCGACGCCGGCACCGCCGCCGCTCAATGCGCAGCCGATCTGCGCAGTCATCGTTGGAAATCTGTACGACGACGACAAGATCCTGTCCGTGGCGCACCAGTTCCAGGTGCACGATGCCACGGTCAACAAGCATCCGTCGCTCTCCTGAGTGGCGCGAAGGCAAAGGCAGTTCTGCGACTCCTTGATGGCTGCAGAACTGCCTATTGCTGTAGAGGAGTGATCCGCGGCATCCGTGGACATCTGCTACATCCGCGTCCAGCGCCGAAGGCAAGAGCGCTGTTCTCCGTAGTTGAATCCGGGTAGCCACAACGATGAGCGCTTTTCGCCCGTACCTCGATGCACACGTGATTTCGCAGACCTTGTACATGATTCTCATCGTGACGGCGCTGTTCACTCCGTTCATGGCGGTACCGGTATTATCGATGGCGTCACCGGCACGGCGGTCACTGGTTCCACTCCGGCACCCGGAGATCTGATCGAACCTCCTGTTGCGCACAGGCGTTGAGGAGGCAAGTTGCACTTATCTTCTTAAACCAACGCGGGGCGCAGCATGACGCTCATGATCTCCTCGTCGGTCTTCGAACACGAAGGCCAGATTCCGGCAAAGTTCACCTGTGAGGGAGCGGACCCATCGCCGCCACTGGCGTGGAGCGGATTTCCTCCCGAGACACGCAGCTTTGTGTTGATCGTCGACGACCCGGACGCGCCTGATCCCAAGGCGCCGAAGATGGTCTACGTGCATTGGGTGCTCTACGATATTCCGGCGTCACAGACGAGCTTCGCGGAAGGCGCATCGACGTCGCTTCCCGCGGGCACGCGCGAGGGTGAGAACGACTGGAAGCGCACGGGCTGGGGCGGACCCTGCCCACCTATCGGACAGCACCGGTACTACTTCAAGTTGTATGCGCTCGATGCGTTGCTTGGTGATCTCGGAGCCGTGAAAAAGCCTGATCTGCTTGCGGCAATGGAAGGGCACGTCATTGCGCAGGCCACGTTGATGGGCACGTATGAAAAACAAAAGCGTTAGAAGCGATGTGAGTTAAAACGACTTCTTCTCCTGCTTTTTTCTTACAACATGTGTATGCGAAAGCTTATCGCCTTCAGCCTCCTCCTCGCCGCATCATGCAGCACGCTCGATGCGCGCGACACCGACGCCGCTCGCTGGGAAGCCACGGCAAAACGCGTCACCATCGTTCGCGATGACTGGGGCATTCCTCACATCACCGCGAAGACGGACGCCGATGTCATCTTCGGCATGATGTACGCGCAGGGCGAGGACGACTTCAATCGCGTGGAGACCAATTTCATCAATTCGCAGGGCCGGCTGGCCGAGGCGGAGGGTGAGGCGGAGATCTGGCGTGATCTGCGGATGAAATTATTCATCAATCCGGACACGATGAAGGCCATGTATGCCCGTAGTCCGGCGTGGCTCAAGGCCGACATGAACGGCTGGGCTGATGGCCTCAACTATTTCCTCTACAAGCATCCGGAAGTGAAGCCACGTGTGCTCACGAAGTTCGAGCCGTGGATGGCGCTCACGTTCAGTGAAGGCAGCATTGGCGGCGACATCGAGGCGGTCTCACTGCGCGGCCTTCAGGATTTCTACGGCGCGCCGGCGGCCACCAAGGCAACAGGTCTGGTGGAAGATCAGAGTGCGCAGCGCCTGCGCGAGCCGACCGGTTCGAATGGCTTTGCGATCGGCCCGCAGATCACCGCGAGTCACCATGCGATTCTGTGGATCAATCCGCATACGTCGTTCTTCTTCCGTTCCGAAGCGCAGGCCACGAGCGAAGAAGGACTGAACGTCTACGGTGCCTCGACGTGGGGCCAATTCTTCATGTATCAGGGTTTCAACTCGCGACTCGGCTGGATGCACACCACGAGCGGCATCGACAACGTCGACGAATACGCCGAGAGGATCACGAGGAAAGGCACTGCCTACACTTATAAGTACGGCAGCCAGGACAAGCCCGTCTCTGTAGAGACGATTTCCATTCCGTACAAGACGGCGAGCGGAATGGTCAAGCGTGACTTCACGGTGTATCGCACGCAACATGGTCCGGTCATCCGGTCGCTCGACGGGAAGTGGGTTACGGTGCGTCTCATGAACGAGCCGCTCAAGGCGCTCACGCAGTCGTATTCGCGCACCAAGGCGAAGAGCTTGAAGGATTGGAAGCAGGTCATGGAACTGCACACCAACTCGTCGAACAACACCTTGTACGCCGATGCCGACGGCAACTTCGGATATCTCCACTCAAATTTCATTCCGCGCCGCGATACGTCGTTCGATTGGACGAAGCCTGTTGATGGAAGCAATCCGGCCACAGAGTGGAAGGGACTGCACACGTTCGACGAAAGTCCGAACGTGGTGAACCCGAAGAATGGCTGGGCCTACAACTCGAACAACTGGCCATACACAGCGGCCGGTCCGGGCAACAGCCCTGATCCGGCGAAGTTTCCAAAGTACATGGATCGTGTCGGTGAGAATCAGCGCGGCCTGCATGCGTTGCGTGTGCTTCCCGCGCGCAAGGACTACACACCGCAGCGCGTGATTGATGCGGCATTCGATTCATGGATGCCGAGCTTCGACGTCCTGATTCCGGGGTTGCTTGCGGCGTATGACCAGACGCCGGCGTCGGATCTCGTCAAGACGAAAGTCGCGGAGCAAGTACAGATGCTTCGCGCATGGGATCATCGCTGGGCGGCGAGCTCGGTTCCGACCACGCTTGCCATCACATGGGCCGACGAACTCGCGCGTGCTTCGCGTGGTGCTCCTGGTGGCCTGGCACTCGATGACTACCTCGCGAACAAGACCACACCAGCTGCGCGTCTTCAGGCGTTGGCGGCTGCGAGCGATCTGCTCACCCGGGATTTCGGCACGTGGAAGACTCCATGGGGTGCGGTGAATCGTTTTCAGCGGCTCACCGATGACATCGTGCATCCGTTTGCCGATTCCGGTCCCAGCATTCCGGTTCCGTTCACGACCGCGCGTTGGGGATCGCTCGCATCGTTCGGCGCACGTCGCTTCAACGGCAGCAAGAAAGCCTACGGCACCAGCGGCAACAGCTTCCTCGCCGTTGTGGAGTTCGGAGATAGCGTGCGTGCTCGTGCGGTGACCGCTGGTGGGCAGAGTGGAAATCCGAAGTCCATGCACTTCAATGATCAGGCCGAGCGTTATGCGAGCGGCAACTTGCGCGATGTGTATTTCTACAAGCCACAGCTCACGGGTCATACGGAAAGGACGTATCACCCCGGACAGTAGTCCCTGACGGGAGACGCGCTCCCGCCCTCCTGCGTTTAGAGTGGCCGTAGAAGAATCGAGGCCCGAATGCGGCGCTGCTAGTCGGTCGCATTCGGCAACTCGGTCAAGCCGTTTGGTGTGCTGTCATCCGAGCGAAGAGCCCGTGTCATTCCGAGCGAAGTCGAGGAATCTGCACCTCACGCCTTTCTCAAGGGCGGTTGCGCCTTCGGCGCGGACGCAGATATCGCAGATTGGCCGCGAATGTCGCAGATCGCTCGTCCGCATTGACGCAGTTTCGCTCTTCTCCAAAAGCTGGCAGTTATTCTTGGATGCTTTAGTGAAGAATCGGCGCGCTGATGCCCCGCACTTTCCGTCAGATCAGTTGCGTCTGTAAATATCCGCTGCGCTGGAAGCGCGACCGCACTGGCAGTTCAGTAATTGACTATTCATACCCGGCCTATTGCTTTGGGCCATGCGCTATTCAATCGCAGTCCTGGCAATCGTCAGTGCCTGTTCTGGGATCAGCACCAAGCAACCGGACGCACTCAACACATCCGTCCACGCTATCCGCTACGGCACGTTGACCAACTTTCCGGTCTCGGCGCTCATTCGCGGCGCGGATACCGGCCGCAGGCTCGATGTTGCGGCGATGATCTGGCTTATCCGTCG
>JBBQHJ010000060.1:0-17857 GCA_038323865.1 Gemmatimonadales bacterium
ATTTGTTCTCCGCTCGCTGGCGGCCATCGTCATTCTCGTCGGGGTCATCGTGTATGCGGTGCGGAACACGCATCCGATCTACGCGACGAAGGGCACCATTGGCGAGGAGCTCCGAAAGCACGCGCCGGAGCTAGCGGCCGCTATTGCGCCGGGCGATTCGACGACCGCCGATCAGATCCTGGCGTCGCCGAAGTTCCAGGAAGAGAAGCGCAACTTCTACGAAGACCTGATGCGGTTGAAGCAGGTGGATTCAGCGCGTGCGGATTCCATTGCGACATTCGCCGTGCGCGAGGCGTACGTGCGCGGCATTTCGCCGGCCATCATTTTCGGTGTGATGCTCACCGAAAATGCGCGCTTCGTTTCGAAGGCTACGTCGAGCGTTGGCGCTGTCGGCCTGATGCAGGTTTATCCGAAGGTGTGGGCCACCAAGGAAATGACGGAGCTCCTTGGCAGGGATCTCGCGACGGATTCCACCAACGTGAAGTTCGGGGTGTTCATTCTCAGCAAGTACTTCAAGCCGAGAACGCGTCGTGGCGTCACGACGGAGACGACCTGGCAAACCGCGTTGCTCCACTACAACGGTTGCGTGAAGGGCACGAACACGCCGCGTTGCCACACGTATCCGGCCAAGGTGCAGCGCTTTGTCGAATCGCAGGCGAAGTCGATCTGCGACGGACGTGGCTTTTACGCGTGCATAGCCAAGCCGTTCCTTGCTGGGCTGCTTGGTTCGAACAGAACGGCTACCGAATCGACTGGGGATGTGAAGTAGGGCGAGGGGCAGATTCTTCGGCTACGCTCGGAATGACAGTTGAGAGGTTGTTCGTTTGTCGTGATGTTGCTGAGCCATTCCTACACATCAAAACAGAATAACGGCGAATGAATTCGCTGTTATTCTGCATTTCTCGCCCTGACAGCACTACAAATGCTGTTCAACAAGGGACGGCAGGCTTGAGTCGACTGCGTAAATGCAGATTCCTCGACGATGCTCGGAATGACACGAGAGCAGGTCCTTCGCTTCGCGCAGGACGACAGCGTCACGCGTGCAAGGCTTCGTGCGCCGCGCATTCTTCCTCGAGCTGCAGCGTGACGTGCGTGATCTTGTACTCCTCGCCTAGCAACTGACAGAGACTCGCCAAAACATCCCGATCAGGGCGCGATCCATCGACCGAAATATGGGCCGACAGCGACACTCGGCCGCTGGCGATGGACCAGATGTGCAAGTCGTGCACAGCACTGACGCCGCCGACGGTGCATAGCCTGGTGCGCACGGAATCGGCATCGATACCGCTCGGTGTGCTTTCCATGAGGACGTCGACGCTTTCGCGGAGTAACGCCCACGCCGACCAGCACACGAGTAGTGCGATGAGCACCGATGCGGCGGGATCGGCCCAGCGCCAGCCGAGGTACAACACCGCAGCGCCCGCGGCGACCGTGCCGATGTTGCCTAACGCATCCGTCGCAACGTGCAGCCACGCACCGCGCACGTTCAGGTTTTCGTGGCGGCCGCCGCTCAACACAAACATACCGAGCACGTTGATGACAAAGCCGCCGGCGGCGATGGCCATGACGGTGCCGCCCAAGACATCGGGGGGAGCGCCGATTCGATGATATGCCTCGTAGAACACCCACAGCGAAATCGCGATGAGCGTGGCGGCGTTCGCGAGCGCAGCGAGAATTTCCGTGCGATGATATCCGTACGAGCGCGCCGGTGTGGGTGGCCGCCGAGCGATCCACGTCGCAAACAAGCTGAGTCCAAGCGCAGCGACATCGGACAACATATGCCCCGCATCCGCAAGCAGTGCCAGTGAATGCGAGTACCAACCACCAAGCGCCTCGGCCAAGGTATAGATGGCCGTGAGCACGAGCACGATCAGCAGGCGTGTGGAATTGCCGTCACCATGGTGATGATGGTGACCGTGGCCGTGCGAGCCGTGATGGTGGTGGTCGTGACCCATGGAACTACGTTCAATACTCGCAGCGTCTGGCGCAAGCGTTACGTTTGCCGGGCGCACGAAGAATTGTGAATCCACTGCACTGCTGACACCATGACAACGGCTGGCCGCGCCACCGAGGGGCCCCACTCGTTCTACTGCGATGCAACGGGCACTGTCGCGCGAGACCTGTCTGCTGACGACCTCGCTCGGGCGCTGGCAGATGCGAAGGGACGCCTCTGGGTCGACATCGACAGCGCGGTCGCTTCGGAGCACGCCTTGCTCGAGCGCGTCTTTCATTTCCACGCGCTCTCGATTGAAGACGCCTTGAACGACAACGGGCGCATCAAGGTCGAGCAGGTGAACGACTACCTGTTCGTGGTTCTTCGAGCAGTGAAGTTTCAGGATGCGACGGAAGATCCGTACGATCTCGAGACCGCAAACATTCACGCGTTTCTCGGGCCGAACTATCTGGTTACGGCCCACCTCGGTAACTCGCCGAGCATTTCACGCGTGCTGGACGTGGTCGCACGCAGTCCAGACGTGCTGACGCGCGGACTCGGCCGACTCATGCACATGGTATGCGACGAAGCGGTTGACGAATTTTTCCCGATTCTCGACCAGATCGATTCGTTCATTGACGGGCTGGAACAACGCGTCTTCGGAGATTTCGACCAGGCCGCGCTTCAGGACATCTTTGCCGTGAAGCGATTGGTGCTTTCACTGCGGCGGTATCTGATGCCCCAGCGCGAAATCTTCAATGTGCTGGCGAATCGTCCGCTCCCGCAGCTCGAAGTCGAAGCGCAGATGTATTTCCGTGACGTGTACGATCACGTGATGCGCATCAATGACTCGCTCGAGACATATCGCGAACTGCTGTCGAGCACCATGGATAGCTACCTCTCGCAAGTGAGCAACCGACTGAGCCACGTGACGAAGGGCTTGTCGGTGATTGCGACGATCTCGATTCCGTTTGTGGTGATCAGCGGGATGTACGGCATGAACTTCCAGCACATCCCGCTCTCCGCACATCCGCACGGATTCTGGATCCTGCTTGGAGCGCAGATTGGTCTCGGACTCGCGCTTGCCGGTTGGCTTCGTTGGCGACGGTTCGTGTAAACCGGCCGAGGGTGTTTCCGCTACGGGATGATTGTCACGCCAATGCTTGAAGTGGCCGGAGACGCAACACCGTTGAGGTACATCTGGACATTGAGCGTGTAGTTGCCCGGGGCCACTGCAGTGGTGTTGAAGCTCTGCGACAACGCGAAGTTGCTGAGATTGGCGGGGCCGAATAGCTGCGAACTGACCACTGTTGTCGAGCCGCTCGTGAGCGAGACGTCGATATGGCTGACCTGTGCTCCGGTGACGGTTGAGTTGACGGTGACGCTGCCCTTCAGGGCTGAGATGTTTGCCGGCAGGCCGCCGACGAGCAGCGAGCTGATCGCAACGGTCGGGTTCTGAATGGTTCCCGAGAAAACGAAGCTTGGCACGCTGCTCACCCGTGCTTCCATGGTGCCGACGCTGCCGACAGCGCCGGCGAGAGTCCATGATGTTGTTGCGTTACCGGATGCGTCGGACGTGGTGTTGTTTGTGGTGAGCGATCCGCCGCCGCTTGTGACGACGAACGCGACTGGCGCGCCAACGACAGCGGTTCCAAATGCGTCCACCACCTTGACCGACATGGTCGTGGGCTGAGTCGGTGCCGCATTCAGTGTGCTGACGCCTGAGTTGCTGGAGATGGTCGCCGCGGTGCCCGCCGGGCTATCCACCCAGCGCACAGCGGTTGGTACTGAGCGTGTCGCGCCAGTGCCGTCGCCAACTCCGGCGAGTGAATTGCCCCAGCAATAGAGCACGGAAGCGGAACTCGCACACGCGACGCCGCGCGCAAAGGACGGCAGTGATGTCGGCGTCATGCCTGAACCGATCGACACGGGCGTCGACTGCGGCGACGTGAAGCTACCATTGCCGATGGTGCCACCGCCGCCGTAGCCCCAGCAGAACACCGTTGCTGCACGTGCACACGCGGTGATCTCCGTGGCTCGCACTTCCGACACCGAGTTGATGGAGTGCAGGAAGGGCGTAAGCTGATTGGTTGTCGTCCCGTTGCCGATCTGCCCGTTGCCGTTGAAGCCCCAACACGCCACCTGGCTGGCAGTCGTGACGCCGCAGGTGAAGTCGAATCCGGAGGAGAGGCTGATGAACCGGAGCGCCGTCTGAACCGCGACAGGAGTTGGCGAACTGACCGTGGTGTTGTTGCCGATTTGACCGGCAAAGTTTTGGCCCCAGCAGAACGCCTGTCCGGTGGCGTCGATCGCGCAGACGGCACGACCTCCAATGCTCACGGTGTTAAAGGTGCGACCGCCGGTGTTCACTGCAGTTGGGGTGGAGACAGCGGTGTTGAGCTGTCCGTCGCCGAGGAAGCTGTACGACGCCCAGCCCCAGCAGTACAGCGCATTCGCCGTGGTGAGCGCGCATGTGGAATAGGGCCCCGTGAAGATCTTCGAGAAGGTCAGCCCGCCGAGCACTGCGACGGCGGTGTTGCTGTTCACCCGTGTGCCGTTGCCGAGCTGTCCGGCATCGTTGTCGCCCCAGCAGTATGCAGCGCCGGCCGTGGTGAGGCCGCAGTGGTGGAAACCGATCGCACCCTCGCCAAGTGTTGCGAGCGTCGGCACCGAGGTGACCTGCACGGGTGCGGTGCGGTTCGTGTTGCTTCCGTCGCCCACTGAGCCACTGAAGTTGCCACCCCAACAATAGGTGTTGCTCGAGGCGCTGATGCGACACGACGACGCGCCGGGATCGCCGCCGTTGAAACTGAAAAGGAGGCGGCGCGCGGTGTATGTAATCGGCGCGAGTCCGGGTACTGATGCCGTGACTGTATATGCCTGCCCCGCTGTCTGCGGTGGGTTCCAGGCTGAGAACAACGTGCCGATACCGTTCGCGCCGGTAGTGACTTGAATGTTGGTGCTCGCGAGTCCACCGAGCGTGCCGTTCGAGCCGCTGATCGTGAAGGTGATGGCAGCTCCAATGATCGGCTGGTTCGACGCATCGAGCACGGTTGCACTCAACGACTGCGTCGACGTGTAGAAATCCGGCAGGAACTGATTGTTGCCGTTGCTTGCGGTGATTGAACCCGCCGACTGGAGGAGTATGACCTGATAGACCAGTGATGGGAGCCCGGGCACGGTGGCATCGAGTCGTGCAGTTCCGGGGCCCTGCGGCAGCGTCCATGAGCCAATCGTCGCAATGCCTGATGCGTCGGTTACCGCGGACCCGCCAACGACGGTGCCGCTCCCAGGTGGTGCGCTAAACGTCACGGTAATACCGGGAACGCCAGTGCCGAAGCGGTCCTTCACGGTGACCGATGGATTCGGACTCAGCGGAATTGCGCCGAATTGCGTACCCGGACTTGTCGCATTTGCGGAGATGGTAGCTGGGACTCCGGCCGCAGCGCCATCTGGCCAATTGGGCACCGCGACCGGTGACACGCGATCGATCGTTGTTCCATCACCGACATACCCAAGACCGCTTGATTGCGGGCCCCAACAGTACAACTGTCCAGAGAGCGCCTTAGCGCACGTGTTACGGAACGATGCCATCCGGACGGACGCCGCCTTGAAGCCCGCGATCTGTGTGGGCCGATCCACAGGACCGGGACTTCCCGTGCCGGAGTTGCCGCCCCAACAGTAGACGTCACCGTTCGCTCGGCGTCCGCACGCGCGGATGTTCTGCACATGGATGTCGGCAAAGGTGAAGCCGCCGAGTACGGGGGCCGGTGTGTTGTTGAACACGGCCGTGCTCGTTCCATTGCCTTGCCCCTGTGCACCGCTCTGGTTGGAGCCAATGCAGTAAACGATGCCCGATGTGTCCAAGGCGCAGGCGATTGTGTTACCGGCCTGCACGTCGATGTATGGCCCGTTGATCCACTGCGTAAAACTATTGGTGAGCGTAACCGGCCCATCACCTCGCATGTTGGCGCTCACGCAATGGATCGTGCCCGCGGCGGTGAGACCGCAAACGCCGTTGTCGCCGAGCGTGATTTTCGTGAATACCAGTCCGTTCGTGTTGATCAGCGTTGGAACAAGATGAATGCGTCCGACCAGTGCGAGACCCTCATTGAGACCGACGTCACCGCTCCAACCCCAGCAATACAGCTGCTGTGCGGTCGTGATACCACAGGTAGTGGAGCCGCCCAGCGCGAGTTGGCTGAATGCGAGCCCGCCCGAAACGGGCGTGGGGACCGTACGATCGATCTGGGTGCCGTCGCCGAGCTGACCCATGCTATTGGATCCCCAGCAATAGGCGGTCGTACTCACCAAGCCACACTTCGCCATCGCGACGCCCTCAGCGAGCGAGGTGAACGCAAGTCCGCCGGACACGGGAACGAACGTCGTGCGCGTGGTCGTAGTGCCGTCGCCGACAGTGCCGTACGTGTTGGAACCCACGCACATGGCCGCGCCTGCGTTGGTCAACTCACACGATACGAGTCCGAAACTGTTGTTAGCCCGGAAGTGAGTGAACACGAGCGGCGTGGCGAAGCCTGCGACGGTTGCCGTAACGGTACTCTGCGCATTGATGGTTGTATTCGGCGCCCATGCGGCGGATGGCAACGTCGCGAGTCCGGCTGCATCCGTATTTGTGGTGAATGGTCCGCCGCCTCCGCCAATCGTTCCACTGCTCGCACCGAGCGTGAATGTGACGGCGATATTCGGCAGCGGATTGTTCGACGCATCTGTCACCTTTACGATTTGCGGCACCCGAAAACCGCCAGCATTGGTCGAGCTTGCGTAGTATGTGCTGTCGCCTTCGATCTTCACCGCGAACGCCGGCAGGTTCGCCGATGCAGTGGCGAAGAACGTGAAGTGCAGTGGCGTTGCACTGGGTGATCCGTTGACGATGATTCCGTTTACCGTGGCCTGAAGCGTCTGCGCGCCGCTCGCCGCGCCGAGCGTCCAGCCTGAACTCGTTGCAACGCCTTGTGCGTCTGTGAGACTGGTGGAGTTGGTGGGATTGCCGCCGCCGGAAAGCGTGGTCCAGTTGACGGTGACATTGGCCACGACACTGCCGAACCCATCGCGAACAATGACGGACGGTGCGATTGGAACCAACGCGCTCGTGCCGCCGCTCTGCGCTGCCGCGGATGGTATTTGCGCCTCGATTGACAGTGGTGCTCCCACTGTTGCCGCAACGCGTGGGACGACGGTGGGAATGGAATGCGTCGTTGTGGTGCCGTCGCCGAGTTGTCCGGTGTTGTTGTTCCCCCAGCAGAGCGTCTGCGAACCGCCGGGCGATGTGCCGCACGCGTAGCCAACTCCAGGACCGCCATGCATGATGTTCGAGACAATGGCAGGAAGCAGCGTTGGCACCTGCCGATCGACATTCGAGCCGTCACCCAGCGAGTTACCGTTTTGGCCCCAGCACCATGTTGAATCATCCGGCGATGCTTTCACGCCGCAGGCGCGAAGCTGGCCAGTGCTGATCTCCACGAACGAGTGACCGCCTGTAATCAGCGTGGGAACTCCGATGTTGCCACCGGGCGTAGTACCGAGTTGGCCGGATCCGTTCTGCCCCCAGCAATACGCGGCGCCGCCCGACAATCCACAGGTATTCCCGAAGCTCGAGGCGATCTGTGAAAAGTGCAGACCACCGACGACGGCGAATGGAAAGAGATGCTGGACCGAACCACTCGATCCGTCGCCGAGTTGACCGCCGTTATTGTTTCCCCAGCAGTACGCATCACCAGTGGTCGCAAGCGCGCAGGAGAAATTCGCGCCGGCCGTTACCTGCGAAAACGCGACGCCGGTTGGCGTCTTTGCCTTTGTTGGAACGAGATACGTGGTGCCGCGCAGCGAATCGCCGAGCTGACCGTGCGGATTGATGCCCCAGCAATACACATCGCCGCCTGCGACACCGCAGGTGTGCGCCAATCCCGTGGCGATCGAGGTGAACACCAAGTTTCCTGCCACGGCAGTTGGAACACCGCGGTCCACACGTGTGCCGTCGCCGAGCTGACCGGCGGCGTTCCATCCCCAGCAGTAGGCGAGGCCTGCCGCATCGAGTCCGCAGAAATGATCGCCGCTGGTCTGCGTGTTGAAGCTCACGAGCGGTGCGTTGACCGGATTCGTCACGTCGACTGGAGTGGTCGTCGACGTATTGAGGCCGTTTCCAAGTTGTCCTCGCGTGCCGGCACCCCAGCATCGCCCACCCCATGCATCCTTGATGCAGGTGGTCTGATTGACGACACCGGATATCAAGTTGACCGTGATCGTCGCCGGCGTGGCGACGCCCTGCACCGATGCGGTCATGGACATGGTCGCGCCGCTCGCAGCCGGCGTCCAACCGGTCGCAAATGCAAGCCCGTTGACATCGGTCTGCGTCAACAGCGGCTGTCCGCCGTTGAACGTGCCGCCATTGGCCGTAAACACCACCGGTGCATTGGGCACCGGTACATTGGACGCATCGCGCACGATCACACTGGGGGCTACCAGCGCACTGGAGCTCACATACGTCCACTGCTGGTCACCCGAAACGGCAGTCACAGTGGATGCTGGTCCGGCGGCCAGCACAGTGACGACTCCCTGCGTCGTCTTGCCTCCGGAGAGTACGGTGATGGTGGATGTTCCCACGCTCACACCGGTGATGCGACCCGTGGAGTCCGCAGTCGCCACCGACGGAGTGCCGGAGCTCCACACCACCACTCGGCAGCCGTTGAGCGGCGTGCTCGTGGCATCGAGCGGGGTGACGGATACCTGGCCGGACATTCCGACGTAGAGCGTTCCCGTGGTCTGGCTCAGCTGCAGCGACGATGTCGGCGCGGAGAGAAAGGCCATTGTGTTCACGCGCGCCGACGCGATGAGTCCCACACTGAATCGCGCAATCTGCTGTGCATCAATGATGTTGGTATTTCCGTCGCCGTTGACGTCGCCTTCGGCGGTGAGCAATGCCACGTTGCCCACACTGAGCCCAACGGAAAAACGCGCGATCTGCTGCGCATCGATGATGTTGACGTTTGCGTCACCGTTCGCGTCGCCCCAGACGCCCGTGGAGTTGGACACGCACACGTCGAGGTGCTGCAAGCGGAATAGCGAAAGGATGTTGGTGCCCGATGCGTCGCCCGCCACCGAGGGCGTCAGCTGGACGCGCGTTCCGCCCGGGTTCGCAGCGGTCGTCGAGAAATAGAGATTCGCAATCGTCTGCGTGGTGGTCGTCCCTGTGGGATCGAACACCGAGAGCGTGATGGCGCCGGCGTTGGCGTTGTTGGTGTTTGCCGCGAGCGCGCCGAAGGCGGTTGCCTTCACGGAATCGAAGACGAGACGTGCGGCATTCCAGGAAACGTCGACCGTGATGCTGGCGAAGCTGGCTCCGGCGGCATTCGTCATGTCCACGATCACGGGCACGACGACCTTCGAATTCGCTCCGGCCTGAGTGCTCACCGCGGATCCGCCGCGGAGGACAATTGACTGTGCTTGGAGTCGCCCTGCCGAGACGCCGGCCAGGATCAGAGCCACGAAGGCTGCGGATCGCACTGTCACAGGGTCACGGGGAAATGGCGCAGAGCGCCAGTGGCGGGAGCGGCATTGCAAACGCCTCGGGCAAGGCGGCAAACATACGGACGTCGGGATGAGTTGGCCACCGTCCAGGACGGGGCCGGTCCGCTTAGCGCTCGCGCAGGGTCATGAGGTGTCGCGCGAGGGTCGCGCGGGACTCCACGCCGAGGCGGCTGTCGAGCGACCGTTCGTGCTCGGTGAGGAGCGCGCTCGCGCGTTGATAGGCGGCGCGGCCGACATCGGTGATGGTCGCCCGGGTTGTGCGGCGGTCATCTGGATCGGAGACGCGCAAGACCATGCCGTCTGCCTCGAGACGGTCAATCAGCTGGGTGATGTTCGACTTGCCGCAGCAGTGCCGCTCTGCCAGTTGCGAGAGCGTGAGCGGCGACTCGGCGAGCACCAGATGGCGGAGGGCTCCGAGCTTGGCGAGCGAGAGCCCGATGTCGCCAAGCGCCCGCTCGACGCGCGCTTCGACGGAGCGCGCCGCGTCGAGGAGGAGGAGCGTGAGGGCACACCCCGGCTTGGTGGAACCTTCGGGACAATCGGACATCCCGAAGCCTACGTCCACTTTGCGGACGAGGTCAACCGTCCGTTTCCAATCAATTGAATGCGCATCAAGGGCTTGGCCCTTGCACGTAGGCCTGCTAGCATCCGCGCAGCAGACGCGTCAGTTGCCTCACCACCAGCCACATTGTAGTCACCATGTACTGCTCTTCTTTCGTGCGAGGCCCGTCGTTCGCACTGCTCGTTATCACAGCCGCGACGTTGACAGCGTGCGCAGACCGTACGGCTGCGGACAACGCGGTCGTCACGCGCGATACCTCTGTGCCACGCGGCACGACGACGTCCGTTGCGGGCGGCCAAGTTGCCAAGCCTGACACCAGCAAGCCGGTCGCTGCTGCGCCTGAGAAAGACGCGCCATTGCCGCAAGGAGAAACGCCCAAGCGCTCGCATCAGGACAGCGTGGCGCTGATGAGCATGACCAGCAAGCGCGACAGCGCTCTCGACGCGAAATGGCCGGTGAAAGGACCGGCCGCGGTGCCGGGCGCGGTGTTTCCGTCGCATCGCGTCGTCGCGTTCTACGGAAACCCGTTATCGAAGGGGATGGGCGTGCTTGGCGAATATCCAAAGGACGAGATGCTCGCAAAGCTCGACCACGAGGTGACGCGCTGGGCAAAGGCAGATCCGAGCACTCCGGTCGTTCCCGCCCTTCACCTGATCATTACGGTCGCGCAGGGTGCGCCGGGAAAGAACGGGCTCTATCGCACGCAGCACCGTGACACGCTGGTGAAGCAGGTCTATTCGTGGGCCAAGCAAAAGCAGGGGCTCTTGTTCCTCGACGTGCAGGTTGGCAAGAGCACACTCGAAGCGGAGGTTCCGCGTCTCGGGCAGTTCATGGCGCAGCCGGATATCCATCTTGCGGTGGACCCGGAGTTCTCAATGGCGCCGTCTGGCGTGGCGCCGGGCAAGAAGATCGGTACGCTCGACGCAAAGAACATCAACTGGTGCATTCAGTGGCTCGACTCTATCGCGCGCGCGAACAATCTGCCGCCGAAGATTCTCGTCGTTCACCGCTTCACGCGGAAGATGGTGACGAACGCCAAGGACATTCATCCCACGCCTCATGTGCAGGTCGTGATGGACATGGACGGCTGGGGACCGCCATGGCTCAAGTTCGATTCGTACCACGACTACATCAAGGCGGAGCCCGTGCAGTTTGCGGGGTTCAAGCTGTTCTTCAAGAACGACATCAAGAAGGGTGATCCGATGCTGACGCCGTCAGAAGTGCTGCGACTGTTTCCGAGACCGGTTTACATCCAGTATCAGTAGAAAAGCAGGTCCCTCGCTTCGCTCAGGACGACAGCGCTACAGGTCCCGCTTCGCTCAGGACGACAGCGCTACAGATCCCGCTTCGCTCAGGACGACAGCGCTACAGGATATTCACGGCTCGCGCCGCGATCAGCACCACGGTCGTGAACGAGATGATGCTCTGCATCATCATGGCCAACTTCGCCCACTTCGAGAGCACGGGTGCATCGGTGGGCGAGAAGGCGGTGCTCGTGTTGAACGCCACGAACAGGTAGTCCACAAAATGTGGGCGCCAGTTCTCTTCTTCCGCGATGGTCTTGTCATCGTCGTGCGGTGACTCGAACGTCATCTGCGGAAAGAGGAAGGCGCCGCGCGTGTGCGCTTCGAATCGCTCGCGCGCGTTCGGACCGCCGGCATCGAGACGCCAGTACCACGTCGCAAACACAATGACGTTTGTCAGCCAGAGTACACTGGCCGACTGAAGGAGCGATTGGGCGTCGGCATCGTGATGAATGACGCCAAGCACCAGACCGACCACGCCGAAAATGAGCCCGCCTGTCAGGACAGCGAGAATGGCATAGGCGATCATTCCGTTCAGCCGGTGATAGCGGAGTCGCCGCGTGACATTCGCTGCGGCGAGAAGGGCCATCACGCTGATGGCGAGCGTCCACGGACGCGCCATCATGCGAAGAGATTGGGGCAGTGCGAAGTGCAGTGCGACCGCGGCGAGCGCAGCGATCATCGCCGGCCATCGCGGCTCCGGGCGCGTGGGCATGGTGCCACGCGCCAACATGTCAGGAGACTGCGTTTCGCTCACGTCCCTCCATACCATTCGTAGCCGAGGTCACTCCAATAGCCGCCATTCTTCGCGGGCATGAAGACGATCTTGGTGAGGTACTTCGTGTTCTTGTACCCAAGTTTCACAGGCGAGTGCACGCGAGCCGGAGCACCATGTCCCGGGCCGAGCATGTGCCCATCCATGCCGTACGCGATGAGCGTCTGGCGATGCATGGCGCTGTCCATGTCCCAACTCTCGTGATAGTCCTTGTCGAAGCTGACGAAATCGACATACGCGGCATCGGCAGTCGGCTCAACCAACTTCGCGAGTTCGCTGAGACGCACGCCGGTCCACTCGGCGCGTGCGTTCCAGCCTTCAACACAGAAGTGATCGACCTTCTGCGAAATTCCGCGCATTGATACGAGCTGGTCGAGCGTCAACGTCAGCGGCTTCTTTACAGCGCCGGAGATTTCGAGTGCCCATGCACCGCGAACGGCCGGATCCCACATCGGGACGGTGTCGGAGATGAAGTACTTCGGAAAATCCTTGCCAGCCACCGCCGCGGAGCCCGGCACTTTGTCCGCGGCGGTGTGGCGGAACAGTCCGCGTTCGAGCACCTCGTTGTTCCGCTCGAAGGCATCGAGCAACGGTGCTGCCTTTTCCGGATTTTGGTTGCACGCGAGCAGCGCGCCCGAGAACGAGGCGGCCGAAATCGTCAGGAAGCGTCGGCGATCCATTGTCATACATCACCGCGAAAGAGGTGATAGAACGGACGAGCGTTTCGGCGCTCCGGTGACTTGGCGCGATTGTACCAGCCAGTGCTAATGGCGCGAAGCGAGTACGGATCGACGGCGAATACCATGAAAACGTGAACGATGGCAAGCAGAATCAATACCGTCATGGACGAGAAGTGTGCGAAGCGCGCCCATTTGTAGTTCACGAACAATTGCGTGAGGAAGCCGAGAGTGACTGGCTTCCAGATGGCTAAACCGCTCAGCACGATCACGATGCCGAGGACGGGCATGGCGAAATAGGTGAGCTTCTGCAAGGCGTTGTGCTTGCCCTGGTGCGGATGGTCGCGCCGCACAAAGAGATAGAACTTCATCATCTCAATGGCGTCTCGCGCATCGCCGCGGCGCGGCACCACATCGCGCCACTCGCCATGCAGGAACAGGAAGCCGAGGTAGAGCAGCCCGTTGGCGACGAGCAGCCACATCATGGCGAAGTGCCAGTGGCGCGCTCCGCCGAGCCACCTGCCCCATGTGAGCCATGCGGGAATACTGTGGCCCTCCCATGGGTTCAACGGGAAGGTCTCGCCGGGGCGGGCGAAGGATGGATGCGCATTGAAGATGCGCATGCCGCTGCCGGCCATCACAAAGATCGCAACGACGTTGATCCAGTGCGTGAGGCGAACGACCCAATGGTTACGCTTTACGAGATCACTCATGAGGCTTGGTCAAATGGAGAACGGTCCACTTCGGTTACGTCTTGAGCCGGCAGACGGTTCCCTCGAACGCGTCCACGGGCGACAATAGTACCATGCAGACGCTCGGCTACACCAACCCGACGATTCCCGTCAGCGCCGAGCGCATCGACGCCGGGGTCCGGAGCCCCGTTGAGGAGTTGGTCGCAGAAGAGATTCCCGTGACCATTGCATACAATGGTGTGTCGCACGCCGTGATGATGGCGACGCCGGCGGATCTCGAGGATTTCGCGGTGGGGTTCTCGCTGACCGAAGGTGTGGTGGAGCGGGCCAGTGTGCTCACCAGGATCGCGGTGGTACGGTATAGCCGAGGCGTCGAGCTTCAGATCGAGACGGCCGCGCCGCTGGTTGAGCCAGACCGACGGCGGCGGTTGGCAGGGCGCACGGGCTGCGGGATCTGCGGCATCGACGACGTGGATGCGCTGCTGCGCTCCCTGCCCCGAGTCGATTCGAAGGTGCGGTTCGCGTCGACGGCGCTTGCGCGAGCGATGCGCGAACTCGCCGAGCGTCAGCCGGTCAATGCGAGTACCGGAGCGGTGCACGCAGCAGGCTTTGCTGACGCGAATGGGGCGGTGACGCTGGTGCGCGAAGATGTGGGACGACACAACGCGCTCGACAAACTTGCAGGCGCACTCGCGCGTGGCGGAGTCGACGCGTCCGCGGGGTTCGTTGTGATGACGAGCCGAGGAAGTTTCGAACTTGTGCAGAAATGCGCGATTATCGGTGCGCCTCTTCTCGCAACGGTGTCCGCACCGACGGGGTTGGCGATTCGTGTCGCGACAGATGCAGGTCTCACACTCGCAGGCTTCGCGCGCGATCAGCGAGTGACACTCTATTCGCATTCGCAGCGCGTGACGGTGACGACATGAATGGACGATTTGCACTTCCCTTGGTTTTTCTGATTGGCGCCTGCGCGCGACCGACGGTCAGCTCGGCACCTATTCCGATTGCGGCGCCGATACGTGCTGCATCTCCGCTCGATGGATCGCGACAACTCGTGGTCGTAACGACACCCGACTGGAATGCGACGACCGGTACGTTGCGTCGATTCGAGCGCACCGCTGGCGGGTGGGGTCCCGTCGGTAGCGATGTTCGCATCGTCGTCGGCCGTACTGGTCTCGCATGGGGCGAGGAAGCACTCGCGTCGAGTGGCCAACCGGTGAAGCACGAGGGTGACGGGAAGTCACCCGCAGGAGTGTTTCCTCTCGATACCGCGTTTGGATTTGCGCCGATCGATTCCATGCTGTCGCTGCGTGTGCCATACGCCGCACTCGAGCCGGGAAGCGATTGCGTGGACGACGAGCGCTCGGCGTATTACAACACCGTTGTGAATCGCGCGGCGGTGCCGCGCGTCGATTGGAACAGCGCTGAACACATGCGGCAGATTCCCGTTTATCGCATTGGCGTGATCGTGGGGTATAACGCGATGCCGCCCGTGCGCGGTCGTGGGTCGTGCATCTTCCTGCATATCTGGGGCGGCCCGACGTCGACGACAGCGGGATGCACTGCCATGGACGCGAGTGCACTCGGCACGCTGATGCAGTGGCTGGATCGTTCACGGCGGCCGGTCATCGTGCAGTTGCCCGAAGCTGAGTACCGCCGTCTTGCTGCCACATGGGGACTTCCGGCGCAATGAGGTACACACGTGCAGTCGCGCTGACATTGCTGGTCATTGGCTGCCGCAACTCGGAGACGCGCGCGCCGAGGAGTGGGGCGACTGATGTTGCGCCAGTGTTAATCGGCGCGGGTGACGTTGCCGATTGCACGAGCGATGGGCGCGAACAGACGGCGCGCATTCTCGACACCATCGACGGTACGATTTTCGTGGCCGGGGACATCGCGTATCGCCGCAAGAATATTCCCGATCCGATTCACGACTGCTACGACGCCACGTGGGGCCGGCATAAAGCTCGGACGAGACCCGCGCCGGGCAATCATGAATACGACACCGGCAACCCTGCGCAGTACTTCGCGTACTTCGGCGCAGCGGCGGGCCCACCGAATGGTTATTACAGCTATGAGATTGGCACATGGCACGTGATTGCGCTCAATACGGCCGTTGCCATCGGTCGCGAGACGGAGCAACTCGCCTGGCTGCGTCGCGATCTCGAAGCGCATGTGGGTCGCTGCACCGTGGCGTACATGCATCACCCGCGATTCAGTTCCGGACCGCACGACGAGCGCGAGCGCCTCATTCCAATCTGGGAAGAGTTCCAGGACTTCGGCGTGACGCTCGCTGTAGCTGGACATGATCACATCTACGAGCGCTTCATGCCGTTGGACGCGCAGGGAAACCGCGACGCACGAGCGGGCGTACGGCAGTTTGTCGTCGGAACTGGTGGCGCGCATCGCTACGATATTCAGGCGCCTTCATTCGGGAGTGAAGCGCGCTCCACAACGGGATTCGGTGTGCTGAAGTTGACGCTATTACCTGATCGATACCGTTGGGAGTTCATACCCGTTGACGCTGATGGCTTTCACGATCGCGGTGAAGCTCCCTGTCGCCCGACGCATGCCGTTTCCCGGTAACGCGATGGTGGACGGCTCGCACCGTGAGCAGTGGGTTGCGGCGCGGCTGCTTCAGGTGGGCGCCATTGCCGTGGTGCTCGTGGCGGCGCCGTACAAGCCGTTCGACCTCGATCGCTTCTTCGTGCCGAAGGAGTTCGTCTTGGCCATCACGGCAATGGTCGTGGGTGCCTTGTGCTCGCTCCGTGCGAGGCGGATCGGCCTTTCGCGTGTCGACGAGCTTCTCGTCGTGGCGCTTGGCATTAGTGCCGTGTCAGCGATCTTCGCGACGAATTGGTGGCTGGCGGGCCGCGGACTCGCGATTACAGCGGCGGGATTTACCTGCTATTGGTGCGCGCGCGCACTCACTAAGGCGGGGTACGGTCGAGCGCTCGTCGCGGCACTTGCGCTGGCGGGGGTCGTCGGTGCTCTGACGTCCCTTCTGCAGACATACGGACTGCGCACCGACCTTTTCAGCCTCAATCGCGCACCCGGCGGCACGTTCGGCAACCGCAATTTCATGGCGCACTTGGCAGCCATCACGCTGCCCGCGCTGCTCTTCTCGGCCGTGCGTGCGGAGTCGTTCGCCGGCTTTCTGCGCTGGTGCGCTGGCATTGCAATCATTGGCGGCGCGCTGATTTTGTCGCGCACGCGTGCCGCGTGGCTGGCGCTGCTGTGCGGACTTGTCGTGTTGTTCATCGCTGCGGCGGTCGCGTTATGGCGTCGCGATGGATCGCTCAAGCTCGGCCGACTGCCGTTGCTGCTGATTGCTGCGACGCTCGGTGGCGGAATCGCTCTCGTCATTCCCAACACGCTCGACTGGCGGAGCGATTCACCGTACCTGGAGACCGCGCAGGGAATTGTGAATTACAAAGGCGGCAGCGGGCATGGACGAATCATCCAATACAAGAATTCGTTGAGGATGACGGTGCGACATCCGGTGCTCGGGGTTGGCCCCGGGAACTGGGCAGTGATCTACCCGAAGTTCGCGTCGGAGAACGATCCCTCGCTCGGCTCCGAGGGCATGACTTCGAATCCGTGGCCGAGCAGTGACTGGGTAACGTTCTTGTCTGAACGCGGATTCCTCGCGATGATCGCGCTTGTCGCGGCGTTCCTGGCAATGGGAGTCGACGCATTGCGCGGGTTACGCGGCGAGCCCACGACGGAACGCCGAATGATGGCGGCAGTCTTTCTGGCGACGCTGGCGATCGTGGTGATGGTCGGCACGTTTGACGCGGTGACAGTGCTCGCGGCACCGGCGCTGATCGGTTGGGGCTTGCTGGGTGCGCTGTCGCCGGCGTCGCGTGAACGGAGGGTATTGCAACCGAGTGTGGGGCTGCGGGCTCTTCTGATAGTCGGCGTGATCGCGCTGTTTGGTGCGGCGGCGACTCGCAGTGGGTTCCAGCTTGCTGCAATGAGCGTCTACAGCAACAACACGAAGATCGCTCAGCTCGAGCGCGCGTCGGCCATGGATCCGGGCAACTTCCGGATGCATGTGCGCCTCGCCGAGGGATATTTGAATCGCGGCAGTTGTGCGAAGGCTCGGCCGCATGCGATTGCAGCGCGTGATCTGTACCCGTCTTCGCCCGCAGTGAAGCGGCTCGCGAACGCGTGTGGGCGGCAGCCGTGATCCATGCATCATTGGGCACGATGACTGCCCTCGTGTAGACGCATGTCACCCCACCGGCAGTTCAAAGACGACGATGGTCTCCTCTGGCAGGTGTGGGACGTGATTCCGTCGTGGGGCGAGCGGCGCACGCTTCAGCGCCGACAGTTGCCGGGCTCGCCGCCGGGCGGTTTGAATGAG
>JBBQHJ010000061.1:0-17831 GCA_038323865.1 Gemmatimonadales bacterium
GGGAAGGTCGTGCTTCTCGTTGACGATAAGGGTCGCACCGTTGGCGAGTTTGGTCTTGGTCCACTTGGGTACGCGGAGCGACGGCGACTTGGCGGGCGTCGGTGCCTTGGTGCGGTTGAGGGTCTGTGCTTGCAGCGGCAGGCCAATTACACAGGCGGCCAAAAGCAGATTCCTCGACTTCGCTCGGAATGACACGAGAGACTTCGCTCGGAATGACACGTTTGTTGTCGTGCTCATTGCTTGTTCCCCATGATGTAGTGTCCGCCGTCGGGCGCGGTGGTGATCTTCACGCTCTTCTCGGCGTTGGACGCCATTTCCGGCTTGCCGAGCGGCACGATGCTCAGCACCACGCGGCCGCTGGTGAGGTACTTGTTGGCGACGCGCTTGACGTCGGCCGCAGTCACGGCGCGCAGCTCTTCATACTGCCTCTTGAAGTAGCCCGGATCGCCATGGAACACTGAACCATCGGCGAGTATCTCGGCCTTGCCGAGGTTCGATTGGAGCTGCGAGACGAATCCGTATTCGAGGCCGGCCTTGGTCTTCTCCATCTCCTCTGCGGTCGGACCTTCGGACTTGATGCGAGCGATCACTTCGTCGACTGACGACTCGAGCGTCGAGAGTGAATTGTTTGGGCGCGGCGTCACCTGGATGACGAAGTTGCCGGCGTTTTCATTGTTGTTGTTGAAGGCGCTCACCGATGCGGCAGACTGCTTGTCGTAAACGAGCGACTTGGTGATGCGCGCGGTGCGCGAGCCCGCGAGAATCTGCGCGAGGAACTGGAGCACGTCGCCGTCCGGATTGTCGTCGCCGACAGTGACCCACGACATGTACAACCGCGGCACCGTCACGCGATCCTCGAACGTCATGCGCTTCTCGACGGCCAGCGTCGGGGCGACAACCTTGGGACGTGAGATCGGCTTGCCCGTTGGAATGTCCGTGAAGTACTTCTTCACCCATGTCTTGGCCTGTGCGGGGTCGAAGTCGCCGACGATGGTGAGCGTGGCATTCGACGGGGCGTAGTAGACGCGGAAGAAATTCTTCACGTCGTCAACCGTGGCGTGCTGGAGATCGGTCATGTAACCGACGACCGGCCACGAGTACGGATGCGTGTCCGGATACAGACCGTAGTCGAGCAGCTCGAAGCCGCGGCCGTAGGGTTGATTGTCGGTGCGCTGGCGACGCTCGTTCTGCACGATGTCGCGCTGGGCGAAGAACTTCTTCTCGTCGAGTGAGTCGAGGAGAAAGCCCATGCGATCGGACTCGAGCCAGATCGCGCTCTCGAGGTAGTTCGCCGGCACCATCTCGTAGTAGTTGGTGCGATCGTTGGTGGTGGAGCCGTTGTTGTTGCCGCCCACGCCTTCCGTGAGCTTGTCGTGCGTGCCGTAGGGCACGTGTCCCGAGCCGGTGAACATCACGTGCTCGAACATGTGTGCGAAGCCCGTGCGTCCCGCGATCTCGTTCTTTGAGCCGACGTGATACCAGACGTCGACGGCAACCTGGGGTACCGTGTGATCAGGTGCGAGAATGACGCTGAGGCCGTTCGGCAGCTTCATGGTCTCGAACGGGATGTTGATGGCATTGCCCTTTTGCGCGAACGCTGGAGCAGCGATGAGCGCGAGGGCGGCCACGAGCTGGAGAGTTCGCTGGGGTCGCATCATTGGCGGAAGAGGGTGGGTAAGCTGTTGAAAGTTGGGAAGATGGAGGCCTGAACACAACTCATTCCCATTAGACGACACAGACGCCGGACAGGTTGCCTCGGGGCGTCCTCGGGTCCCCTTCCAGTATCGTCGCTTGCGTGCCGGAACGGAACGGTTGGTTGGGGCGGCCGTTTCGCACGAGTCGATAACTCGGCGGGCGACGCTTTCGGCGCGGACGCGGGTGATGAGGTCTTGTGCGCGAGACTCAGTCCAAATTTGCTGCAACGATTGATCTCTCGACGCGGCGTTTTGCAGCCTGACGCGGTGCGGGACGGGAGGTCGTGCAGTCCGGCGTTCCTTCGCTGCGTAATCCGTGCACTCCTATTCGTGCTATGCCGCTCACAGTGCGCGTAACACGCGTGCGGCGCCCCGTGAATCGTGGGGGTATGCAGGCGTGGCTTCGTCGCAGAACCCTGTTTACGGATCCGCGATCCCAGCGTAATTTCGCTGCATAAGCAAGATCTCCGCAGCAGAATAGGAGTTACATTGCCATATGCACCGCAGCCTGTGAAAGTGGTGTTCTTGCATCGAGGTGGCTATGCACTTGAACGTGGAAACTGAGCGCGAAGACGATGGACGCTGGATCGCGGAGGTTCCCGATCTCGCGGGCGTTCTTGCGTACGGCGAATCGCGCGATCAAGCCGTTGCGCGCGCAGAGGCACTTGCGCTGCGCGTGCTGGCCGATAAGCTCGAGAATGAGGAAGCGGGACCCGACCTGGTCAGCGTCACCTTTCGCGCGGCGTGACGCGCGTGGCTAGATGAGCACATGGCCGGCGGCGAAGGCGCGGCGTGTGCTTGCTGCGCTACTCCGGATCGGTTGGCAGATCAAGCGTGAGCGGAGTTCGCACAAGACATTGTCACGCGACGGTTCCGCGGACTACGTCTTCGCGTTTCACGATGGTGAGGAGATCGGGCCGCGCATGTTAGCACGCATCGCGCGGCACACCGGTTTGACGCCTGAGGATCTCTAGGCGGCACTGTAACGTGCGTTGCACCAGCGGGCGCTCGAAGCATTCGGTCTCTCGCGTCGCGAACTCCTCGCGAGCTCAAACGTCCGCTCGCATATTGAGCCTGCCGCCCGCTGGTGAACTTGGGCGGTTAGACCTGCACACACCCAGCGGTTGAGCATGCACATCCAGAGGCCCGTGTGCTGCCGTCACTTCGCCCGCCGTATCGCGAGCGGCCTCTGTGCTGCGGCGATGGCAACCGGCTGTGGCGGGACTACCGACGCCGCGACGTCGCCATCCGCACCGATGACACCTGATCCCTGGGCAGCGGTCACCGCCGCCATTCTCGCCGTCCAAGGTCGGTTTTCCGGCGGGCTCGCCGTTGAAATACTGACGCCGGCCGGCGTGGTGTACTCGCGCAGTGTCGGCGGCTTCACCACGACGACGTATGCACCGGTCGCCTCGGCGTCGAAGATGGTGAGCGCGTCGGTGTTCCTGCGCCTCGTCGAGCAAGGCACGCTGTCACTCGACGCCGAGACCAGGACGTACCTCGTCAATCGGCAGGGCCAGCCGTGGTCCGGCAACATGGGACGGATCCGCCTGCGGCACCTGCTGAGCTTCACATCCGGGATCAGTTCGGACGTGCTCGCATCCGAGGACGCCACGATCACGCTCACCGAAGCGGTGGCGCGCATTTATGACGACCAATCCCCCACCGCGTCGCCACCAGGATCCTATTTCTACTACGGTGGCGCGACACACATGCGTATTGCCGCTCGCATGGCGGAGATCGCCTCCGGGAAAACATGGCGGCAACTGTTCGACGAACAATTGCGCCTGCCACTTGGCTGGGGCGTACTGAGTACCTACGGCGGCGCGGCGAATCCGAATCCGGCGGGTTCATTGGCCTGCACAGGCCTCGAGTATGCACGTTTCGTGATGATGCAACTCCGCCAGGGACTGGAGGGGGGTAACCGCTTGCTCACGGCGGCGAGTATCCAGGAGCAGCGCACCGATGCCTTCGGCCCCGCCACGACCATCGCGTACAGTGCCTACACCTTTCTCGGCAAGCGCTATCACTACGGCTTCGGCAATTGGCTGGAGACGGCCAACGGAGAGGCGCCGAGTTCTGGAAACCCGGTGAACCGCTGGTCCAGCACTGGCAAGTTCGGATGGGCGCCGTGGATCGCCGCGGACGGAAGCTATGCGGGGCTGATCATGACGCAGCAACCTGATCTACCGACCAGCTTCGTGCCGTCGGAAGACCTCAAGGTCGCACTCGATCCTCTCATTCGCGCCGCGTTGACCACCAATCCGCCCGTCGTTCGCGTCGTGCCGTAACGGGCCGTCGCATGAGAGGCAATTGAGATAGCGCCTCTTGCCACAGATCCATCTGACCGATGGTGCGTACTACGCCAATGGCTTATAGTCCTCTAAGCGCCTTATCGAATTGCCGATATTCATCACCAGCTTATGACGACATCTTGGTGATGCGCAGTACCGCGCCCTCCAAGTCGCCCTCATGTTGCGACCGCAGCAAGGTCCGCTGATTCCTGACGGGCGGAGACTCCGCAAGTTGCGTTGGGGGGCTGCAGACCGAGGCAAGCGAGGCGGCGTTCGTACCATCCACTTTGGGGCGGTCGACGATTTCTGCTACATGGCGTACCTGAACGCGGTGCGCGAGCAGGGAGACCTGTCGGAGCCATTCGTCGTGGCGAACGGAAACTGTCGCGGTCACAGACGTTCAGGCCGACGGACGTCAAAGACGTGCGGGCAGCGCTTGGACAGTCGCAGGCGGAGTTTGCCTTGATGATCGGCGTGAGCGTATCGACGCTGCGAAACTGGGAGCAGCGTCGACGCACGCCGGACGGTCCTGCGCTCGCCCTGCTACAAGTCGCTGCCCATAATCCCGAAGCGGTCGTGGACGCGCTGCACCGGCCACGCCGGCGCGGGGCGGCATAGCATTGCTTGCTGCTGCTCAGTATTTGTACAGCTACGCCGCTGTGGTCGTCCGCCATCGATAGGCATTCAACAGCTCGGAATCCCACCCCCCCAGGAGAGCGATGGCTCACCTAGAATATGTCACGCTCATTGTGCGCGACTATGATCAGGCGATTCGTTTTTTTGTCGACCTATTGCAGTTTGACTTGATCGAAGACGTACCGTCGCTAACGAACGATGGTCGCCCCAAGCGATGGATCGTAGTACGTCCTCGGAATTCCATGACTGGCATCCTTTTAGCGCGGGCCGACGGGGCCGAGCAAGTGGCCGCCGCGGGTCGGCAATTCGCCGGTCGTGTCGGCTTCTTCCTTCGCGTCGACGATTTTGCGGCCGCGCATACGCGCTTGCTCGCCGCCGAGGTTGTTTTCCTTACCGCGCCGCGTGTCGAGCCGTACGGAACCGTCGCGGTCTTCCGTGATCTCGAAGGCAATCTCTGGGACTTGTTGGGGCCACCCGCTGGCACGTAACGAGCGTTGCTGCAGTCGACGGCAGGAGGTACGCTGTGTAATACCGCAACAAGCCCGCTTCCTGAACGATAGAACGAGCAAATGAGTTGGCGCGCATTTCTCATCCGCTTTGGCGTACGCGACTTTGGTGCGCAGCTCGTCGTTGCCGTCGTAATCGTTGTCGTCGCCGGCGCCATCAACTTGCTGTACTTCTAAGCATCTCGCCGGACCATGTGCGCCGGCCCGCCGCGTGGACGAAACGCAGATTCCGATCAAGACGTTAGACGGCACTCGTACCGCTTTCGCTCTGAACTCGCTCACTTCGCCAAGAGGTACGTTGACGCGCAGCTCTTCCGCCTCACATCTCGCGCGACTAGCGAGGGCGCTTAAGGCTTCGCGCTCGGCGCATCCAGCCGTACGAACCGGCCCGTATCGATCTTTCCGTCTCGCACTCCGTACACGGTAAATCCGGACGGAAAGGTCACACCACTAAACTCATTCCCGCCGACGATCGCGGCGCTCACGTCAGACCGCAACTCCAGGCCATCGCTCATGTACGACACACGCTCCGGCGCGTGCATGTGCGATCCGAGGGCAAGCACGTACCGATGGCCGCCCATGGCCTCGAGCACGGCAAGCACGTTGCCGACCGTATGACGGTACTGTCGCTTGCCGTTGATCTTTGCGGTGGTCGCGACCAGCGGGTCCTCATCGTACCCGGTCAGCGTCGGCCAGCTCGAGAAGAAAGGGATGTGATTGAAGGTGACGACGGGTGTCTCAGCCTTCACGTGCGCGAGATCACGCTTGAGCCACGCCATCTGCACGCTGTCGACGTCGCCATAATACGCCGAGTCGTCGGGAGAGATCGTATTGAGCCCGATGAAGTGGACGCCGCCGTACGTGAATGAGTAGTAGTCGGGACCGAGGTACTGGCGATACATGCCGCGGTTATAGAGCGGATTGTTTGGATCTGCATGTGAGCTCGTCGGGATGATCCCGTAGTGATCGTGATTCCCGGGTACCGCCCACATGGGTGTGCGAAACGACTTGGTTTCTGTTGCGTACAGATCGAAGAACGACCGCGACCTCGCTTCCGATTGGCTCATGGCGTCGTAAATGAGGTCGCCGCCCATCAGGACGAATGACGCGTTCAGCGAGTCCGCCAGCCCGCGGAAGTGCCGAAAGCGCTCGACGTTTTTCGGAGAGATGTGCGAGTCGGACGCGTGCACGAAGGTGAAGGTCCGTGATTGCCTCTGGCGGCTGAGACCGAAGTCGAGGAGCGCAACCGTTGCGGTGGTCGGTTGCCAAAACTTGCCGCTCGAGCGAAATCCGTCGGGCACGGACACAAACACGATTCCAGTCGTACCACGCGGAATATCGAACCGCCCGAGGGAATCAGTGGTGACGACGTCGCGCTGGTTCGAAACCATCACGCCCGCGATGCCGTGTTCCGAGACGTCGCGGATGCCATTCGCATTCGCATCGTCGTACACGATGCCGTGCACCTCAGCACCCTGGGCGCCGGCAGACGGCGGGATGACAATACCCCACAGCACGAGCAGTGTAAGCGGCCTGAGTAGGCACTGCGCAAATTCTCGCAATTCAAGATCCTCGCCTTCATCACGGTGGAGCGCCTGAAGAGACCTCGGCGTAACCGACGCGGTGCTTGCGTCCGAGGGTGGGAAGCTTGAACCTTACTGCCAGAGACACGCGGGTTCTAGCACGAAATTGATGGGCCGACAGCGCACGCGTAGCCGTTGCAGGTGCTTGGACGTGCGAAACATCAGTGCGCCGGCGCCGTAAGTTCCCGCCTCCCTCCACATCTGCGGTCCGTGCTCGCGATTGATCTAAAGAATCTCACAAAACGCTACGGCGCGGTTACCGCCGTCAGCGACCTTTCCCTTCAGGTAGAGCCCGGCGAAATCGTCGCGTTCCTGGGACCCAACGGCGCCGGAAAGACCACCACCATCGACATGATGCTCGGCCTCGCTCGCCCGAGCGAAGGCTCAGTCGCGATTTATGGAAAGTCGCCGGCGGATGCCATCGCGGCGGGTGAGATTGCGGCCGTCATGCAGACAGGAGGACTCCTCAAGGACTTCACTGTCGAGGAGACGGTGCAGTTCACCGCGTCGCTCTACCTCAATGCGCGACCCGTTACCGAAGTGCTCGAGCGCGCTGGAATCACAGGTATTGCTTCGCGCCGAGTGGGGAAGTGTTCCGGCGGTGAGCAGCAGCGGCTTCGCTTTGCGATGGCGCTCATTTCCGATCCGCGACTGCTCATTCTCGACGAGCCTACCACCGGCATGGATGTCGAAGGGCGACGTGATTTCTGGGGCGCCATTCGAGACGACGCGTCGCGCGGGCGCACCATCATGTTCGCCACACACTATCTCGACGAGGCGGATTCGTATGCCGATCGCATTGTGCTCATCCGTCAGGGAAGCATCGTCGCAGATGGCACCACCGCTGAGATCAAGAATCTCGCGTCGGGGCGTCGTGTGCGTGTCACACTCGCAAACCCGGATGTCGATGCAGTTCGCGCCATCGGTGGTGTGATCAACGTGGAACAGCGCGGCGATTCCGTGATCGTGAATTGCAGCGACTCGGATGTCGTCGCGCGGTATTTCCTCACGAGCACGGCGGCGCGCGATATCGAAGTGTCGTCGCAGAATCTCGAGGCGGCGTTCGTCGCCCTCACTGCCGATGCATCAACGCCAATGCTTTCCGGAGCGCGCCCGTGACCGCCACCACTGTTACGCCAACGAATTCATTGCGCGGTCCCACTCCGCTCGGCGGATTCAACGTCACCGCCCTCCGGCTCGAGATTGTGCGAGTATTGCGCAACCGGCGCACCCTGTTCTTCATCATTGTATTCCCGAGCTTCTTCTTCTTCATGTTCCGCAGCAGCGGCGGGCGTAGCGCGCGCGCACAGGCGGACTTCATTGCGGCCTACGTCATGATCAGCATGGCCGTGTACGGCGCGATGGTCGGCACCACATCGGGAGGCGCCACCGTCGCCATCGAACGCAGCCTCGGCTGGAGTCGCCAACTCCGTCTCACCCCGCTCCAGCCATTCGCGTATGTCGCCATGAAGGTGCTCACCTCCATGACGCTTGGTCTCATCGCGGTTTGCAGCACGTTTACCGTTGGCGCAATCAGTGGCGTTCACATGGCGCCGGAGACCTGGCTCTTTACCGGTGTGCTCGCCTGGACATCTTCGCTGGTGTTCGCGGCGTTCGGATTACTGGTCGGCTTTCTCTTTCCGGCCGAGAACGTGATGCAGTTTGTTGGACCGCTGATGGCGGTGATGGCGATGTTCGGCGGAATCTTTGTGCCGCTCAATCAACTCCCGCAAGGGCTACAAGACTTCGCGCGCTTCACGCCGATGTATGGCGTCGGCATCGTGGCGCGTGCGCCATTGGTAGGCGGCGCGACCGCGTGGGCATTGGGAAGCATCATCGTGTGGACGATCGTTTTTAGCTTCGGTGCGATGATGATGTTCAAGCGGGATACTGCGCGAGTTTAGACCGTTTGTTCGGGATTCGACTCGGAGGCGAAAAGTCGTGAACGTGCGATGCCAAATCGTCAGCCATGACACACTCGCTTGCGGAATTTCGGCGCGTGCGCGTCCGTAGTCGGAATTACCACCGCTGAAGACGAGGCAAATTGTTTCCTGCTAGCGGCGCACATACAACGGACCCGTTCCGAGCTGCCGGTAGTTCGCCTCGATGTACTGGTTCATCACCGGCGACAAAGACTTCAGCGAGCGATCATAGCCGATCATTTTCGGCGTGATGCGGCCAGTAATCACGCCGCTGACGATCTCGGACTTCTCGTCCGGCGTCATCATGGCTTGCATCTCCGTGTGCAGGAACCAGAACCTCGACGCGTGTGGGCGGAACAGGCCGTAGCCGGTGAATCCGTCCAGGAACGTGTCGGTCGGCGACGAGTTCGCATAGACACTCTCGAGCTCAGCGAATTGCGCCTTGCTTGTGGCGCGGAATTCAGTCGTCAGTTGGGCGATTGGCAGGATGACGAGAAATGCCGTCACCGTAGCGATTAGTGCGCTGGCCGCGCGCGTACGGTAGCAGTACACCGAGAGTGCCGCCGTGAGCACTGCACCAGCTGGGAACAGCAAGCCGTATCGCGTCACTATAGGAACAGAATAGCGAATACAAAACGCCACCAAGAGTACTCCCACGCCTGCGACCAGAATTCGCTCACGCGTGGTTGCGTCCTGCTCCGCCTCGAACAAGCCACGAATTGCACCCACGATGTAGGACGCCGCCAACATGGCAACGAGCGGCATAAGCGTGAGAAAAGACTGGTCGTAGGGTACCGGATTCAGGAACAGACCGATCACCAGGCCGATCAGGTTGAGCACAACCAGATAGTCGCCACGCCGTGCTGACTCCGGTTGCCTGAGCCGCAGCGCGACAGGAATCAGTCCTGTCAGCCCGAGTGCGATATAGAACGGATTCTGCCGAAGCAGTGTCCGCGTCCGCGAGATCGGCGAGAAGCGATCGCCCAAGCCCACGTTCGCCGAGAGGTTGTAGTGGATGAATGCCGACATCGCACTCATGGACGCGAACACGCCAAGCGCGATTGCGATGGGCGCGAGCAAGCCAACCACCTGCGCCACCAACAAGGCAATCCGGCGCGACATCGGAATCGGCGAGCGGTTGTCGAGCAGAAACCAGATCATCGTGGCCGCGAGCCCCGGGCCGGCGAACAGCAACTTCTGCGAACTCAGAAGCCCCAACCCCATGCACGCCCCGCTACCGGCGAAAAGCAGCATGTCGCGTCGCGGCTTCGAGCCGTCCGAATTGATCCCTTCGAGAACGAGGATCAGCGCTCCCACCCAGAACACCATCGTGAACAGGTCGGGCCGGATTTCGAGCGTCTTGTCCACGAACATGATCGTGGTGGACAGCAGTGCGGTCGAGACGAACGCGACATCACGCCCGCGCCATCGACGCGCCAGCTCGAATGCCAGCACAATGATCAGCGCCGAAAGAATCCATGAAATCCGTCGGGCCAGAAAGAGCATGGCCTCGCCTTCGGATGCGCTCGCCGCCACATCGTGCATCGAGAAGAACGGCGCCAGGAAGGCGTGATACAGCGGCGTGTGGTGATCGATAAAATCCCGGTACGGCACCTTCCCCATCGACACATACCACGCGTGGTGCATGTGCTGGAACTCGTCGGGATCGAAGAACCGCACCTGCGACAACGGAAAGCGGATCAGCCAGACGAGGACTGCCACAGCGCCGCACACCCAGGCGATGGGGCTTTTCGAGGGGGATTCCATGGGCATCATGCTAGCCGTACGTCCTGCCTCTTCGCCAGATTACTGTGTTCACCCCACTGAATAAAGAGGTCGCAATCGTGTCCTGGGAACCCGGCAAGCCGAGTCAGAACGAAAACGAGTATTTCGCCCGTCTGGATGAAGAGTGGAAGCGCTCACGCCGCTCCGAGCTCGATGCCAAGCGTGTGGCCGACGAGCGCGCGGCGAAGAAGCTCAAGTGCCCTCGCTGCGGAGCCTCACTCGATGAGCGCTCGATTCATCAGGTCACGGTGGACGTGTGCAGCGGCTGCAAGGGTGTGTGGCTCGACCATGGCGAGATGGAGCTCCTTGCGTCGATGAATCGCAAAGAGCTCTTTCAGGTCCTCCACGAGATCGGCGCGAAGAGCGCTTGAGCCCCAATGAGCAAGGCGGCCGCGACGGTGGCGGTGAGCCTTTGGGCACCGCCACCGTCATTGTTGAGAGATGTGTCATTCCTCGACTACGCTCAGAATGACACCTAACGTCCTAGCCAATACGATGCCTTGATCAGGAACACATTGTCCGGCCGCGCCGCAAACAGATTTCGGTAGTCGCGCCCCGCGGTGAACGAGCCTTCATCAAGGTCGAACTGCTCGCGCGCCTGCGTCCACACCAAAAACAATGTCGACGCGGGGCGATACTCCCACCGCAACACCGCCGATGCGTTGAACGACTTCTGGTTGAAGTCGCCGTTCGGCGCGGTGCGCGCATACTGCCGGAACCGCGCGTCATAGTCCGCTGCCCTCGGCGACCCCAACTCGCGGACGTTCGTGTAGTGGCCGGCCGAGACAAATGGCTCGGCGTACATCTGCAAAGAGAGATTCGGCCGCATGGTCACGTCGAAGCGGCTCGTGAAGCTGAGCAGATCCTGATCGAGATGCGCGAACAGGTAGTGCGTACTGTCGGCGCCCACCGTACCCAGCGTGGCGAGATACTGCGTGTTGTCGCGATTGCGCTGGTAGCGCGTGCCAAGCTCCGCACTCACGCGCGACGACGGACGAAACACCGCGTACGGTCGCACACGCCAGAGCATGGAACGACCACCGTCACCGATGGTGTAGATCGCGGCAACCAAAGGTGACAGGCGGAGCTTGGGATTCGCGGAGTAGTTCAGCAACAGGTTGTACGCGGGCGACAGACGCAACGCCGGGCCTCCACGTGCGCAGCGATCGCAGTAGGACGCCACAGGATTGTCCACCCAGAAGTCGGCCGAGGCGCGCGCGCCATTCGCGCGAGTGCCCTGCGCAAAGAGTTCGGCCAAGCCACCCGTGCGAAGTCCCGCAGCCGTGAACTGATCGAAAACCGTGACGTCGGCACGCGCATTCCGCCATCCGGCAACGGGCTTGGACGGAACAAGTGAGAGCTGGACCTGCCCGCTCTGCTGGTCGGCACGGGAGAGAAAGCCCATGTCGTTCGTCTCGAAGCCGCGACTGATGAACTGGTACTGCGTGTTCACGCGAATGAGTCCGGACACCTTGTTCGCGGCGAGAATCAGCTCGCTGCCGTTCAACGATGTCGCATTGGTGTCTACCGCGACCGCATCGTCAGGGCGCTGATACTCGTGCACGCTCGAGCGCTGCGTACGCGTGATGGCGCCGGCGGTTCCGCGCACGGAACTGAGCGACAACGAACCGCGCACCGCATAGCGGCCACCCGCAAACCGGCTCCTCCCATCAACACCAATCGCCAGTGCGTCGCGTCGCAGATACTTGTCGATGCTCGCATCGAGTGAACGATGCACGTCGGTGGCGACGAAGCCAAGCGCACTCTCGCCGCCCCCAAAATCGCGAACACCGCGGGCGACCATGTACGTCGTCGCCGGTTCCACGATGACGTTGCCGACACGCACGCGTTCAGTGGCTGCGCCAAGAATACCGACTGACGTGCCGTCGCTGAGGCGGCCGGTGAGTTTCCCTGCGCCAAGAATGCGCGACGCTCCGGGAACGTCCGCGTTCGGATCCGAGACGAGACCCGACAGTTGCGGTGCACGCCCGATCCGACGCGAGTAGAAGAGCGCCGTTGGATCTTCACCCGCCTGGAAGATGCCCGTTCCCTCGAGAAAGAAGGGCCTCTGCTCATTGAGAAACGTCTCGAACGCCGAGAGGTTAAGTGTCGCCGGATCCGCTTCTACCTGGCCGAAGTCGGGGTTCACCGTCGCATCGAGTGTCAGATTCGATGTTATGCCATACTTGAGATCCGCACCGATCTGCTGTTGCTGTCGACGCACGAAGCCGATGGCGCGGGGCGCGCTGGCATTTCTCGTCAGTGCATAGGGAGAAATCTCGAGACGTGTTGGCGAACCAAGTCCGGCGAACCCCCCAAGCTCGGCGAACTGCGACGCCAATCCATTGCGCGACCGGCGATACAACGGCCAGCTGTAGCGCTCATTCGAGCGAGCCACATCGCGCATGATCATGATCCCGAACACATGTTCGGCGGCCGGCGCATAGCGCAACTGACTGAGTGGAATGCGAAACTCGGCGGTCCAGCCGAGGGAGTCGATCCTCGTTGCGACGTCCCATACGGCGTCCCACGAGATGTCTTCCTCGCCGTCGTCCCACGTGTAGTAGTCGCGCTTCACGCCTGCGGGGTTCACAGCGAACTCGTAGCCCGTGCGACGATCGTGGTAGGAATCGATCATCACCTTTATCTGGTCGCTCGTTGTTTTTACATCGCGGCGGCTGAGCAACGAGATGATGGAATCCGGATGCGAGTCGAAGGCGCGAACGAAGACGTAGATGTGTGCATCGTCGTAGGTGAAACGCGCTTCGGTTGCCTGTGCCGGCTCACCGCCCTCGGTTGGATCGAAGACCGTAAAGCCTGTGATACGCGATGCGTGGGCCCAGGCTTCGTCGCGATCGTCGCCGTCGATGATGGGTGCGTGCATCGCACGCTCCGCATGCGGTGCTGGCGCAGCGCTGCTCGGCCGGTTGGTATCACGACTTGCGCTGGGCGCCTGCGCACCGGCGCTCGCCGAGAAAATCAGGCCGAGCACGGCGATCAGTGTTCTGGTGTTCATGCTTCCTCAGACTACCTGGGTGGCGAAGAGTTGGTTTTTATTGCCGAGCGTAGGCGAGTGCCTCGAGCACACGTGCCTTGTCGCCACTGGATTGGATGCCGGCCGCGACGCGGACATATCCGTCACGGGCGTCCTGCTCGCGGAGAAGTCCGCTACGAGCCAGGTTGATCAGCACTGCCGCGCGATCGCCGGACGACTGCACCGACTCGGCGACGTCGAAATAGTTGCGACGGAGATTGACGTCGCTCTCCATGTAGCGTGCAGCGAGTGACACGAGTACGCGCGACTTATCACCGCTTGATTGAATGGACTCGGCGGCGTGAATGACGATGGTGAGCAGTTCGCGATTCGCCGACTGGCCGTATTGCTCGAGAACGGCGGCCTTGTCACTGCTCGACGGAATGAAGATCAGCGCACTCTCGAGTGATGTGAGCGTCTGCTTGCTGAGATTGCGGCGCGGCACGAGGCGGCTGAGGACGTGGCGCAGGTCACCGGAACTCTGTCGCATGTGATCGCTCACGCTACGGATGGCTCGTTCGAGCTCGTCGTCGTTGAGTTGTGAGTTGTTGAGCAACTCCTCGTAGTGGTTGCGCATAGCACCGCTGGATTCCATCGACTCGATGTGCGTCAGCACGTTGTCGACGCCGCCTTTCGCCTTCCATCGGGCCACACGCGGGCCGACATTGATGCCGCTCATCATGAGTACGCGCGTCAGGACATCGGCGAACCAGCGTCGTGCGTCGGCGTCGAATGCGGCGGCATGGCCATCGAGCTGGTATGCGCGCACGACCTGACCGTCTGCTCCGCGCGTGATGCTCAGTGCGCGATCGTTTGAGGAGGTGCGTTCACGAAAGATCGCCGAGCCGCCGAATGGGACGCTGAGCACGTCGTCTTCTTCGGGCGTGTACGTAAGCTTGCCGAGGATCGTGGCCGATTCGCAGCGATCATCTGCGAAGCGTGTGTAGTTGATGACGCTCGACTCGTCGTGCGAGTCGCTATGGATGGAGGTTGATGTGCCGCGCGTGCGGCGATTGTCGCAGTCTGCGGGTGGTGCGCTATGAAGCGTTGCGACGAGGAGGAGCGGGATGAGTGAGAGCATGATATGCTATTTTTTTAGCATTAATGGTGTCGAGCTACGAGGCATCGATGCTTCATGGAGTCCGGATCACGAGTTAGGGTCTGATACCAGCGGCAGCCTGAAGCACGCTCGCACGATCACCGTCGGATGGCACGCCGGCGGCGGCGTCGAAGAATGCATCCCGCAGTGATTTGTTGATGATTCCACCAAAACTCACGAGCGCGATCATCACCGAGGCGCGATCTCCGCTCGACCGCACAGTGCGGGACGACTGGATGATGTGCGCCGCGATGCTGGTTGATGACGAATACGGAACGCACATCACAAGCACCGTGTGCTGATCGCCCGGTGACGGCAGGCCATCGACGACCTCGAAATACAATTTCTCGAGTTCACGATCGTTCTTGGCGAGATACCGCGGCGCGAGCACCTGAAGCACGCGAGCACGATCGCCGCTGCTTTCGATCGTCGCGGCTACGCGCATGACGGCGAGCAGCATATCGCGATCATCGGTCTGGCCGAACAGCTGTGCAACAGCTGCCTGATCGCCGGATGACTGCATGCCCTTGAGTGCGCGCTCGATGGCGGGAATCGTCTCGCGACTCACCTTGCCTTTCGGCGCGGCGTGCATGAGGATGGCGCGCATGTCGCTGGCACTGCCGTCGAGCGTGACGCTGGCGCTGCGAACGACCTTGTCGAGATCATTCGCGGAGAGATTGCCGCCATCGAGCAGCGCTTGATAGTGCGATCGCCTGGCGCTCGTGGTGGTCATGTCCGAGATATGCTTGAGGACATTGTCCACGCCGCCTTCACTCTTCCATCGCGCGACGCGCGGTGGGACGTTGATGCCTGTCTCGGTGAGTACAAGCGGGAGAAAGTGCGCGAACCACTGACGCGCCTCCGGGTCGAAGTCAGCAGTGCGACCGTTGCGGCGATAGTTGAACCACACCTTCGGAGACTCGCGATACCCGGTGTTCGACGGTTGCACAGCAATTCCCGAGACTGGCGGGACAACGTCCACTTCTCGATCGATACCGGCCGTTCGTTCGCGAAACGTCGCGCGTGAGCCAGGCTTAATCTCGAGCACGTCGTCTTCGTTCGGCGAGAACTTGAAGCTGCCGATGATCGTTGCGCTCGCGCACAGTTCCGAGTTGTACGACACATAGCTCAGCACCATCGAGCCATTGCCGTCATCGTCGGCGTGAATGCTCGTCGACCTGGCGCTCGACGTTGACGAGACATTGTCGCACGTGGGCTTAGCACCGCTCAGCAGGACGGTCTCACCGCCCGGACCCGACTGCGTAGTTGGCGGAATTGACACCGGCGTGCTCGGCTTCGGCACGACCGCACTGATGGAGGACCCACTCGGCGTAATGTTCACCTTGAATGATTCCGGGAACTCATCGCCAAGCTTCTTCGCAAGGACCGGTACCGTGATTTGAGCTACCTCCGGCACACGCTGGTAGGGCTGGAGCGCCGCAAGCGGAACGACGAGCAACAGTGCGAGCACAACGCTCATCAACGTGCGCGTCTTGCTCAGCGGATGGCGATCGAGCAACGGATCGAGAATGGAGAGCATGCGTCCCTCGAATTCCGATCGGCGTGCCATGGCGAGCGCGGCGAATGCAGGCTGCGCGCTCCTGTGACTGGGCTCGCCAAGAGAGCGGACCATCGTCAGCAACTCTTCGGCGTACGTCGAGGGCGTGGTGCCGTGGCGAATGACGTAGTCGTCGCACGCGTGCTCGCGCTCCATCTGCATACGCCGATTCGCGATCCACACGAGCGGATTGAACCAGAACATCGCGAGCGCGAATTGCCCGGCAAGTTGCGTGAGTGCGTCGAGGCGTTTCACATGCGCCATCTCGTGAACGAGCACAAAGCGGCGGCGCTCTTCGGGCCATGCGTCGGCGTCTTCAGGCAGCAACACGATGGGATAGACGATGCCCCACGTGACTGGAACGCCGAGCTTGTTGCCGCGAAGCAGCGTGAGCGGGCGGTCGATCTCGAGTGACGCGCTCAGACGCTGTGCGAGTGAAAGCCAGTTGCCGTCGTCGATCCGGTTTCCCTTACGTGCGAGCCGAGCGACGACGGCGGTACCGATCGCGAGTCGTGCGATGATGAAGAGCGCGCCGATTGCCCACAGCGCGACGAAGAGTTGCGTGCGCGTGATCTGGAATTGCTTGTCGTCCTGAGCGGAGCGAGGGACCTGCTTGCTGTCTTCCTTAACAGAATGAAGCGGTGTCATTCCGAGCGTAGGCGAAGCCGAAATCGAGGAATCTGCACGTGCGACCGGATCGACCCTGCTCGCAACGACCGAAGGCACCGCGACATTCCACTTCGGGCCCCACACCGCAAACACCGGCAACAGCAGTTGCACGAGAATGGCGCCTACCCAGATCAGATGGCGCACGGCAGCATTGCGTCGCCGGAGTGCGTGGGTTAACGCGAGTGCGATGAGCAGCACCACGACACCGCGAATGGCGGCGTCGGTCAACACGGGTGCAAATGTGCTCAGCTTGTCGATAGCGGAGAGAAGGCGCATGTCACCGGCCCTCCTTCTTGGCGCTCTCGATCATACTCGACATACGATCGAGCTCCGCTTCGGACATCTTCTCCCCCTTGATGGCGAGCAGCGCCGCGACCGCTTGCTCGGCGGAATTGTCGAAGAACGTCTTCAACAAGTGCGACAACGCAGACTGTCTCGCATCGACTCGGCGCGTGACCGGCATGTAGACGTAGGCGCGCCCGTCCTCTTCGTGCCGGATATGTCCTTTCGTCTCGAGAATGCGCAGCATGGCGCGCACGGCGGAGTAGGACGGCGGATCGGGAATTCCATCGAGCACGTCGGCGGCCGTGGCGCGTCCACGTCTATAGAGGACATCCATGATCTGGCGTTCGCGGCGCGAAAGGTCCTGGACGGCGGGCATGTGAGGACGGGTGCGGGTGATGTGCTAGAATACTAGCATTTGCTAGAAAATTAGCAATAGCGGAATTCCCGTCGGCCTTGCACTCTGGTTGGACATTCAATCACCCCTCATGAAGAACATCCACCTTACCCTGTTGCTCCTCGCCGGAATGCCGGCCACCGCGCTCGCCGACAATGGCGATCGCGCCGGTGATGCCGGCGTTTCCGCACTCTGGGTGCTCGCGAATTTCTGCTACGCGGGCATGCGCGCCCAGAATCACCCGAGCGCTGGCTGGCGTATCGCGGCGTTCATATTCGGATTTCCGGGCACGCTGCTCACATACTTCGTAGTGGCCGAAGGATCGGAGCGCATCTACGGCGTCGACGTTCCGCGCGTTCGACGCTAAGCGCC
>JBBQHJ010000062.1:0-17817 GCA_038323865.1 Gemmatimonadales bacterium
CCCGTCACGAAGGAGATGAAGTCCGTCGGCAAGATCGGCGCGACACCGGCCGATTTCAGCAGCCGGCAGTCCATGGGTTTTTCGGCGGCGATTACCGAGGGCGGCCGTCAGACGTGGCTGACCGCGACAAAGATTGTCGACGTGGTCCACAAGCTCATTACGCGCGAAGTATCCGTGCGGCAGCTCGGCGGCCCGATCGCGATTACGCGCGCGTCAGTGGCGGCGGCGCAGAGTGGGCTCGAAAGTCTGTTTCTGTTGATTGCCGTGCTGAGCGTGAACGTGGCCGTCCTGAATCTGTTGCCGATTCCGATTCTCGATGGTGGTCAGATCGTGATCAATATCGCCGAGTCGGTGAAGGGCAGCCCGTTCAGTTCGCGCACGCGGGAGTACATCCTGCGGTTCGGCCTTGTCGCAATTCTGTTGATCTTCGCCATGTCGACTTTCAATGATGTGTCGGCGGGGGTGAAGGACATAGTGGCGCGGCTATTTGGGTAGACGCTGAGCGACCGTGCGCGCGCGGACCGCGACCAGACCCTTTACACCCGACGCAAAACGAGCTAAGTTCCACGGCTCAACCAATTTATCTCAGTTCAGTCCATGGCTTTCGATAACACCCCGACCGTAGAGAAGTACCGCACGCACGAGACCGACACTGGGTCGGCACGCGTTCAGGTTGCATTGCTCACCGAGCGTATCAAGTACCTCACTGAGCACTTCCGCACGCACAAGAAGGACAACCACGGTCGTCGTGGCCTCTTCAAGATGAACGGCACCCGTCGCCGCCTGCTCAATTACATGAAGCGGACGGACATCGAGGGCTATCGCCAGATCATCCAGGAACTCGGGCTTCGGTACTAAGTCGGGACAATTTCACACACGCGCGGACGCAACCTTGCGGGCCGCGCGTTTTGTGTTTTGCTGAGATGTATGAGGCGCGCACGGCAATAGGGCCCTGCGCAAGCAGACAAGAGAACAAATCAAAATGCAACGCATTGAAAAGACGTTCGCCGGACGCAAGCTGGTCATCGAGACCGGCCGCATGGCGAAACAGGCATCAGGATCATGCCTGATCACGTACGGCGACACGATGGTGCTCGCCGCGGTGACGGTGAGTGACAACAAGTCACCACTCCCCTTCTTCCCACTCACAGTCGAGTACAAGGAGAAGACCTACGCCGCCGGCAAGATTCCCGGTGGATTCATCAAGCGGGAAGGGCGCCCGAGCGACGGCGAGATCCTGAGCTGCCGGATCATCGATCGCTCCATCCGCCCGCTGTTCCCGGAGGGCTTCCAGAACGAAGTCCAGGTGTTCGCGAATGTCATCTCTGCGGATCAGGAGAACGACGCCGACGTCCTCGCGATGGTCGCCACGTCCTTCGCACTGAACGCGAGCAAGACTCCGTTCGCCGAGCCGATTGCCGGCGTCCGCGTTGGCCGCATCCAGGGCAACTGGGTGCTCAACCCGACCTTCCAGCAGCTCGAGTACAGCGACATCGAACTCGTCGTCGCCGGCTCAATGAACTCCATCCTCATGGTCGAGGGCGGTGCCCTTGAAGTGAGCGAAGAGGACGTCGTCGAGGCGATCACCGTCGCGCATGCGGGCATCAAGGAGCTGATCGGCTACCAGAAGGAGTTGCTCGAGCTGTGCCCCAAGGTCGAGAAGCTCGCATGGGAAAAGGCCGCCGTCACCGAAGGCCTGCTCGACAAGGTCAAGGCTGCCGCGGACGAGAAGATCAACGCTGCACTCAACCAGAAGGACAAGCAGACGCGCGTCCAGGCGGTGGAGAAGGTCAAGAGGGAAGTCGCTGAATCATTCCTGGCCGACCTGCCCGACAACGCCAAGGAGATCAAGCACATCCTCGGCGAGCTCGAGTACGAGGCGCTTCGTTCGCAGGTGTTGTCGACCAAGAAGCGTGTCGACGGCCGTGCAGTGAACGAAGTTCGCGCAATCACGATCGACAACAGCGTGCTGCCGCGCGCGCACGGCTCGACGCTCTTCACGCGTGGTCAGACACAGGCACTCGTGGCGGTCACGCTTGGAACCGCGAACGACGCGCAGCGCCTCGACTCGATCGACAGTCCGAGCGAGACGACGCGCACGTTCATGCTGCACTACAACTTCCCGCCGTTCTCCACGGGTGAAGTGCGTCCCATGCGCGGCACGTCCCGCCGCGAAATCGGCCATGGCAACCTGGCGGAGCGCGCGCTGCAGGCGGTGCTGCCGGACTTCGCTGATTTCCCGTACACGCTGCGCATTGTCTCCGAGATTCTCGAGTCCAACGGCTCGAGCTCCATGGCGTCGGTCTGCGGCGGTTCGCTCGCCATGATGGATGCCGGTATCCCGATTCGCGGTGCAGTCGCGGGCGTCGCGATGGGCCTCATCAAGGAAGGCAAGAAGTACGCGATCCTCACCGACATCCTCGGCACCGAGGATCACCTCGGCGACATGGATTTCAAGGTGGCTGGTACGTCGAACGGCATTACGTCGATCCAGATGGACATCAAGATCGAGGGCCTCGACCTCCAGATCATGAAGGAAGCGCTCGCGCAGGCGAAGGAAGGCCGCCTGCACATCCTCGGCGAGATGAATAAGGCGCTGGCGACGCATCGCGACGACCTCAGCACGTTCGCGCCGCGCATTGTCACGATCAACATCAACCCGGAGAAGATCGGTGATCTCATCGGTCCGAAGGGCAAGACGATTCGTGGCATTCAGGACGAGACGGGCGCTGAGCTGACCGTCGACGACACGGGTCTCGTGACGATTGCCGCCGTGGGTGGCGAGGCGATGCAGCGCGCACGCCAGATGGTGCAGGCCATCACGGCCGAGCCGGAAATTGGCGCGACGTACGAAGGCACGGTGAAGACGACGACGGCATTCGGTGCATTCGTCGAAATCATGCCGGGCACGGAAGGCCTCGTGCACATCTCCGAGTTGCAGCATGGCCGCACGGAGAAGACCGAGGACGTCGTCAACAAGGGCGATACGGTCACGGTGAAGCTGCTCGACCGCGATGAGCGTGGACGTCTTCGTCTGTCGATGAAGGCGCTCGTGCCGCGTCCGGAAGGCATGCCGGAAGAAGAGCCGCGTCCTCCGCGTGCCGAGGGCGATCGTCCTCCGCGCGAAGATCGACCGCGGAGCGGTGGCGGTGGAGGCCGCGGCCGCCGCTAGTGGGCTCAGGTGACACGCCGGCGGACGGGTTCCGCCGGACCGTGCTCCCCAACGGACTGACCGTACTCTCGGAGCGTATGCCGGGAGTGCGGTCGGTTGCATTTGGAGCCTGGGTTCGCGCTGCGTCGCTGCACGAGACGCGAGAAAAGATGGGTGTGTCCCATCTGCTGGAGCACATGGTCTTCAAGGGCACCGAGAAGCGATCAGCGAAGCAGATCGCGTTGGAGCTCGAAGCGCTCGGTGGGTCGCTCGATGCGTATACGTCGCGCGAGCACACCGTGTATCAGGCGCGTGTGCTCGACGAGCATCTCGATATCGCTGCCGACGTCATCGGTGATTTCGTATTCACGCCACTCCTCAAGAAGAGTGATCTCGATCTCGAGCGGAAAGTTGTGCTCGAAGAGATTGCGATGGTCGAGGATACGCCCGACGATCTCGTGTTCGAACTGCACAACGAGTCGTTGTGGGGCGCGCACCCGTATGGCTATTCGATTCTCGGCACGCGCGACTCCGTGTCGTCGCTACGCACGAGTGATCTCGAGGCATTGCATGCACGCGCCTATCATCCCGCGCAGCTGATCATCGCCGCATCGGGCAATGTGGAGCACGATGCACTGCTGGCGACGCTCGAGCGGACGGGATGGATGGCGGATCGTCCGGGCGATGCGGCGCGGTTGCAAGTGTCGTCGGCGACGCCCCTGGTGCCGAGTCGTCGTCATGTGACGCGTGATGGCGCACAGTCGCACATCGTGGTTGGCAGTGCGACAGTACCGCACGGCGATCCACGCCGGCATGCGCTTGTGTTGCTCAGCGTCTTGCTGGGCGGGGGCATGAGCTCGCGCTTGTTCCAGCGCGTGCGAGAAGAACTCGGCCTCGCGTACGCCGTCTATACCTTCCAGTCGTTCCATGCCGACGTCGGCATGCATGGCGTGTATGTGGGCACGGGTCCGGAGACGGCGCGTGCCGCGCTGGATGCCATTGAAGGCGAGCTCGCGGAGGTCGCGGCCAACGGACTTCCGTCCGATGAGCTGGCCATGGGTAAGAGCCAGCTGAAGGGCCAGATCACGCTCTCGCTCGAAAGCGTGAGCGCACGCATGTATCGCTGCGCAGGTGTGGAACTGTACGGTGAGCCGTATCGCTCGCTGGACGAAATGCTCGCGCTCGTCGACGCGGTCACGGATGAGCAGATCGCGTCGGCCGCGCGTGATTTCTTTGCGCCGGAGCAGCAGACGGTTGTGTCTCTGGGACCGGGTGAGTTGTTTTAGTCGGTTAGACCGGCCGACTGGCACACTGGCAGACGCAAAATCACTCAATCATTACCCGCCTCTTTATGAAGATCGGCGTTCCGAAAGAAATCAAAACGAACGAAAATCGCATCGCGCTTGTACCCGCGGGTGCCGAATCGATGATCAGTGCTGGCCACTCCGTGCTGGTGGAGACGGGCGGTGGACTCGGCAGCGGTTTCACCGACGAGGACTATGTCCGCGTTGGGGCCAAAATCGCTCCGGACGCCGATGCGGTGTGGAAGGACAGCGACATGATCATGAAAGTGAAGGAGCCAATCGGCGTGGAGTGGCCGCGTATGCGGAAGGGTCAGCTCATCTTCACGTACTTCCATTTCGCGGCCGATGAAGTCCTCACCAAGGCGCACATGGATAGCGGTTCCACGTGTGTCGCGTACGAGACGGTAGAGCTGCCGACGCGCGAGCTTCCGCTGTTGACGCCGATGTCGGAAGTCGCCGGCCGTATGGCCGTGCAGGAAGGCGCCAAGTATCTCGAGAAGCTGTACGGCGGTCGTGGTGTGCTGCTCGGCGGCGTGCCCGGCGTAGCGCCGGCCAAGGTGGTGATTCTTGGCGGTGGTATCGTTGGAATCAACGCCGCAAAGATGGCGGCAGGTATGGGTGCGAAGGTCGTGATCCTCGATATTTCGCTCGAGCGCTTGCGCTACCTGAGCGACGTGATGCCGGCAAACTGTCAGCTCATCTACTCGAATCGTCACAACATTCTCGAGCAGATCAAGACGGCCGATCTCGTGGTCGGTGGCGTGCTGATTCCCGGTGCCAAGGCGCCGCGTCTCGTGCGTCGCGAAGATCTCAAGACCATGCAGCCCGGTTCGGTGATCGTCGATGTGGCGATCGATCAGGGTGGCTGCGTCGAGACGATCAAGGCCACCACGCACGAGAACCCCACGTATGTCGTGGACGGCGTGATCCACTACGGTGTGGCCAACATGCCCGGCGGCGTGCCCCGTACGTCGACGCTGGCGCTTACCAACGCTACGCTGCCGTATGCCTTGCAACTGGCCAACAAGGGCTGGAAGCAGGCACTGAGGGACAACCCGGCGCTACTCAAGGGGCTGAACGTGACTGAAGGAAAGGTTACCTATGCCGGCGTGGCGGAAGCGTTCGGTATGGAGTTCCACGAACCTGCTCAGTTCGTCAGCTAACGGCCCGGCTTGACTACTGTCCGCTGACCGCACACTGCGAATGGCGCGCCGACTCCCGTTGGTGCGCCATCTGGTTTTAGCGGACAGTGGTTGGAGGTTGGTGGTCAGCGTATGTTGTTTGGCGCCAACGCCTTGCCGCGCGCATCTCCAGCGCGTACTATTCGGCGTTTTCGCCGCGGCGACGAGCGGCGCGTTCCCTGCAACGGGACAAGCGATCTAACAACGGATTGATGCGCTGGCCTTTCTTTAAGGCGGGTACGTTTTTTCCCGCAAACGCAATTGGCGTCGACCTCGGCACGGCCAACACGCTCATCTACGTGAAGGGCGAAGGGATCGTGCTCAATGAACCCTCGGTTGTCGCGCTCGATCGCGAAACCAAGCAGATCAAAGGGGTTGGACTCGAAGCGAAGCGCATGCTCGGTCGCACGCCGGAAGGCGTGATTGCCGTGCGCCCGATGAAAGACGGCGTGATCGCCGACTTCGACGTGACCGAGAAAATGCTGCGGTATTTTCTCAAACTCATCATCGACAATCACGTCTTCAAGGTGAAGCCCCGCGTCATCGTGTGCGTTCCGAGCGGCATCACGGAAGTGGAGCGGCGCGCGGTGCGTGACTCCGCGTTAGGAGCCGGCGCAAAAGAAGTCTTCATGGTCGCTGAGCCGATGGCTGCGGCGATTGGTGTCGGTCTTCCAGTGGAAACCCCCACCGGCAACATGGTGATCGACATCGGCGGTGGAACCACGGAGATCGCTGTTATCGCGTTGTCAGGCATCGTGAGTGACACGTCGATTCGCACGGGCGGCGACGAATTGGACATGTCGATCGTGCAGTTCATGCGCAAGAACTACAACCTCCTCATCGGCGAACCGACCGCGGAGCAGATCAAGATTCAGATTGGATCGGCGGCGCCGATTGGTGATGAGCGCGAGATGGAAGTGAAGGGACGTGATCTGGTGAGCGGTATTCCCAAGACGGTGCGTGTGCATTCCAGCGAGATTCGTGAAGCGGTGCAGGAACCGATTCAGCAGATCGTCGACGCGGTGCGTCGCGCCCTTGAAATCACGCCGCCCGAATTGGCGAGCGACATCGTCGATCGCGGTATTGTCATGACCGGTGGTGGTGCGCTCATTCGCGGCCTTGATCTGCTGCTCAGTCAGGAGACGGGGCTGCCGATTCACGTCGACGAGGATCCCCTTACGTGCGTGGTGCGTGGCACCGGCCGGATCCTCGATGACGAGGAGAAGTACTGGTCGGTCCTGAGCACCTGAGGACGAGGTGGCGAGAGGTTCCCGCTTCAGCGGTCGTCTGGACCTGGTCATTTTCGGTGCGTGTATTCTGCTGTCGTTGATCTCGATGGTGTTGCCGGCGAACCTGCGTGAGCCGGTCGCCACGACAATGCGGAGAACCTTCGTTGCTCCGCTCGTGCAACTGCAGCGCGGAGCCGAACGTTGGCGCGCCGCGTACCTCAGTTCGGAGCGCGTTGAGCTTCGTCGCGACACGCTGGCGTTAGCGGCGGCGCGTGTGCCCACGCTCGAGACAGAGAACGATCGTCTTCGGAAATTGCTCGGTCTCGGTACGACGCTGCAGTGGGGATTCATTCCCGCCGACGCGTTACAGGGGCGCGGACGCGCCGAGGACTTCACGATCACGCTGAGCGCCGGCTCCAAGGCGGGCGTCAAGGAGCGGAGCCTCGTCGTGGCTCCTGAGGGCGTTGTCGGTCTCGTGCAGACCGTCGACCCGTCCATGAGCCTCGCCATCCTGTTCGCGCATCCGGATTTTCGCGTGAGCGCGCAGTCGGCAGATGCCAGTGCGTTCGGAATCGTGCAGCCGCATATCGCATCGAATGGATCGCAGGAGCCAGCCTACACGCGCTCGGAGCGATACCTGCTGGAAATGCGCGGCGTTCCGTTTCGCGCAACGATGAAGCCAGGCGCCGTCGTCTATAGCTCCGGTCTTGGCGGCATTTATCCAAAAGGTATTCCAGTGGGCGTCGTGCTCGGAGAAATCCGTACGGCGGAAGCGTGGGCGCGCACATATCTGCTCCGTCCGGCAGTTAATCCGGCCGAGCTCACGTCAGTCATGATCCTGACGCCGCAGCGCATGGCAGCAGGCCTGATCAACGTGTGGTCCGACATCGGGCCCGTCGATTCGGCGACGAAGAGCATTGTTGCTGCTGGTGATTCGCTGGCGCGTCAGGCCGGCACTGCAGAGGCCGCGGCACGTCGCGCTGCGATTGATTCAGCGGCGCGCAAGCTCGCGGATTCACTGCGACGCGACACGACACAGGTGCAAGGTGTTCCGGTTGCCGTGCCGCCCGTGGTTCCGCTCGATTCTACAGCGCGTGCGAAGGTCCGGAATGACAGCATCGCTGCCGCGCGTATTCGCCGAGCGCGGCGCGACAGCATTGCACGCGCGAATGACACCACGCGCAAGGACACGTCGCGCGGAGTGCGGCCATGAACTGGGGCGCCACTGTCCGCACAATCCTGTTGTGCGCCGTGCTCGTGTTCCTGCACTACACGCTTCGGCCGTTGCTCGCGTGGCGTGCTTCGGCCGATTTCCTGATCATCGCGCTGTTGCTCGCCTCCGTGCGCGTGCGGCCGGGTGTCGCGGCGATCTTTGGATTCGTGCTGGGGCTTGCCTCTGACTCGCTCGCGCTCGGCGCGTTTGGCGCCGGCGCGCTGGCCATGACGCTGATTGGATTCAGCTGGTCGCGGTTGAAGGCGGTGTTCTTCGCGGACCACGTGCTCCTGAATGGCTTCTTTCTGTTTCTCGGAAAGTGGGCGTACGAGATAGTAATGAATCTCGTAGAGCGCCGGATGCATGGTGCAGAGCTCGTCATGCAGCTGCTCGTGTGGTCGTCATTGTCGGCGGCGGTCACCGCTGTTGCGGGCGTGCTCGCACTGATGATGCTGCGTCCCGTGCTCGAGACGCGTGGGACATGAGCTTCCATCCGAACGACATCGCCAAGCGAGGTCGTGCCGCAAACACGTTGCTCGTGGTTGCGCTGCTGTTCCTGCTCTCCGGCTTTTTCCGAACGCAGGTTCTTCGATACCAGAACTACGCAATGCAGTCGGAGACCAATCGTCTTCGTGAACTGCCGTTGCCCGCGCCACGCGGCGTAATCTTCGATCGCAACAACAAGGTGATCGCCGACAACGTCATCGGCTACAACGTCTCGTTGCTGGCGCAAAAGGAAGACACGCTCCGTGCGGTGTTGCAGCGTCTGTCGGGAACGATCAGCATCACCGCGCAGCAGATCGAGCAGGCAGCACGGCGCTTCCGTCGCGCGCCAACACGTCCGACGGTGATCATTCCTGACGCGTCATTCGACGTGGTGAGCGTGCTCGAGGAACATCGCACACAATTTCCAGGTCTGATCATTCAGAGTGCGCCGAGGCGCTTCTATCCGGACGGTCCGGCCGTGGCGTCGTTCGTTGGGTATACGGGCGAAGTCAGTGAGTCCGAGCTCACGCAGGCGCAGTATCAGGACTACAAGGCGGGCCAGCAGGTGGGCAAGCAGGGGCTCGAGAAGGAATACGAGTCCACGTTGCGCGGTAAGGAAGGCAGCCAATTCGTCGAGGTTGATGCTCGTGGCCGCATTGTGCGGAGCTCGGGTGCGCGCCAGGATCTCGTTCCTGTTGCGGGCCCCAACCTCAAAACGAATATCGACCTCGATCTACAGCGTTTCGTTGCCGGAATCTTTGGCGATTCACTGCAGGGCGGTGCGGTTGCGATTGATCCGAATACGGGTGGCGTTCTCGCGCTCTACAGTGCGCCAAGCTGGGATGGCAATCGCTTCATTGGCGGCATCCCTGCGGTGTACTGGGATTCGCTGCGCGCAGACCCGCGTCGGCCGCTCTACAACAAGGCGCTCCAGGGCCAGTATCCGCCGGGCTCCACATGGAAGCTCGCGACTACCGCGATCGGTCTCGAGACCGGTACGGTGAAGATGACTGATCACATGCCGATCGATTGCACCGGCGGCATGCAGTTCGGGAATCGGTATTTCAAGTGTTGGGACAAGCGCGGCCATGGCAATCTCGATCTCAAGGGCGCCATCGCGAAGTACTGCGACGTCTACTTCTATCAGCTTGGATTGAAGCTTGGGCTCGCGCGCCTCGTTGCGGGTGGCGTGCAGATCGGTTTTCAGCAGAAGGCCGGTATCGATCTCCCGGAGGAGAAGCGCGCTCGCTTTCCGGAAAGCATCGAGTACTTCAATCGGAAATATGGGAAGAATGGCTGGAGCAATGGGAGTGTGTTGAGCATGGCGATTGGGCAAGGCGACAACTCGCAGACCATTCTCAACATGGCGAAGTTCTACAGCGCGCTCGCCACGGATGGCAAGGCCGCAACGCCGCACGTTGCTCAAACCAAGGTCGAGCGCACGCAGGTCATGCAGCTCACCCCGGATCAGATCGAGCAAGTGCGGCAGGCGCTCGTCGGCGTGGTGACCAGCGGAACGGCGGCCGCATCGGCCATCAAAGGAGTGCAGCTTGCAGGTAAGACGGGTACGGCGCAGAGCGGCACGCTCGATCCGTCAGGGAAGGAACTCAATCACGCCTGGTTTGCGGGATTTGCGCCAGCCGCGAAGCCGTCGATCGTTGTTGTCGTGATGATCGAGTTTGGGGGTCACGGCACGCGTGCTGCTGCAATCGCATCGAAGATCATTCAGGCATATCTGCACGTTACACCGGTGGTCGATATGTCGTCGACGGAGGGGAATTGAGTGGCTGCTCGTCGCTTCCCGATTGATTGGCCGTTGGTGACGGTCGCGCTCCTTCTCTCGATCTACGGCATTTCGATCGTGTACTCGGCGGGACAGACGGACGTCCTCACGGGTGTTGCCCGGCTGTGGAAACAACAGACGATCTGGTTTTGTGTGGCTCTCGGCGCGGCGTACGGGATGAGCCGCGTGTCGGTGCGGTTGCTGGACTGGCTCACCTGGCCGATGTACGCGATGACGATCGCCATGCTGTTGCTCCTGCTGTTCATTGGAAAGGGCGCAGGCACGGCGGCAAGCTCCAAGAGCTGGCTCGCTATTGGCGGCGTGCGCATTGGACAGCCGTCCGAGCTCGCGAAGATCACCGTGGTGCTCGCGCTCGCGAAAGTCCTCGCGACATTCAAGGAACCGCCCAAGTCGCTGCTGGAGTTGTGGAAGCCGGCACTCGTTGTCGGAATTCCGTGGGCGCTGATCATGAAGCAGCCGGATCTCGGCACCGGGATCGTTTTTGTTGGCTTTGCCTTCGCGATGCTGTTCTGGGCCGGAGTATCGTGGCCACTGCTCATCCTCGTGGCGAGTCCGGTGGTGAGTCTCATCCTCGCTTTCAACACGAGTATCTGGGCAGCGTGGTTCCTGCTGCTGCTCGCTCTGGTGCTGTGGTACAAGCCGTACATGTATGAGGGCATCTTCCTCGTCGCCATCAACGTCATCTTCGGCATCGTGTCTCCCATCGTCTGGGAGAAGCTGCAGCCGTATCAACAGAAGCGCCTGCTCGTATTCATCAATCCCGACATCGATCGCCGCCTCTCCGGCTACCACGTGATTCAATCGCAGATTGCGATTGGATCGGGTGGATGGTTTGGAAAGGGCTACACGATGGGTACGCAGAAGCGTCTCGCGTTCCTGCCCGCTCAGCACACCGATTTCATCTGGGCGGTGGTGGGCGAGGAGCTCGGCTTCCTCGGAGTCACCGTCGGTGTGGCGCTGTTTGCGCTGCTGTTCCTGCGTGTCACCAAGATCGCGGAGCGCTCGAACGACTCGTATAGCAGTCTCGTGGCGTTCGGGCTGTTGGCCAGCTGGTTCGTGCACGTACTCGAGAACATGGGCATGACGCTCAACCTCATGCCGATCACGGGCATTCCGCTTCCATTCTTCAGCTACGGTGGAAGCTTCATGCTGGCGAGCTGGATGGCGATTGGCATTCTGCTGAGAATTTCCGCTGAGGGCCGCGGGGGCCGTCACAGCCCGTTCGCGGTCTGACACCGGCGAGCGGACCGCGCAAGTCTTGCGCGTCCGTGACGCCGGTCACAATCCTTATTCATGGCCTGGTTCCGAAAGGAGAAGAAGCCCCGACAGCCGCGCAGAGAGCGCCTCGAGATTCCCCCCGATGTGTGGGAGAAGTGCGAGGCGTGCGGCCATACGGACATCCGCGAGAAGTTCATCCGGAACTTCAACGTGTGCCCCAGCTGCGACTATCATCGCCGCATTCGGGCGAATGATTACTGCAACATCCTGCTCGATGACGGCACGATGGAGGAGCTGGAGCTCGACATCCGCTCGTCGGATCCCTTGGGCTTCCCGGAGTATCCAGCTCGCCTGAAGAAGGCGACGAACAACGCTGGTGAGGGCGATGCACTCCTCGCCGCAACCGGAACGATGGAATCGCTGCCTGTGAACCTGGGCGTCATGGACTTCGCATTCATGGGCGGATCCATGGGCTCCGTTGTCGGCGAAAAAATCGCGCGGCTCGGGCACCGCTCACTTGAGCGCAAGCATCCGCTCATCATCATCTGCGCGTCGGGCGGCGCGCGCATGCAGGAAGGCGTGCTGTCGCTCATGCAGATGGCAAAGATCAGCGCTGTCCTCGCACAACTCGGTGAGCGTCGCATTCCGTACATCGCACTCCTCACCAACCCCACGACAGGCGGCGTGAGTGCGAGCTATGCAATGCTTGGTGACGCCATCATCGCGGAGCCGGGCGCAGTGATCGGCTTTGCCGGGCCGCGCGTGATCAAGCAAACGCTGGGACAGGACCTGCCGGAAGGCTTCCAGACTGCGGAGTTCCTGCTCGATCACGGAATGCTGGACCAAGTCGTCCATCGGAAGGATCTCAAACACACGCTCAGTCAGCTGCTCCGCCACATGAGCGGAAAGCCGTCGGCCACCGGGTGGACGACAACAGCAACCTGAGCGACTACGCCGCGTCGCTGAGCTTTCTGTTCGCGCGCACGACGGGAGCGTTCAAGTTCGGCCTCGAGCGCACGCAGGCGCTCCTCGCAGAACTCGGCGATCCGCACCGCTCCTATCCAGTGCTGCACATCGCTGGAACGAATGGGAAGGGCAGCAGTGTTGCGACGGCCGAGGCGATCCTCGCCGCGCGCGGACTGCGTGTGGGCCGATACACCTCGCCACACCTGGTCGATTTTCGTGAGCGCATTGTCGTAGGCGGTGTGCCGATCGGCGCGCGCGAAATTGTGGCCTTCGTCCGAGATCGCATGCCGCAGATCGAGCGCATCGGCGCCTCGTTCTTCGAAGCCACGACGGCAATGGCATTCGTTCACTTCGCGACGCAGCAGGTCGACGTCGCGCTGGTTGAGGCAGGGCTGGGTGGTCGGCTCGACTCGACAAATGTGGTGATGCCCCGTGCTGCGGGAGTGACGTCGATCGGTTTCGACCACATGGAGTACCTCGGTTCTACACTCGAAGCTATTGCCATGGAGAAGGCCGGGATCTTTAAGCCGGGCGTACCAGCGGTGATTGGAGAACCGGAGCGGCACATTCGCGAGTTGCTCGCGGATGCCGCGCGCGCCGCGGGCGCCTCTGTCATACACGTTGTTGCGGCCGAGAGCGAGGTCAGCGGACTGGAGGTCACGGCGCGCGAGACTCGCTTCCGGCTTCGCGCGCTGGGCGCAGAGGCTGCTGTCGCAACCCCCCTGATCGGCCGTCACCAAGCGGCGAATTTCGCTTTTACATTGGCGCTGCTCGATGCGGCAGGCGCGCCCTTCAGCGCGACCCTGTCCGAGGCAGCTGTCTCGGTGGCGCATGTGAAACTGCCAGGACGTTTTCAGCGCGACGGCAAGATCATCTACGACGTGGCCCACAACGCCGACGGCGCACGCACGTTGGCCGCGAGTCTGTTGGCGATCGACGCGCAGAAGCCCGTTGTGGCGCTGCTTTGCGTGCTCGGCGACAAGGATTGGCGCGGGATGATCGACGCCCTCTCGACCGTTGTGGACTCCTTCATTCTCACCGACGCCCCAACGGCACCACGTTCGCGAGCGTGGTCGCTGGCGGAAGCAGTTTCGTATGCGACGGGGCGCGGTTTTCTGGCGATGACGGAGCCCGACTTCAACACGGCGGTGGATCGCGCGCTGTCGTCGGAGGGAACGGTGCTCATCACGGGCTCATTTCACACGGTGGGAGATGCGATGGCTCGGTTGGCGGTGACTCCGGTCACTGGCTAATTTCCGAGATGTTCAAGAGCGCCCTCCCTGGCTTTCGAGACTTCTATCCTCAGGAACTAGCCGAGCGCGCGTTCATCATGAACACGTGGCGGGAGGTCGCACGGCGGTATGCGTTCGTCGAATACGACGGACCGCCCCTCGAGCCTCTGGAGCTGTACACCCGCAAGAGCGGGGATGAGATCGTTGGGCAGCTCTACAATTTCGTAGACAAGGGCGATCGCGAAGTCGCCCTGCGTCCAGAGATGACGCCGACTGTTGCGCGCATGGTGGCTGCGCGCGCGAATGCGCTGCGAAAGCCCGTGCGCTGGTTCTCCATGCCGCAGCTCTTTCGCTACGAGCGACAACAGAAGGGGCGGCTGCGCGAGCACTATCAGCTCAACGTCGACATCTTCGGATCGGCCGACGTGGCGGCTGATGCAGAGTTAGTTGCATGCGCGGTGGACATGATGCGCGGACTTGGCCTTACCTCGGCCGATGTCGTGGCGCGCGTTTCCGACCGACGTGTGCTTCAGGCGTATCTGCTCTCGCTCGGTGTGAACGAATCCGCAGTCGTGAGTGTCTACCAGATCATCGACAAGTTGGAGCGCACGCCGAGCGACGTCTCGTCGGAGAAGCTGGCAGCACTGGGAGTTGGTGAGGATGCGATTCGTCGCATTGTCGACATCGCAGCGGTGACGATGTCGGATCTGCGAGCGCAATTGGACGGTGGCGCAGCGGAGCCGTTGGTCGAGGAGCTGGAGCGCTATTTCTCGTATGTCGGCGCACTCCTCGGCGGTGATGGCGATTGGCTCAAGCTTGATCTTTCAATCGTCCGTGGGCTCGCGTACTACACGGGAATTGTATTCGAGCTGTTCGATCGGTCCGGGGAATTTCGTGCCATCTGCGGCGGCGGGCGCTATGACACGCTACTTCAGGCGCTTGGTGGCGAAGACATGCCGGCGTTGGGCTTCGGCATGGGCGACGTGGTGCTGGGCGAACTGCTGCGCAGCAAGGGCCTCATGAAGGCGGAGTTGGCGCGCGCCGATGTGTGGCTTGCTGGTGAGGAATCGTTGTCCCAGGAAGTGTTGATGACGGAAGCGGCGAAGCGACGCGCGAGTGGGCAGTCGGTGGAATTCGCACTTCGACCGCAATCGCTCAGCAAGCAGAAGAAGGCGGCGCATGCTAGCGGGGCACGTGAATTTGTGAATCTCTCGAACGAAGACGGACGGAATGGCTGACGATAAGAAGTTGACGACGCGCGCTGCAGATTTCAGCGCGTGGTACAACGAAGTCGTGCTGCGCAGCGAGTTGGCGGACTACTCGCCGGTGAAGGGCTGCATGGTGATTCGTCCGAATGGCTATGGCATCTGGGAGCGCATGCAGCGCGCGCTCGATGACATGTTCAAGGCGACGGGCCATCAGAACGCGTACTTCCCGTTGCTCATCCCCGAGTCGTTCCTGAAGAAGGAAGCGGAACACGTCGAAGGCTTCGCGCCCGAGGCGGCCGTTGTGACGCACGGTGGCGGCAAGGAACTCGAGGAGCCCCTCGTTATCCGTCCTACCTCCGAGACGATCATTTACCACATGTTTGCGAAGTGGGTGCAGAGCTATCGAGATTTGCCGCTGTTGATCAACCAGTGGGCCAACGTTGTGCGCTGGGAAATGCGCACGCGTTTGTTCCTGCGCACCACCGAGTTTCTGTGGCAGGAAGGGCATACGGCGCACGCTACCCACGATGAGGCCGAAGAGGAGACGCGCAAGATGCTCGGCGTCTATCGCGACTTCATGGAGGGTTACATCGCGATGCCTGTGATCACCGGGCAGAAGACGAACGCCGAGAAGTTCGCTGGCGCGCTGCGTACGTATTCGTGCGAGGCGATGATGCAGGACAACAAGGCGCTTCAGGCGGGCACGTCACACAATCTCGGGCAGAACTTCGCCAAGGCGTTCGAGCTCAAGTTCCAGACGGAGTCTGGCGGAACCGAGTTCGCATGGAATACGAGCTGGGGCGTTTCCACGCGCATGGTCGGCGGGCTCGTGATGACACACGGTGACGACAACGGCCTGCGTGTGCCACCGCTGCTCGCGCCGATCGAGCTTGTGATCGTGCCGATCTACCGTAAGGATGAAGAGCGCGCTGAAGTCCTCGAGGCAGCTCATCGCATCGCGAAGTCACTTGGCGCGTGGGATCGCCGCGAGACCGCGCGCATCCGCGTGCACATCGACAAGCGCGAGGGCATCAAGCCTGGCGCGAAGTACTACGAGTGGGAGCTGCGCGGCGTGCCGCTGCGTCTCGAACTCGGACCTCGCGACATTGCGGCGAATCAGGGCGTGCTCGTGCGCCGCGATACACGGGAGAAAAAGGCAGTATCGCTTGATACACTCGGCGAGGATGTGGCAGAATGCCTGTCGACCATGCAGCGCGACATGTTCGCCGCCGCGTTGGATCGCCGAGGTGCGAACACGTATCGCGATCCCATGCCGTATGACCAGTTCCGCCAGCTGATGGACGGACAGGGTGGTTTTGTTTACGCAGGCTGGTGCGGCGACGAGGCCTGCGAGGCAGCAGTGAAGGAAGAGACGAAGGCAACGATCCGGAATATTCCGGACGAGGAGTTCCGTTCCGTCGAGGCGCCAACGTCGTGCCTCAAGTGCGGAAATGATGCCAAGCACGAAGCGTTGTGGGCGAAAGCGTACTGACCTCGGGTTTCGCGCGTGTCGACGGCGCCCTCGCATGCGAGGGTGTCGCTCTGGCGCGTGTGGCAGAGCAGGTAGGCACGCCCGCGTACGTGTACAGCGCATCCGTGGTGCGCGATCGCTATCGCCGGCTCGACGCGGCGCTGGAGGCGCTACCACATCGAATTCACTATACGCTCAAGGCGAATTCCAATCGAGGAATTCTTCGCGTGTTGCGCGAGATGGGCGCGGGTGTGGACGTCGTGTCTGGCGGCGAACTCTATCGCGCGCTGCGTGCTGGATTCGCTGGAAAGGACATCCTGTTCGGCGGCGTCGGCAAGGCGGAGCACGAGTTGCGCGACGCGCTCACGGCGGGCGTTCTCATGATCAACGTCGAGTCGGTCGATGAGATTCGTCTCGTCGATCGCATCGCCGGCGAGTTGGGCGTTACGGCACCCATCGGCATTCGCGTGAATCCCGAGGTCACCGTCGACAGTTCGCACCGCTACATCAAGACTGGTGAGAAAGGCGCGAAGTTCGGCATTCCCTTCGACGAAGTGCGCGACGCCGCGCGCGTCGCCGCGGATCTGTCACACACGCAACTCATTGGACTGGACATGCACATCGGGTCGCAGCTGTTCAAGCTCGATCCGTACATGGATGGCACGGAGAAGTTGATCGAGCTGCTTGGACAGATTCGCGCCGATGGTATCGACACCATCAAGTATCTCGACATCGGTGGTGGGCTCGGTGTGAGTTATGACGACGAGGAGTCACCCGATCTTGGGCGATTCGCGCGCGCGCTCGTGAAGCGCGTGCCGGCGACGGGACTCACGTTGTTGATGGAGCCCGGCAGATTCATTGTTGGCAACTGCGGCATGCTGCTGACGCGCGTGCTTTATCGGAAGCACAGTGGCGGGCGCGACTTCCTCGTGACCGATGCAGGAATGACCGAGCTGCTGCGCCCCTCGCACTACGATGCGTACCATCACATCGAGTCTGTTGAGCCGGCAACGGGTCAGATGACGGCCGACGTGGTGGGGCCGGTATGCGAGAGCGGCGATTTCCTCGCGCTCGATCGCACGATGGACGAAGCGGCGACGGGCGACCTGCTCGCCGTGTACGACGTCGGTGCATACGGATACGTGATGGCGTCCAACTACAACACGCGACCGCGTGGTGTGGAGGTCCTCGTCGATGGCGATCGGTTTGCCGTGACGACGGAGCGCGAGCGATTCGAGGATCTCGTACGTCTCGAGCGCAACGACCTCGAGTGGAGGGATGGCTGATGCGCGTTGGACTACTGGCAGACACGCACGATCGCGTACCAGCGATTGCTGAACTCGTGCGGATGATG
>JBBQHJ010000063.1:0-17681 GCA_038323865.1 Gemmatimonadales bacterium
CGTTGGCTTGGCCTTTCGCGCGGTGGTGACCACGGCGGCGAGCTCCTGCACCTTGGCAACCGCCTTCATTGTAATGTCGACGGTGAGCACCGAGTCCGTGCCCGTTCGCGTCGCGCGCTTCCGGAATGCGACGTACCCCACTGCGGACGCGTGCACGAGGTAGTCGCCCGTGCCTTCGGGCCAATCTATAGAATACGCGCCGTCCGTTCCCGATGTGGCAAGCTTGAATGCGCGATCAGGAGCGCGCGTGGCGATGACCTCGGCGCCGGCAATCGGCTTTCCCGCGCTATCGGTGACCGTGCCGCGAATGATTTCGTGCTTTGTGGGCGTCTGGGCGGCCGCCGCACCCGCGGAGACAAGGACAAGGGCCAGGAGAAGACGGTGGTGCATGGGTCGGTGGGATCGGGTATGTCCAACGATTGTTGGACACCGACAGGCCAGCACATGGTTTCCGGAAACCATCCGCGGGGACGTTGTGTCCAACGACCGTTGGACACCTCACCTATTCGGAGTGCTTGTTATCATGTCACGCTTCGCATCACGCCTGCTCGCTGCGATGGGCCTCGTCGTCGCTGCCTCCTCCATTGCTGGTGCACAAGCGGCGCAGCCCGCCGCGGGACATCCGGTCGTATGCGGCAAGGGCGTCCGCGTCTATACCGAGAAGAGTCAGGTCCCCGTGCCGTATGACACCGTGAGCGTCCCTCGTCCCTCAGCGCCCGTGAGGGTCTCGAGCCCGGAAGAGGCGGCAGCCGCGGAATTGGCGATGCGGGAACGTGCCGGTTCCGTCGGTGCCACAGGCATTCTCATGACGGATGAAGTCAGCGATGACGGAAGCGGTGGACAGCGCATGAGGCGGAGCGTTACCGGTCTGTTCGTGCGCGCTGATTCTGCCAAGGCCCAGATGGCGTGCAAGGGCTGACGTCCGACAGGGTTAGATCGCGCGCCGCATTCGGGCGAGCGAGAGTTCTCGTCCGTCTTCCATATCCTGCGTAAAGCGCTCGGTGGATTTGAAGCCGAGCGCTTCGTAGGACGGAATTCCCGCGCTGGATGAATGAGCGGGTCGGCGTCTGAGCCCTAATGGTCGTCGCCACCAACGAGCGTGCTGCGCTGACCACCCGCTACACGCTGCGAGACCAACGCTCTCGATCTCGGCCACGAAATACGTGCCGTCCGCACTGAGCTGCGTATCCGCGCCGAGTTCCACGTGGAGGGAACGTGACATTTCCGCGGTGAATAGTGCTGCCCGCTCAACCCGCGAACGGGCACATCAATCAGTTCGGTGATTTCCGGAAGGTCGAGCGCCGTCGCGACGCGCAGTGTGCCTTGAACGTTCTCGCTAACCATATGCGATGAGATGTTGACGGCGCGCTGTTGATTCGGCAATCATATCATATGATAAGAAGCTTCGCTGCATGCCTCACGTCTGCATTTGCGTTCCTCGCAATAGGAACGGGTTGCGCGTTTCCAGGGAATCGCGCAACCCGAGACCAGGAGGCCTCAAATGCGACGGCACTACGTCAGCGCCTCGAGGCATTTGCTGCCGACTCCATGCTCGGGCGGAGTGCGATGAACGAAGGGCGCGACCGCGCCGCCGGCTTCCTCGCGCGGGAAGCTGCGCTCGCCGGGTTAACTCCCGCCGGCGATAGTGGTGGATGGTTTCAAACACTGCATCTCTTCGCGCGACGCTTGTCGCCCGAATCGCGAATCCTCGTTGGAGATTCGGTGTTGATCCCAGTGCGCGACTTCAAGGTGTTCCCCGTGGGGCGCGGACAACCGCGACCGATCGCTGGTGCGTATACCGTTTACGGTGGCATCGTCGGCGATAGCTCGACACAAATTGGCGCACAGGACGCCGCCGGCCGAGTCGTGGTACTCGGTGTTCCGCCTGACATGACGGCGCAGCAGGTCTACCGCAATGTGAGCTACTCATCCGACTCGCGATTCGGAAAGGCCATCGCGGTTGTCATCGCTTCGCTCGACTTTCTCGAACCAGCGCAACGCGCGATCACGACATCCGTCGGTCAAGTCAACCCAGCATCCCAGCCCGCAACAGCCGTTCCGAGTTCAATTCTCGTTACGCGCAAGTCGGCGTCACTCATGCTCGGTACCGAGATTGGAGCCGCCACCGTGGGCATGCTTGGCAAAACACTCGGGGGAGTGTTGGTCGTCAATGAACGCGATAATCCGACGCGCAATGTCGTAGGCGTTCTCAGAGGCAGCGATGCCCGTCTGTCATCCACCTATGTCGCGTTGGGTGCTCATAGCGATCACCTTGGACTAAGCGTAACGCCACCCCCAACCGCCGCGTCCGCGCACCGTGACTCCATCTACAATGGAGCGGATGACGATGGATCTGGCTCTGTCGCTCTCATCGAAGTCGCTCACATCGTTGCGTCCGGTCGCCGACCGGCTCGTTCCATTCTCTTCGTTTGGCACACTGCAGAAGAGGACGGGTTGCTGGGCTCCAAGTGGTTTGTCGAGCATCCCTCCGTTCCCCTCGATTCAATTCTGGCTCAGTTGAATCTCGACATGGTCGGCCGGGGCTCCGCGGCTGATGTCAAAGGCGGCGGCCCGCGCTTCTTGCAGGTGCTCGGCAGCACGAAGCGCTCTCCCGAGCTCTGGTCAACCATCTCGCAAGTCAACGCGCAGACCGGTTTGCGATTTGATATCGACACCATCGACGCGAATGGCGTCTATTGCCGCAGCGATCACTGGAACTACGCTCGATTTGGAATTCCCATCGCCTTCTTAACAACGGGCACGCATGCCGACTATCACGCCCTCACGGACGAAGCACAAAAGATCGACTACGACAAGCTCGCGGCAGTGACGCGCTTGACTGTCGACATCGTCGAGGCGCTCGCCAACCGGCACGATCGGCTGCCACTTATTGGCCCCGCCCCCGACCCACGCACTTTTTGCCGAGGGTGAATGACTTCCGCGCAGCTCTGCTGAGCGCCGCGCTCATCCTGTTGTCGACCGGAGTCTTCGCGTGCACGCGTGAGCCATCGACGAGTGAGCCGCCGAGCGTTTTGCTCTTCAATGGATCGGGAACGTCACCAAACGACGCTCGTGCGCTCGAGAGTCTCTTGCACGAGCGTCATCTCAATTACGCAACCGCTGATTCGAAGGCACTCGGCGAGATGACCGACGCGCAACTCATGTCGTATCGGCTCTTGATCGTGCCCGGAGGGAACTTCGAAGACATGGGCAACGGCCTTTCACCCGCGTCAGCTGCCAAAGTACGAAATGCCATTGGTGCGGGACTCAACTATGTCGGCATCTGCGCGGGCGCATTTATCGCCGGCAATTCGCCATACAATGGAATGAATCTCACATCGGGTGTGCGGTTCGGCTTTTACGCTGCCGAGGCGAAGGGCATTCGCCGAGCGTCCGTGAATATCACGATCGCTGGCGCGCCGCCGCTCGAGCAATATTGGGAAGACGGCCCGCAGCTCACGGGCTGGGGTGACGTGGTCGCCAGGTATCAGGACGGAACACCGGCGATTGTCGAAGGCATGGTGGGTAACGGGTTTGTCCTCCTGATCGGAACGCATCCGGAGGCCCCAAACAGTTGGCGACAAGGCCTAACCTTCACCGCCCCAGCTACGGTGAGCCGCCAATTTGCTGCAACATTGATCGAGGCCGCGTTAGCCGGGAAGCCATTGCGGCACTTTTAGAGTCGCTGCCATTGAGGCAAAGCGATTTCGCTAACGCGCGCCGCGGCAAGATTGTAAGCGCGCTGGCGCTCGTGGCCATGGTCATTGCCATGGTTGCCGACATGGCGATGAACCCCGCCTATTTAATTATCGAATATCAACCCCGCACTTGCTGATTTTCGATATTGTGTCTATCGTTTATCAATAAGACACTGGCAACGGGGACGAATTCGATGGCACAGCCCAACAGCGACGCACTTTCACTATCCCGCAAGGCACTGCGGGGCCTGATCGTTCTCAACTGGATGTTCGGAGCCGCTATCTTCGCGCTCCTCACCTGGACCTTCATCGCCGCCGCGTTCGTCGCACGCGCGCTTGGGGTCGACCAGAATCCCAACGCACTGAGCGGGATGCGGCTCATCATGCTGATGGGCATCGTCGCAACGCCAGTCGCCAATGTGGTGTTCTCGCGATTGCTCTCCATCGTCGAGACCGTCCGCTCCGGCGATCCATTCGTCATCGTGAACGCTGCGCGATTGCAGACGATCGCCTGGGCCGTGCTCGCGCTGGAGCTTAGCCGTTTCGTTGTTGTTGGCATCGCCAGCTCCGTGTCGACCCCCGCCCGCCCAATCGACATCAAGCTGAACTTCTCCGTCACGCCGTGGCTCGCGGTGCTGCTGTTGTTCGTGCTTGCGCGCGTGTTCGAGCATGGCGCACGCATGCGCGAAGATCTGGAGGGCACGGTCTAGCCATGGCAATCATCGTCAAGCTCGACGACCTGCTCTACGCGCGCCGCATGACGCTCACCGAGCTCTCCGACAAGATCGGCATCACCCTCGCCAACCTGTCGATCCTCAAAACCGGAAAGGCGCGCGCGATTCGCTTCTCCACACTCGAGGCAATCTGCTCTGCGCTTCAGTGCCAGCCCGGAGATCTACTCGCGTTCCATCCTCATCACGATGACGTGGCCGGCAGTGATGAAGCGTCGGACAACCAGCCTTACGCCGCATAACCCACTGGAGATCACCATGTCGACGGAAATGAAACCGCAAACAATGGCGCGATGGAGCGCCGTCTTGCTGCTGGCAACCATCAGTGGTGGTGTCTTTGCACAGACAGTCCTGATGGATCGCCTGGTCGTCGCCGGCGACGCTGCCGCCACCGCGCGCAACATCGTTGCGAATCCGACGCTCGTTCGCGCCGCCTACGCCATCTTCATGATCGAGATGACGTGTCAGATTGCGACCACGGCGGTGATGTACGAGGTGCTCAAACCCGTCGATCGCCGTCTCTCACAAATGGCGGCCGTTTTCGGATACGTGGGAAGCGGCGTCAAGATTCTTTCGCGCCTGTTCCTGTATGCGCCACTATTTGTACTGAGCGGCTCGTCGTATCTCGCCTCGTTCAACCAGGGCCAGCTCGACACGATTACCTCGCTCCTCATTCGCATCAACAATCAAGGCGCTGGAATGGCCTGCATCTTCCTTGGACTCAGTACGGTGATCGTTGGCTACCTGATGTTTCGCGCCACATTTCTTCCGCGCGCGCTCGGGGTGCTCGGCGTCATCGGTGGAATGGGGTGGTTGGCGTTCGTCTACCCGCCGCTCGGAAACACGCTCTTCATGCCCATTGCACTCATTGCATTGCTCGGCTGCGCTGTCACCATCGGTTGGTTGCTCATTCGCGGTGTTGATGAGTTGAAATGGCGTGAGATGGCTGCTGCGTCGGCCTCGTCGATCTGGCATTGACCAGTGCGTGACAACCGCGTTCTCGTAACGGGTGCCACGGGTCGCGTCGGGCGCCAGGTCGTCGAGGAGCCACTGCGCGCCGGTACAGCGGTGCGCGTGCTCACTCGCTCAGTCAAGCCGATCAGGTACGCAGCATCGGCGAGGCTGTCGGACGACCTTCGACGCTCGAGTCCACCATGAAAACACGTCTTGTTGCGCTTGTAATCTTGCTAGGAAGTGTTGGCGGCACTGCCCAGTCGCAGACGAGTGCTCCTAAGGACTCCGCCGCGATCGCGCGTAAGGCCGTCGCACGGTTCTACGCGTGGTATGCCGCAGCCTCAACAAAGAAACCTGAAGTCGATATTCGCGCCCTCAGTGACAAGCGCTGGCACTTTAGCCCGCCCTTGCCGCCGCACTCCGTGAAGATCGCGATGCCTCTGCCAAGATCCATGACGAAATCGCCGGCATCGACATGGACCCGTTCCTCAACTCCCAAGACCCGTGCGATCGGTACGCTCCAATCGCCGTGCGCGGAGTGGGCAAGAATTATCTGGTGGATGTACGGGGTGAAGGCGGTTGTCCCAAGCACAGCAAAGCCGACGTAACGGTTCGCGTCGCATTCGCAGGAGGCAATCCGGTGTTCGTCAACTTCATCTACGACAGCAAGATTGCCCCGGACCTTATGACGCTATTGGCACAGCTCGCGATGGAGCGCGCAACGCGCAGGCCGCATCGCTAGATGCGAATGCCTCACAGTCGTTGCATGATTTCTTAAGCGACGCGCTTAGCGCTCTCACCAATCCGGCGACTCGCTGGCATCTTCCGGCAGCTCACTACTACCGGAGTACTTCAATGTCCGCATGCAGTCGGCACGTTGTCCCCCTTGCCGTTCTGTTGGTTGCATTTACGAACGTCACAGCACAGTCACCCGCGCCGTTACGCCAGGCCGAGTCGATTCCGTTTGAGCTGGCGTCTGCGCTGATCAGTTCGGGCGGAATCGGCAGCGACCCCCAAATCCTCGTCGGTGAAATTCCTGGCTGGGTCACCAGCAAGATCGCGATTCCCTCTGGCGCTCGCGTCGTCGGTTCAGCGTTCGCCGGCACATCTGTCGTTTCGATCCTCGCATTTCCACCCACGGCGGATTCAGCGCTCACCGACTTGCGGCGCGATCTCATGAAGACTGGTTGGCTCAACCCACCTCCGCAGCCACAGTACAACGGTGGCGGAGGTTTTCGCCCCGCGCAGGCCGCGCAAGTTGCGAGCGTCAACTCGCCCTACCGCTTTGTTCTCTGTAATGATCAACAGATGTTGACCGGCACGGCCACGCGGAAACGCGGGGCTTCCGTGGAAGTCACTCTGCGGCTCAGCACGTCGTCGCAGTACAGCGCCTGTCGACCCGCGCAGCTCTCGGCACTACAGCGTGGCGACAATGTCCGGCCCGCGTCGCCAACACTTTACAATCCGGCCGGCGTCACCGACATGCAGCCAACGTCGCTTGAGTGCACCGACCCGCGATTCGCTGCGCAGCAGACGTGGACGAGCTACAAAACGACGATGGCATCGAACGATGTTCTGGATCACTACGCACGGCAGCTCCAGGATTCGGGCTGGAAGCTCACGCCGACGCAAGGAAGCGTTGTGACGCGCGCCTTCACGCGTCCCGACTCCACAGGAACTCCCGTCGAGACATCATTGATCATCACAACGCCGGCGCAGCTGCCGTCGTGTCGTCAGATCACGATGTACACTATGCAGATCAAGAAGCCATGATCATCTTCGGCAACAAGACGCTCATCGTCATTGCGGTAGCAATCGTAGCGTGCAGCAGCGGCCAGCCGGCGACATCAATCCCGGTTCCGCAGCCGGCGCCGGGCCAGCGCGGGCCGAATGACGTGCTCATTCAAACGCGCCGCGTCGATGTAACTGGATCGTTCAGCCCACGTTCCGACCAGGCGTCCATCGACGCCTATGTGCCAGATATCGCGCCGTTCGACTCGGGTGGTGAATGCAATGTGCTCCGTACAGGCGGCAACGGTGCAACGATTGTATCCGCGCAGTACCCAGACCGCCTGCACGCACGAACATCAGTGACCATGACGTTCGACTCCGCCGGCCACATGGTGCGATTCAATGAACGCCACAGCGATCGCGCCAACGAGGCGTACCGCGGCTGCGCCGAGCAACTCGATAGTGCGTTGCAGGCGCATACTCGCGTTACGCGAAGCTCGACGGTACAGCTCGACTTCGTGCTCGACCAGGGCCTCGCACTGAGCAGCGGTGCTGGCAAGCCGACGATTGCCATTTCCGCTCCGGTACGCGTGATCGAGCGGCTCGCCAGGCTCGGGCCACCGACAGAGCGCATGGCGCGTTCAAGAAAACTCTGCGGGGTGTAAGATCAGTTCCCGCAAACGCGCGACGCTGGTTTCGGCGTCGCTGCGGGATCGCGACGGAAAAAACGCATCGCATTGTCGTACAGGATATCGCTTTTCTGTTTCTCCGAGAGAAACGGTGCCTTCTCGATAGCGTCAACCCCCATGGCGACAAAACGCGGACCTCCGTCCGATCCGAACATGATACGATCGGTGAGTCCCGCGTCGACCAACGTTTTCAGTGCCGTCATGTACGCGGGACGCGCGATCGCATACTGCAGTACCGACACGTCGACGTAGAGTTGCGGATGCATGCACATCATATAGAGCATGTGCTCCATGTTCGGCCACGCCGCATGCATCGCGTAGATCCGTAGCTTCGGGTGGCGCACGAGCACGTCCTCGAGCAACAACGGATCACCCGCCCAACCGCGATAACGCGGCGACTTGAATGCAGGAAACGGCGCGGCGGCATACGAAACAGCAGGCGGCCCGATTCCCAAATGAATCCCGACCGGAATATCGAGCTCCTCCGCCAGCGCGTAGTACGGCTCCATGCGCGCGTCATTCGGCGCGATGCCGAGGTACTGCGCGCCGATTTCGCCGAACATCTGGATGCGATGCGCCTTCACCTGCTCGCGCAGCCACTGAACATCGGGGAAATCAACCCCTGATCCCGGAAAGCACGCGACGCCGGCATTCGGCATTCGCCCACCATCGCACGGGAACATCAGTGCAGGAATCAGGTGCCGCGTGGTGGTATCGGGCAGCGCGGCGAGTTGGTCGAACGAACCGATATATATCGCCGTGCGCACATTGAGCGAATCCATCGACGCCATCATCGCCTCAGTGCCAGCCGGCGTGAACACCGCATGCTGATGGACATCGAAGACGGGACGACGAGTGGGCGCACTCGTCTGCGCACCAAGCCACGGTGCTGCCAGGCACAGGGTAGTGACCAGAAGATGCTTCATCAAGACATCACGGGAAGAGACGTACTCCGGAACCGTCCACATTCATATTGAATATGCGCGCCGTTCCCCTTCGAGTGCTCGAGAACACGATTTGGCTTCCATCCGCGACCCACTGTGCGCCCTCGTCGAAGCCGGCATTGGGTCCCTATGACGGAGCCCTCCGCGCCGTGACCAGGAGATCAGGATCGTACACGGCGACTGTTTGTGCCACATCGCCAGCGCCGTCAAAGCGCACCCGCACCGACTCGCCGCCACGCGGATAGAAAACATCGCCACCGAGACATCTGATCTCCCGAGCCGAACGCCCGAGCCGCTTGATCTGGAGAGCGTCGCGCTGTTCCGTGATGTCGAGCCGCTCATCAGCGCCCGCACCGAAAGCGTACGTGCCGAGCAACCGCCTCCGCGACTCGGCCGAGAGAGTAACGGTCGCCGGAAGGATATCGGCGTCTCCAACGTGCTCGAGGTACTCGACCACGGCACGCGCTGCATCTCCACCAGCGCGCGCATGCGAGAGTAGTGTGATGCTATGCGGTCCGTATGTACGCTGACTGCCCGGAATCGCCTCGATCCACGCCTGCACCACGCTCTGTTGGCCAAGCATCGCGGCTGAATGAAGCGTCGGACGCGCGCCGTGTTCGATGAGCATCAGCGCGATCTCGCGTCGGCCGGTGTGTGACGCAGCGTCGACAGCGCTCTCCCAATCGCCAAATCCCCAGTCGATATTCGCTTTCGCGAGCGCCGGTTGGCGGTCCAGCAATTCCTTCACGCGCGTGAGGTTGCTGTGCGCTACCACAACCATCTCCGTGACCACCGCCGAATCCTGACGTGGAAAATCAGGACCCGCATCCACAAGCGGCCGCGGCGCGAGGCGCATCCCAAGTGCTGATTGCGATCCAATTGCGGTCGCAACTCCAAGTCCGAGAAACGTTCGCCTGCCGATACGCTCGTGCATGACCCACCTTGATCCGAGTGTGAGTCGGCAAGATGCGGTTGCGCCCCGTACGACCAAGCAGCGACGCATGAATTTTCCCTGAGGAATTCATGAGGACGCCCAAGTTACTCGGCAGCAACGATTTAACATGCCGCGTTCGCGTCGCCTCGTCTGGCAGAATTCTTCGACGCCGCCTACCTTCGCGGCCACATGATTCGATTCGGCGAGTTTGCATTCGATGCGGATACGGGCGAGCTCACCGGCCCCGCGGGCACGACGCGACTTCAACCGCAGCCAGCACAAGTGCTCACGCTGCTGCTGGCGCGACCCGGTGAACTTTTCACACGCGATGAGCTGAAACAGGCCGTGTGGCCGACTACCGTTGTCGAAGCCGACCAGGGACTCAACTACTGCGTTCGACAGATCCGCGCTGCGCTCGGTGACGAGGCAGGCAGTGGGCGCTTTATCGAGACCCTGCCTCGTCGCGGATACCGACTCATGGTGCCCGTCGAAGGCGCGAGCGTTGCACCAATCGCGATTGGCGCGCAACCGCGCCCTCGTCCCCGCCACCTGCTGAGCCTTTCAGTAGCGATCGTCGTCGCCGGCCTCGCAATCTGGCTCGCGACGGGCCGTCGAGACTCGGCGACGTCAGTACATGCGACTCGCATTGCCATTCTCCCACTCTCCACGACGAGCGCAAACCCCGAAGTGGAGTTGCTCGATCAGATGTACACCGAGCAGCTCGTGCTTCAGTTGACGAACGCCGATTCCAGCCGGTTCGACATCGTCGGCCCGGCGACGACTACGCCCCTCGCGGCTGACGGACGTGCACACACGGACATTGGGCGAGATCTGCATGCGGACTTCGTGCTGTCGGGTGGCTATCGGCCGCGCGACTCCACGATCTTTGTGCAGCTCATCGCCTCTGCCGACGGCCGACACGTGTTTGCGTTCCGCCAGCGCGCGGCGGGAGCTGCGCCTCCAGACGTTGTCGGCGAAGCAGTTCGCGCACTCCTTTCAAAGTTGAAGGTTCCATAGCGCCTTGCGCCCCTGCGGCGTGATCCGGAGGTTTGTCCATCCCTCCGGCAGGAGCCCGCCCGATGCTCGGTCGCATGATGCAGTTTCCGCTCACGATCAACGCACTCGTCCGGCATGCAGCGGTCACTCATGCTGCACGTCCGATTTCGAGTCGCCGAGCGGATCGCACGATCGAGCGCTACACCTATGGAGAATGCATCGCGCACGCTCGGCGACTCGGCAACGCACTTCGCGCGCTTGGCCTCCGCAGCGGCGATCGCATCGCCACGCTCGCATGGACGAACCGGCGGCATCTCGAACTCTACTACGCCGCGCCTACGTCAGGGCTCGTTCTGCATACGCTCAATATTCGACTTCATCCCGACGAGCTCGCGTACATCTGCGCGCATGCGGACGACCGAGCGATTGTCGTCGACAAATCGCTCTGGCCGATCTACGAGAAATTCGCTGGTCGACACAACTTCGATCATGTCATCGTCGCATCTGATGATGACGACGTTCCACCCGGAACGATGTCGTTCGATACTCTTGTTGCCAGCGGCAGCGACGACGAGCCCGAAGACATTGATGACGAGAACACAGCGGCGGCGCTCTGCTACACCTCTGGAACCACGGGCAAGCCGAAGGGTGTGATGTATTCGCACCGCTCGCAGATTCTTCACGCACTGGTGACGACCACCGCGAACGTGGTCAACATCGGCTCACGCGATGTCGTACTGCCCATTGTCCCGATGTTCCACGTCAATGCGTGGGGACTGCCCTATGGAGCCCCGCTGAACGGCACCGGCCTCGCGCTGCCCGGTCAGTGCCTCGACCCCGCAAGTGTGGTGGAGATGATGGCGTCGGAGCACGTCACAGTAGCGGCAGGTGTCCCTACTATATGGATGGGAGTGCTCGACTATCTCGACCAACACCGCGGCGAATTCGATCTCACGCGCGTCAAGCAGCTCACCGTCGGTGGCTCAGCGGTACCCGAGTCGCTCATTCGCGGATTTTCGGAACGACACGGCCTCGAGATCTTTCAAGGCTGGGGTATGACCGAGCTGTCTCCCGTCGGGAGCTTTACGTCGCAGCGCGAAGGACACGGGCACGACTATGAGTATCGCGCAACGGCTGGGGTGAAGGTGCCGTTCGTCGAGATTCGCGCGCGCAATATCGACGGACTCGTTCCGTGGGATGGCCAGACCATGGGTGAGCTCGAAGTGCGCGGGCCGTTTATCGTCGGCGAATACTATGAAAGTGAGCTCGACGAGAGTGGGCCGCGCTTCACCGATGATGGATGGTTTCGAACGGGCGACATCGTCACCATCGGCAAGGGCGCGCACATCATGATCCAGGATCGCTCAAAGGACCTGATCAAGTCCGGTGGCGAGTGGATCAGCTCTGTGCAGATCGAGAGCCATCTTGTCGCACATCCGAGCGTTGCCGATGCGGCCGTCATTGCGATTCCGCATCCAAAGTGGATGGAACGCCCTCTCGCACTCATTGTACTACGTGCTGATCACACACTCGATGCCGACGCGCTCCGGCGACACATCGAGGATCGCTTTGCAAAATGGTGGGTTCCTGATGCCTTCGTTCAGGTTGAGTCGCTGCCGCGAACAGGCACGGGCAAGATCAGGAAGAACGAGTTGCGTTCGCAGTTCACCGACTACTTGGGACAGGCAGTGATGACGCCGACGGAAACTGGTGTCATGTAGAAGGGGTGAGTGACCTTTCGCTCATCTATCTCGATCGCGGCAACACGTACGCCCTTGTCCGCCCGGATGGAATCGTCCACCTGACGCTCGAACTCACCGGCACGCAGCTCGCGCCGCCAGCGAACGATCCTCCTTTCTTCACCTTCGAAGGGACGCTTTCGCCGCACACGTGATCAGGCGGTACATTCTCCCCATGATCTCCCACCGCCTGCAGGCCGTCGCGTTCGCACTGGCGCTCACAACGAGCGCCCACGCGCAAAGTACCGCTCCCACCCGCGTTGCCATTCGCGCCGGCCGGTTGATCGATGGCCGAGGCGGCGCTCCTATCGCAAACGCGGTGATTCTCGTCGAAAACGACAAGATCACCGCCGTCGGTCCCGGGCTCGCCATCCCGCGCGACGCAAAAGTCATCGACCTGAGCCACTCCACCGTGCTTCCCGGCCTGATCGACATGCACACGCATGTCACAGCGCAGCCGGAGAACTATCTCGAAGATCTCTTCCGCAAGAGTCCCATCGACGTCGCCGTCTCGGCACACGTCTTCGCGAAGCGCACGCTCGACGCAGGCTTCACGACCATCCGCGACGTAGGCGCCGGCGAGTTCATCGACGTCGCACTGCGCAATGCGATCAACAAGGGCGATGTCATTGGCCCGCGCATGCAGGTGGCCACACTCACCGTCGGTTCCACCGGTGGTCACGGCGACATCAACGGATTCTCACCCTACGTAAAGTTCGGGCAATTCTCCGGCATCGCCGACGGCGCGGATGAAATCCGCAAGCTCGTGCGGTTCGAGATCAAGAATGGAGCAGATCTGATCAAGGTGCTCGCGAGCGCCGGCGTACTGTCCGAAGAAGAATCAGCTGGTGCGCCGCAATATTCACAGGAAGAGCTGAACGCTCTCGTGCAGGAAGCGACCATGTGGAGTCGCAAGGTTGCTGCACACGCACACGGTACCGAAGCCATCAAGCGCGCCATCAAGGCGGGCGTCGCGAGTGTCGAGCACGCGAGCCTCATCGACGACGAAGGCATCCGTCTCGCCAAGGAGCGCGGTACCTGGCTCGTCATGGACATCTACAACGACGACTACATCCTCGCTGAATACAAGCGACTCGGCTTTCCGCAGAAGATGCTCGACAAGGAAGCGACCATCGGTCGCCTCCAGCGTGAGAACTTCCGTAAGGCCGTGCAGGCCGGAGCGAAAATCGCATTCGGCAGCGACGCGGGCGTGTATCCGCACGGGTGGAACGGCAAGCAGTTCGCCACCATGGTGAAGTGGGGCATGACGCCAATGCAGGCCATCACCGCCGCAACAACGTCTGCCGCCGATCTCCTGGGCTGGAGCGACAAGGTGGGCAGCGTGCAGGCCGGCCATTTCGCCGATCTCATCGCCGTGGACGGTGATCCGCTCGGCGACGTCACTGAACTGGAGCGCGTGAAGTTCGTGATGAAAGGCGGCATCGTGTACAAGGGCATTGGCATACAGCCGCTGCCATGACCAATCAACCTTCCATGCACAATCTCTTCGATCAGGCGAGCGCCATTGAATTGCGCGAACGCCTCTCACGACTTCAACCAGATAGCCGGCCACGGACTCGCCTCCAATAGATAGTCGTTCGTTTGTGGGCTGGAAGCGATCCGGATCTGCGCACTCGTCGACTCTGCACGACACTGAACTTTGCTGGCTCATTCCTCCTGAGCACAATGTCCTCGAATCCTGTTGACCGCCGATCGTTTCTCACCACGACAGGTGCCGTTCTCGCCGTCGCCGCACTTCCAACGCGGTTCGTATGGAAACGCGCTGATCACGATCTCATCATTCGCGGCGGCAACTTGTTCGACGGTCTGGGCGTAGCGTCGCGCGAGCTCGACATCGCGATCACCGCTGGTCGCATCGCTGAAATCGGCCCACGGCTCGCTTCCAAGGGTCGTGAAGAGATCGACGCAAAGGGACTCGCGGTTGCGCCGGGGTTCATCGACATCCACTCACACGGCGACGGCGGGCTCACGCTGGATCCACGCGATGAGTCGGTGATCCGTCAGGGCATCACGACAATCGTTGTGGGTGCCGACGGCAGTTCGCGCGCATCAGGCGCTGAAGATAAATCGTTCGCGACATATTTTGCCGAGCTGGATGCGTTGAAGCCAGGCCCGAATGTCGCCGCCATGATTGGATTGGGTACAGTGCGGGGCGCGGTGATCGGAGAGAAAGACCGTCCCGCAACCGCAGATGAACTCACGCGCATGACCGCCATGGTCCAGCGCGCACTCGTGGACGGTGCGTGTGGCGCATCGACTGGCCTCGAATACACACCAGGTGCGTTCGCGTCGCTCGACGAGCTCATCGCGCTTTGCAAACCGCTGGCAAGCCGTCGCCTTCCGTACGCCACACACATGCGCAACGAGGACGACCAGGTACTCGAATCCATCGACGAATCCATCGCCGTTGCACGCGGCGCAGGATGTCCTCTTCAGATTTCGCATCTCAAGACACAAGGTCCGCGAAACTGGCCCAAGCTCGATGTCATCTTCAAGCGGATCGCCGACACGCGCGCTGCGGGCCTCGACGTCACCTTCGACCGCTATCCCTACGTCGCCTACGCGACGGGACTCACCAATCTGTTCCCTATCTGGAGTCGCGACGGCGGCACCGATGCGTTTCTCGCGCGACTGGATGATCCACCGGTTGCCGCGCGTATCAGGGAATACGCACTCGGTAGAGTTGAACTCATTGGCGGGTGGGACAACGTACAGATCTCCGGCGTGCGTGCCGCCGACGATCGCGACGTCGAAGGCAAGCGACTCGGCTCATATGCCAAGTCGCGCGGCCTCGATCCGTATGACTACGCCATCGCCCTCCTGAAACGGAACCGCGCAAACGTTGGCATGCTCGGCTTTGCGATGAGTGAGGACAATCTCGATCGCCTGCTTGCGCACCCGCAGGCAATGGTGTGCTCGGATGGCGGCGGGTTTGCGATTGACGGTCCCACACGCACCGGCAGTCCACATCCGCGTGGTGCAGGCACTTTCCCGCGCGTGCTCGGCCGCTACGTGCGCGAGCGCAAGGCGCTTCCACTCGCCGACGCCATTCGCAAAATGACGTCGGCATCAGCGGCGCGCATCCATCTCGCTGATCGCGGTCGGCTCGCACCGAACCTTGCCGCCGATGTCGTTGTGTTCGATCCCGCAACTGTCGCCGACAAGGCAACGTTCGAACAGCCGTTTCAATATCCCGTTGGTATCAATGTCGTCGTCGTGAACGGCGTTGTCGCGTTGCGCGACGGCCAGCGGAATTCTGGTGGCAGTGGACGAGCACTTCGCGCGACCAACTCATAGAGCGCGTCTCACTCACTCTCTTCAGACAGAATGTCGTTCATGCGGTCTAGCCTCCGCTCCCACATCGAGCGCTGCGCATCGACCCAGCGAGTGAGTGCCGAGAAGCCGGCGGGTTCCACTCGGCAACTGCGCACGCGTCCAACTTTCTCAGTGCGCACGAGACGACATTCTTCGAGCACGCGGAGATGCTGAGTCACCGCCGTAACCGTGACACCAATCGGCTCCGCGAGCGCACTCACTGACAACGGACCGCGCTTGCTCAGCCGCTCCACGATCGCTCGGCGAGTTGGATCGCCGAGCGCGTGGAAGATGAGATTGATGTCCGCGTATGGCGCGATCACGCGTTTCCAGCGTTGGCGGCTTTCTCGAGTCGGTCCATCAAGGCCTCCCATCCGCGCTTGCGCATATCGGGGCCGTCGGCGTGCTCGAAGAACACCGCTTGGTGTGTGATGGTGAGGCGCGTGCCATCGCTCGTTGGTGCGAGGTCGAATGTGATCAATGCAACGGAGATGCGATGTCCAGCAATCGCCATCGACTGCGATTCGACGACGCGCTGATCCTGTTGGATATCGAAGAACACGCCCTCGTTGACGAACGGCTTTCCGTCGACGGGCGATCCCTTCTTGATGGTGTAGTGACCGGTCTCCCGTCCACCGACACGGAAATCCATATCGTACTTGGAGATACTTGTGCCCTCGCCTTCGAGAAGCCAGCGTCGCTTGAGGTCGGGCGTGGAGAGAAGGCCGAACACCCTCGAAGCGGGATACTTGAAGACACGCTCGAGGGTGAACGTCGAATGAACTGGAGAGGAAACGTGATCGGCCATGCGTCGCTCCGTATAGTGAAGTGGCTACTTCAGTATTATGCGAGCGCCCGCATTAGTCAAGTGGCGGCTTCAGTATTGGTCGTTGCGCGTTCGACTCGTGCGATGTAGCACCCCGCTTCTGCGTGACGCAGGTGCACGAACTGCACTGTCTCGTCGCTGAGCAGTGCCGTCAGCTCGAGATCCTCAGAACCGCTCGCAAGAGGCCGCCAGCTGAGAGACCTTGCGTCGGCACGATGCGCTTCGGCGATCAGCGGCAGTGTCCGTAGTCGATCGGGAAATCCCGCACCACTGTGGCGAATGCATTGATCCGCGTGAATGAACACCGGGCCAGGTAGCGGCCGGGCGCCAATCTCTTCGAACGGATTGTATGTGAAGAGCATCCGCTCGTCCTCGCCAACGTCAAACGGTTCGAGACATATGCGACAGGGCCCGGTACCAGTCGCGAGTTCGAGATGCGCGGGATGACCATACTGCGGCGACGTCCCGTGCGAGCGAACGTGGTCTGCAACGCGTGATGGAATCGGGTAGACCTGGAAGGCACTCATCGTGAACCCTGTCGGAATGTGTGAGTGCATTCTTGCTGAATTGCGCGGGCAGAGCTATCCGATTCATGCGCGCAAACGACCCTAGCTCATTGGCTCCATGAATTCTCCGCTTGAACAACCCGCTTTGGAACCGGGCGACATCCCGCCGTCACGCCGCGGCTTCGTCCTTATCATCACCCAGATCGCGGTGATCAGCATCGGCGTCTTTCTCGGCCTCGCCGGCAATCAGTGGCGTGAGAAGGCCGACCACCGCGACAAAGCCAGGGAAATTCTGGCCCGCTTTCGCGCCGAGTTGATTCAGAATAAGAACGCGATTGGCGCTGTGCGTGAATATCACTCGGTCGCGCTGCGAGACATCCGCGCGTACCTCTCCGCAGACACGCGATCACGCAACTCTACCGCGATGCAGCTGAAAGGACTGCAGCCGGTCGCGTTCGCGCACACCGCGTTGGACCTCGCGCTCGCCACGCAATCACTCGCCTACATCAAGCCCGATCTCGCAGCATCACTCTCGGCGATCTACAGCGAGCAGCAGAACTACACCGAGTTGACGCGTGGCATCACGCAAGCGCTCTA
>JBBQHJ010000064.1:0-17608 GCA_038323865.1 Gemmatimonadales bacterium
ACGTGCCTTGCACGATGCCTTGCGAGCCGATGTAGATCCACGAGCCCGCCGTCATCTGGCCGTACATGATGAGGCCCTGTCGCTCGAGCTCGCGGAAGTGATCCCACGTTGCCCAGCGGCCGACGAGATTCGAATTCGCGATGAGCACGCGCGGCGCACCGGTGTGCGTCTTGAACACGGCAACCGGCTTGCCGCTTTGCACGAGCAACGTCTCGTCGCCTTCGAGTGCGCGGAGTGACGCGACAATCGCATCGAACGCTTCCCAACTGCGCGCGGCGCGCCCGGTGCCTCCATACACCACCAACTCATCAGGACGCTCTGCAACGTCCGGATCAAGATTGTTCATGAGCATGCGCAGCGCCGCCTCCTGCTGCCACCCCTTGCACGACAACACGTTGCCGTGCGGCGCGCGAACGGGACGCGCGCCCGCGAGCGTCGGAGCGGTAGTGGCCGTCATGACTCTCTCACCGACGTCGAGAAGTGTCCGCGCGCGATCGCGTCAGAAAGCGCAATGATGTCCGTGGAGAGCACGCGGTCGCGTTCGAGCGGCTGCACGAGTTCGCGCACGAGACGATGACCGCTCGCCGCGCCTCGGCCCGGCTTGAGCGGTGCACGAAAGTCGAGCCCCTGTGCCGCACACATCAACTCGATGGCAAGCACGTGCCGGACATTGTCGATAATGCGACGGAGCTTCCACGCTGCACCCATCGCCATTGGTACGACGTCCTCCTTGTTGCCGTCGGTCGGAATGGTGTCCACGCTTGCAGGATGCGACAGCACCTTGCATTCGCTGGCGAGCGAGGCCGCAGTCACCTGCGCCATCATGAAGCCGCTGTTGACGCCGGCATCCTTGGTCAAGAAGGGCGGCAGTCCATGGTTGAGATCAGGATTCACCAGCCGATCGATGCGTCGTTCCGCCATCGTAGCGAGGTTCGTCATCGCAATCGCCAGGAAGTCGAGCGCCATCGCAACAGCCTGTCCGTGGAAATTACCGCCGCTCAACAACTCTCCGCTTTCTGCAAACACCAACGGATTGTCTGTCGCCGCGTTCAACTCGCGACCAATCACGCCTGCACAGAAATCAATTGCGTCGAGCACAGGTCCGTGCACTTGCGGCATGCAGCGTAGCGCGTACGAGTCCTGGACCCGCGGATCACCATCGCGATGCGATTCACGAATCTCACTTGCGTGCAGGAGGCTGCGCAGCAGCGCCGCCGAGGCCGCTTGTCCGAGTTGCCCTCGCGCGTCCTGAATGCGCGCATCGAAGGCGACGGGCGTTCCCATGAGCGCCTCGAGTGACATTGCGCCAGCCAGGTGCGCGATCTGCCACAGACGATGCGCGTCGACAACAGCCAGCGCAGCAATTCCCGTGTGCGCTTGCGTTCCGTTGATAAGCGTGATGCCTTCTTTGGGACCGAGCGACACCGGCGCAATGCTTTCGTGCGCGAGCACCTCCGCTGCTTCACCTTCGTGCGCTCCCTTGCGCAACCGGCCTTCGCCAATGAGTGCGAGCGCCAGATGCGCGAGAGGTGCGAGGTCTCCGCTTGCGCCCACGCTGCCCTGCTCCGGCACCGGTGGGTACAGGCCGGCATTGAGCATCGCGATGAGCGTGTCGACCAATACCGGACGCGCGCCGGAGAAGCCCTTTGCAATCACGTTCGCGCGCAGCAGCATCATCGCGCGCGTCTCTCGCTCGGGCAGCAACGCACCGACACCCGCGGCGTGGCTGCGAACAAGATTGACCTGAAGCTCGGCGAGACGATCGTTGGGGATGGCGACGTCGGAGAGTTTTCCGAAGCCCGTGGTTACGCCATACGCGACGGCATTGGTGGCGACGATCTTCTCGACGACGCGGTGCGCGCGCGACATGCGCACGCGTGCGGAATCCGAGAGCTCAACCTGCGCGCCGTGCACGGCAACGGCGACGACATCATCGAGGGTGAGCGACTGCCCGTCGAGGGAGACATTCATGGCGGGAATATAGCCCGCTCGCTTCGCTCGCTGTCAGCCCGTTTCGCTTTGCTCACTGTCAGCCCGCATCACGCTCCGCGGATGCTGACAGCACGCTCGGGCTACGCCCTCGCTGTCAGCTGACGACGAGCGAAGCGAGTGGGCTGACAGCGGAGCGGGCTTCCTTTCCTAAAACCCCTCGTTTCTGTACGTCGACTTGTGATAGTCGAACTTCAGGTCAGGCTCCGCCTTGAGCGAGATGAGGAAGTTGAAGGCAAAGCTGCCGTTCGGCGACTGCGTGAAGGCGAAGATCGCGCGCCAGTCGTGCAGGTCACGCTGCAGCGACACCACCTGGCTCGCGAAGTTGTGCTGCACGAAGTCGTACTGCGTCTGCCACGACGCCGCCCAGTGCTCAGTCAAGTTGAAGCTCAGATTGCTTCCGAGGGACGTCGTAGGCGGGCTCACATAGATCGTGGAGCCGTTGACATTCGACCCAATCGCGTTCGGCTGGACGGGATTGGCGAGCGCGTTGGCCACGCACTGTTCGTACTGCAACCTGAGCAATGCGGTGTTGATCGCGGCGCACTGCGTCGTGGGATCGAACTGCACGACGTTGCTGCCCGTGACCGGACGCTGGCGTGCCGCCGTGAAGGTGAACGACGCCTGCCAACCCTTCGTTGCCGGAGGGAGATAGGCCCCCCGCGCGGCGCGGCCCGCTACGGGCTGTGACGCCACCTGGCGCGCATAGCGGTCATCAGCGGGTTGATTCAACCGGTCAGTTCCTGGTGCAGTGGAAGGAACAGCCTGACCGAACATTCGCGCGAACACAGCAAACGGATTGGCAGTATTGCTGAATTGAAATGAGCTCGTGATGCGCTCGCGAAACGGGCTGAACTTCGCCGAGTCGCTGAGCGTGGAACCCTCGAACAGTGAGTAGTCCACGCCGAGGTCGAAGCCAGGGAGCAGATCCGAACGAACGGTATAGCCGAAATTCTGCGTGGTGAGTCCGCGCAGCTTGTCCTTCGTAACCCGAGCGCGCTCGAAATCGTAGTTGATCGACGTAAAGTTCACACTCAGCAGCTTCACCTTGTCGCCCGATTCCGGATTCGAATCGTTATGCGCCTTGAGCTTGGCCTCGATATTCGTGGCCAATCCGAACGACAATGCATTCTGCGCGAGCGCGCCGAGGTAGCCGCTTTGGCCCGCCGTCTTGCTGTAGCGTGAGCGTCCGATGGCCGCGAGAAATTCGTCGCTGACATTGTTTGCCGGCGCATACGAGTAGCTGATCGTCGGGGCGATCTGGTGGCGGAATCGCTGGAAGGGTCCGAATCCACTGAACAATCCAAACATCGTTGGCGACGCACTGAGCCCGAACGTGAGACGCTTGGACTGGCACACCCACTTCCCCGCCGTGCGTTCGTTGCGCAGGCAGAATGCCGATGGATCGACGTTCTGCAGCGACAGCGAAGGCGAGAAGTTGAAATTATTGCGCGCTATCGGCGGCAGAGTGAACTGCGGATTCCAGCTCACCTCCGTGTGGTACGTCTGCGAATAGATACGATCACGCTCCTCGCCCGTCTCGACGTCGGTCACGATTTCGCGCTCGGGAAATGCATTCAGCGCAGAGGAAATCTGGAACGAATTGCCGAGGTTGTAGCCGAAGATTGTGATCGGCGTGTCGAAGCTCAGGTTGCTCGTGTACGACGATCGCTTGAGTGTATCGCCGAACACAGAGTCGATGCCAGCCGCTGTCTTAGCGCCTCGCAGCAGCAGACCAAGCGGTGAGACTTGATCGATGTTGTACGCCTTCGACGACGAATAGTTGAAGCTCGGCGTCCATGACAACCAGCTCGCCACGTTGAGTGGGCTGGTGGTAAGACTGACGGTCGGGAATTGAAGATCGCGCTGCGCACGTCCGGAGTACTGCTTCTGTGATCCGCCCACGCTGAGCTGCATCGGCCCGATCTTTTGCTGATAGTTGGCGGTCGATGAAATAATGGCCAGCGCCTGATACGGATTGATCGTCGTCTGCCGCTGGAGCGTGGTGTTCTTCACGAGATTGAGGTTCATCGAGAAGGACGTATTCCTCGAGAAGCTCTGCTGGTGACCCCAGGACAGCGCGTCATTCACCTGGCCGCCCTGCGTGGTGTGACTCAGCGCGATGTTGCCGGCAATGAAGCGATCGAGCCAGCGATACCGAAATTCGCCGTTGTAGCGCACGTAACCCGGATCGCTGAAGTCCGCTTGGCCGGCGCTGCTGCGCCAGTCGAGAGAGGCTTGCGCATCGATGTAGTCGCTGATCGCGACGTAATAGCCGAGCCCCTCCACGTTGCGACGATATGACTTGCTGTTCCGGATGAAGTCGGAGACACCAATGTTCGGCGCAATCAGTCCGCTATGACGCCCATTGCGGATGTCCTGGAACAGGAACGGCAGCCACATGACCGGCACGTCGCCGATGTAGAGAATGGCAGGACGCGCAACAACGAACGTACCCGTACGCTTGATCTCGCCGGCTTTGAAGAAGTAGTCAGGAATGGAGTCGTCGCAGGCGGTAACAGTCCCCGATCGCAGGTAATACGTCGCGCCGCTCGCATCCTTGAGCGAATCCTTGGGCGCCACCACCGTGACTTGCTCACCTGTAATGGTGAGTTCCTGGCCGCTTTGCGGAATCTTTGTTCGCACACCAACGACGCTCGCACGCCGATTGGCGAGGTCGTACGCACCGGCACCGGCACTGTAGATCGCCGCTTGGCCGGGGGTGATGAACACGTTCCCCTTCCTGTCGGGACTTGTTCCAACGCGAACGGTGCTGCCGACGCCGGCATATCGAATGGTGTCCGACTTGATCAGCTGCGAATCGCGCTGCACGAGCGCCTGCTTCGTCAGCTGGATCGCACGTGTCAGGTTATCGAAGGTGATCAGCTCACCTTGATACCGCGTCGTGCTGTAGCCCTTGAGCCCCATCAGCCGCTCCATCACTGTGTCCGGCGGCACGGCGAACCTGGGAACGGAGTCGCGCCCGGTTGTATCGCGCCGTGCCAACGAATCAGCGCGATTGCGAATGGTGTCGGGACGTACTGGTAGACGCGAAGGAACCTGCGCGTGCACACTGGGCACAGCGGCAAGCGCAATCGCGACAAGCATCAAAAGCCGCCGCAGAGTCACTCCACGTCCTCCGACGCGTCCTCCGCAAGACGCTTCTTCTCACGCCTGCGATAGACCACGTAGGAAAGCGCGATGCTCACTTCGTACAACAGATAAAGCGGGATCGTGAGAATCACCGACGTGTAGACAAGGTCACCCGGCGTAATGATGGATGCGGCGACATACGAGCCCACCGCGGCATGCCGCCTGAACTTCGAGAGGAACTTCGGATTCACGAGGCCCATCGCCGTGAGTAGCAGGATCACGATGGGCAACTCGAACACTGCGCCCATTGCCAGCACGAGCGTCATGACAAACCCGAAGTATTCGTCGACCTTGATCATCTCCTCGAACGCGCGGTCCGCGAAGCTGAACAGGAAGCGCAGCGTCATCGGGAGCACGAAGAACCACGCGAGCGCTGCGCCGCAGACGAACAGGAACACGCCGCCCACGATTACGGGCACGACGACCTTTTTCTCGTGGCGGTGCAACGCCGGCGACAAGAACAGCCAGACCTGATAGATGATCATTGGCGCCGCGATCACGGTGCCAATCACCACCGCCGTCTGCAGCATGATCGAGAAGCCTTCGCCGGGATGCGTCACCACCAGGCGATGCCCGTGCAGGAACGGCACGACCGGCGCCTGCAGCCACGTCAGCACATCGAAGTTGAGCACGATGGCAAAGCCGATAACCACCCCGACAACGAGTGCAGCCAGCGACCAGATGATTCGCCAGCGCAACTCTTCAAGGTGGTCGAGAAACGGCATCTCGGCCGAAGGATCCATCGTATTCCCTGCGCTCCGGTGCTACTTGAGTGTTCGCAGCTGCTCGCGCGCGAGTTCAGCCTCGTCGGACCGCGGATAGTCCTTGAGAATGCGATTGAATGATGCCCGTGCGAGCGTTGCCTTGCCCGCCGCGCGCAGCGACAGTGCCTGCTTGTAGAGTGCCGTCGCCGCCTTCGGCGACGTCGGATACTTCTGGATGACGAGACCGTATACCGAGTCGGCCGCTGCCTGGTTCCGTTCTGCAGCGTACGTCTCTGCAATGTAGACCATGGCCTCGGGTGCGTCCTCGTAGGTTGGGTACGTTCGCAGCAGGCCCTCGAAGCCGCTTCGCGCGACCCCCGTACTCCCACGGCGCAACTGATCCAGCGAGCTCTGGAACAGCTGACCCGGCCCGGGGCCCGCCGCCTGTGCTTTCGTGGTGTCACCCGGCGCTGGAGCCGCGGCCACGTTCTGGTTTCGCTCCTCGAGTGACGCGCGCAGCTCCTGGATGCGACGCTGGCTCTGGCCCGTCAGCTCTTGAATCGTGACGAGCTGGCGTCCCATTTCGTAGTTGGCGTTCTGGACATCGCTCTGAAAGCGAGCGATGCGCGTGCTGACGGCGCGCAGTGAATCGTTGTTGCGTTGAATCTGCGTGAGGAGCTGATCGATCTTCGCCCGCTGCGCGGCATCCATCTGTGCCTGGGCATCGCGCATCGTCTTGATGTCGTTCTGGAGCAGTGCGACATCACCCTTCGACGCAAGGCAGCCACTCAAGCCGAGGACGGCAAGCGGAACGAGTCGGCGGAGTGATCTCATGCGCGTGGCCGCACGAGCGGGCCCGTCACGCTAAGCGCCTCGAATTCTGCGCGGCGATTCTGCTGGTACGACGCTTCGTCCGTACCGTCCGACGCGGGCTGTGCGTCGCCCATGCTGCGCGTCGCCAGCCGGTCGTCGCCAACCCCTTTCGACACGAGGTACCGCTTCACCTGTGCCGACCGCTTCTGCCCGAGCGCGAGGTTGTATTCGGCCGTGCCGCGTTCGTCGGTATGGCCGGTAATGACGAGCGTTATTGACGGATTCGCACCGAGCACCGCGGCCTTGGCATCCAACGCACTGCGCGCGTCTGAGCGCAACGAATCCTGGTCATAGTCGAAGTAGACCTTCTGACTGAGCGTCTGCATCAGCTCAGCGCGAACGCGCTCGGCTTCTCCCGCAGCATTCGCAGCGGTGCGCGCATTGGCAATCGAGTCGGCCTTACGCTGCGCGTCGCGCACGGCGGCAATGGAATCAGCGGTACGTTTTGAAGCGCCGTTGTCCATGCTAGTTGGCGTCTGTACCGGCGTCGGCGCTGGTTCAGGCTTTTTGCGGCACGCGTCGAGCGAAGTAACTCCAAGAGTCAGGAAGACAGCGAGTGCGATGGAACGTGCGGTCATGCGGGTCTCCGAAGAGAGATGGTGGCCAGCGGTGACTGGACTTCAGTTGGGGTTGAGACGAGGGGACCAGGCTGCATTTCTGTTCTGACGACCGGTGCGCGTTAGCTGCCTCGCACGGTTGCTCTCGACATCGAGTACCCAGAGCTGCTTCGTGCCCGAGCGATCGGATGTAAAGACGATGTGGCGACCGTCGGGAGCCCACGACGGACCTTCGTTGCGGCCGTCGCTCGTGAGCTGCTTCATGCTCAGATCACGCAGGCTGATCGTCATGACTTGAAAGACACCACCTACCGATGACGTAAACGCCACCGTCTGGCCGAGTGGCGACCAATCGGGATCTGCGCGGTGCGGATTCTCTCCAAACGCCAAGGGCGTAAGCGGGCTCGTATTCGTTCCGTCCGCATCCATGGTATAGATCTCCGGGTGGCCGGCGCGCGCACTGGTAAATGCAATGCGGCGTCCATCGGGGCTGAGCGTCGGCGACAGATTGTCGCTCCCGCGTCCAACGGATAGCCGACGCGCCGCACCGCCATCGGCGGGTGCCATATAGATGTCCATGCCGTCGTCCACTCCGTGCGCGTAGATGACGCTGGCGCCGTCGGGCGAAAACACCGGCGTGGCAAACACACCGCTACCTGTCGCGATCACGCGAGAGCGTCCGGCCTGAAGATCGCGGACCACGATCGACGACGGAATCAAGGTGTTGTAGGTGACCGACGTTGCCGCTGCGTTCCATGCAACCGAAAGCGGTTCTCCGTCGCCCGTGAGCATCGTTGCCTGCTCGCCATCGCTGTCAACCACCCAGAGTCGGCGATCGCGGGTGAACGCAACGCGGGTATGGGCAATCCCGTGCGTGCCGGTGAGCGACTCCTCGAGATCATCGCTCAAACCATGCAACGCGGCGCGCCAGGCGCGCATGTCCGTCATGGGAGGCGCGGGAAAGTCACGCACGAGCGCCGTGACCTGTTTGGTCACGTCATAGACCGCGAGATGAAATCCCGTCGGCGTCGGGGTGATTTGTACCGACGCGGCCGCGCCCAGCTTCGCGAGAATTGGCAAGCTGTTCGTGCCGCGCGCGATCAGGTCCGCGGAACTCGCGTCGAGCGCGACGACGTTGACGCGATCGCTGAAGTCGAGATCACGCTGCACGATCGCTCGAATGGAATCGGCGCCCGTACCGCGCGAGGGCAGCACAACCACACCGGGCTTTGTGCCCGGATCATACGTCAAGCCGATGCGCACACCGCGCGTCGTATCCTGCGCGGCCAATGGTCCGGCGCAACAGACAACGGCAAACAGCACGCGTCGAAGCGTCATATGTATCACCGAATGATGCGTGGGTCGAACGTGAAGACTACGGGAAGCGCATCATCGGCAAACTCCGTCGGCAACGAACCGAAGTTCTTCGACGCGAGCTCCACAGCGGCGAGCGCATCCTGATCGAACGAATACACGGAAGACCTGCGAGTGATGCGAAGCCCCGCAATGCTTCCATCGCGCCGGATGATGAACGCGACCTCGGCTGATAGCGCGCCGCGCGCCGTAGGCTTGAACTGCACCGCGATCTGCCGAACGATATTCTGAAGGTACCCAGGGAACGGGAATGTGGTCCCCCCGACATTCACATTTGCGACGTCCGCGCCCTTCCCTCCGTCTGGACCGCCACCGGCGACTGGCTGCTTGGTTGCAGCGGGCACTGGCGTGGCCGGAGCTGCATTCGGCGTTGCGACTTTCGGCTTCGCCAGCGGCTTCGCTTTTGTCGGCGCGCCCTTGGCAGTAGGTACTATTTCTCGAGCGACAGGAGGCGGCGTTTTTGTTGGCGGCGGCGTCACACTCGTTGCCGGTTGCACCACGCCAACCTGGCGCGGTCCCGCGGGAGCAGCGGTGAGAATTACACGATACGTCGGCGGTGACGGTGCATGCGCTGTCGTCCGCGCCAACAACAATCCAGCGGCGAGCGCCACGTGTAACACCACCGACGCCGCGATCGGCGGTCCAAATGACGGTGATGCCCGCAGCGCGACACTCATGGGCGCGACTCCGGATCGGTGACGAGACCAATGTCGTTCACGCCGGCGGCGCGCATGGTCGCCATCACCTGCGCCATCACGCCATACGGCACCTGTGCATCACCACGCAGGTACACGCCCTCGCTCGCACGCTTCGACGCAAGTGCCTTGAACGCCGCCTTGAATTCGGCAAGTGAAAACTTGGTGTCATCCACGAACACGGCGCCGCTGCGATCAACCGTCACCACGAGCCCACCTTTCGGATCGAGCGGTCGCGCGTCCGCCTGCGGCAACGCCACGTCCACGCCGCCCTGCATCATCGGTGCGGTGATCATGAAGATCACGAGTAGCAGGAGCATCACGTCGATCAGGCTGACAACGTTGATCTCCGCATTGAGCGGCATTCCCGTGCGCCGGCGACGCGCCATCTAGACGCGGCCCTCGCGCACCAGCATCGCAATCACGGTCGTCCCGAATCCCTCAAGCAGGTTGTCCAGCCGATTGAGCCGGTTCGCCAGGATGTTGTACCCAAAGGTCGCAGGAATGGCCACGCTCAATGCCGCAGCAGTCGCCACGAGCGCCTGTGCGACACCGGGCGCCACCGCGGCGAGATTGCCCGATCCTCGCGTCGAGATTCCAACGAATGCGCTGATGATGCCAAGCACCGTGCCGAGCAATCCGATGAGTGGGCTCGCGGAACCGATCGTTGCCAGCCATGGAAGGAAGCGACCCAGCCGGTCCCGTTCCGCGAGCGATTCGGCGTCGAGCACCAATCGCAACGTCTCCACGAGCGACGCGGCCGCTGTTGGGGAAAGCGGCACTGCGGCTTCCTGGGTAAAACCTTCCTCACCGCGAGGGCGTGTGCTATCGCCAACAAACTGCAGGGCGCGCATAAGCAGCCGTTGCGCAGCATTCGGAGAGGAATGGCGCGCGGCTTCACCTGCGGCGGCAAGTCGCGGCACGCGCTCCACGTCACGCGCGAATGCGGACGCCAGACGGAGGGACTTCGACAGCTCGCGGCCCGCCGCGAACATGATGGCCCAACTCACCAGCGAGAGCACCACGAGAATCCCAAGCACAATCTTGGTCTCGATTCCGGCATTGAGAATGAGATCCTTTGCCGACGTTGGTACTGCGCCCGCTGCCTGCAGCATCACGATCATGCCGTCTCCATTGCCGTTCGGATGGTGCTGCCTCCACGACGTGCTGCAAACCACTCGTAGCTCTGACGAAGACCGCCGTTCAGCGCAATGCGCGGCTCCCAGCCGAGCACGGAAGCAGCCTTGTGCACGTCGAGGAATGACGTCCGCTGCTCACCACGACGCTCCGCCGCGTGATTGATGTTCGGTATCACACCGGCCGCGCGCGCAAGTTCATTCGCGAGGTGCAGCACAGTCGTCGCCACTCCCGTGCCGATGTTGAACGCACGAGCGTCGATCAGGCCGTTTGCCGGAAGCAGCGCCGTTGATGCACGCCAATTCGCCTCCACAACATCACCAACGAATACGTAATCGCGCGTCTGAAGCCCATCTCCAAATACGGTGAGCGCAGTGCCATCGAGCAGGCGGCCGCAGAAAATCGCCACCACTCCTGCTTCTCCATGAGGGTCCTGCCGCGGGCCGTAGACATTGCCATAGCGCATCGCCGCGTACTCGAGGCCATGCACTCGCGCGTAATAGGCGAGATACGTCTCGACCGTGAGCTTGGCCGCCGCGTACGGCGACTCCGGATTCTTCGCGAATGTCTCGACGTTGGGCGGTGTCGTTGCATCGCCGTACACGGCACCACCGCTTGATGCAAACACCACGCGCGTCGAGGGCGAGTGCAGTCGCACGGCTTCGAGCAGTCGCAACGAACCAATGATGTTGGTTTCCGCGTCGAACACGGGATCCGCCACGCTCTTGCGCACATCCATCTGCGCCGCGAGATGCACGAGCACATCGGGCTTGAGTTGCGCCACGAGTTGAGACGCTTCCTCACTCCGGATGTCCATTTCGTGAAATTCAGCACCGCGCGGAAGCTGATCACGCTTGCCGGTAATCAGGTTGTCAATAACGTGCACCTTCCAGCCTTCTGCGATGAATCGATCACCGGTATGCGAACCGATGAACCCTGCTCCACCCGTGATGATCGTCGTCTTCATGCCGGATCGTTCCGCTTGGTAGAGGAATCTTCTTCTGCACCACTCGCAGGGCGATTTTCCAGCGCAAAGAGATATCGCGCGGCGTCCACCACGCCGAGTCCCCTGCCATTGGCCGCCGCTGCACGAAGACGAACGGACGGCTCGTGGAGGAACTTGTTCGTCAACGACTGCGCAAGCTGTTCGACCGCTTCGCGCTGTTCCGGCGCGAGATCGCCGAGCCGGCGCAGCGCGGTAGCAAGTTCGCGCTCACGTACGCGATTCATTTCTTCGCGTAGTTGCGTGAGCACCGGAACCGCAGCCAATCCAGCCACCCACTCCCAGAACGCCTCGACCTCGTGCGCAATCACACCTTCTGCGGCGGGCAATTCGCGCTGCCGCCGTTCGAGATTCGCCGTGACCACACCCTTGAGATCATCGAGGTCGTAGAGAAACACATTCTCCAATTTTCCCACGGCGGGATCCACGTCGCGCGGCAAGGCGATGTCGAGAATGCAGAGCGGGCGATCGCCACGCTTGTCGATTGACGGCTTGATGCGCGCGACATCCACCACCGGGCGCGGCGACGCGGTCGAGCACAACAGCACATCCACCTCGGCGAGGCGCGGCCACGCTTCATCATAGTGCACCGCCACCGCGCCATACTGCCTGGCGAGCGCCTCGGCGCGCTCGAACGTGCGATTCGCCACCACGGCGGTGTGAACGCCTTCCTGTTGCAACGACGCAAGCGCGAGCTCGGCCATCTCCCCCGCACCCAGCACCATCGCGCGCCGGCCGGCGAGTCCACCAAAAATCTTTTTCGATAATTGCACGGCGGCCGAGCTCACGCTCAGTGCGCCATGCCCAATGCGTGTCTCGCTGCGGACACGGCCCGCGGCCTGTAGCGCACCTTGAAACAGGCGATTGAGCACAATGCCGGACACTGCGCGGGAGAGTTCCCACGCGTCGCGGACCTGGCCGTGAATCTGCGCCTCGCCCACGACCATCGAGTCGATGCCCGACGCCACGCGGAACAAGTGCGCCGCTGCCTCACGGTCGCGCTTCACATAACCGAAGGTGCTGGCGTCGGCTCTGAGTCGCTCCGACAGCAGCGTCCACGCTGCAGGAGCTGCCTCACGTTCGTGCTCGACGATATACAGCTCTGTGCGATTGCACGTCGACAGCATTACGCCTTCGAGCGCGCCTGACGCCAAGCGTACGCGCTCGATGGCGGGCACGATCTCACGCGTGGCAAATGCGAGCTGCTCCCGCACGTCGAGCGGCGCGCCGTGGTGGCTCACACCGACCACGACTACCGCCACGGTGCCAGCCTCTGCGAGAGGTCGCCCTGCTCTACCGTATCGCAAAAGTCGTCGTTGATCACGTGCTCGACGCACTTGTGCCATTCTGCCGATTTGCCGGCGGCGAGCAGCTTACGGCGAAGACTCACGAGTTCTTCCAGCGCGTCGCCATAGCGAGCATCGAAACGCTCGCCGAGTGCATCGCGAATGCGGAGCGCACCCGTCGGCACACCGCCCGCGTGCACGGCAACGACGAGTGGCCCGCGCCGATGCGTGGCCATCACCGAGAACACGCCTCCGTGCGCATCATCAGTGACGTTCACGAGGCGGTTGTTGGCATTCGCGTCGCGTGCGACTTGCTGATTGACCGCGCGATCATTGGTCGCCGCAAACACGAGCTGCGCGTCGCCGATGTCTTCGGTTTCGTAGCGACGACTCTCCACGGGAATGGCGTACTGCTGCACCAGCAGTTCGAGGTCTTCGCACAACGACGGCGCAACGATGCGCAATTGCGCATGTGCGGCTGCAAACTGTTTCACCTTACGCGTCGCGACGGCGCCACCGCCCACGACGAGCACGCGCATTCCATCCACGTCGGTATACAGGGGGATTCCACTCACAGGAAGCGTCCCCCGGCGTTTGTCTCCGCAACGCGGAATGCGACGTAGAGCAACAACACCGCGGCAAAGCTGACGCTCGAGTAGAGCGCCGCGCGTCTCGCCTGCCAGCCGCGCGCCATGCGACCGAGCGCTACGCCCGTGACCGCAAGCCAGGCGAGCGTTGCCCACACCGTCTTGGGCACACTCATCTCGTGGTATTGGAGCGAGTACGACACAGCGAGCGCAACGCCAAGCGTCAGTCCGAGCCAGCCTGCCACAGCGGCGACGTGATTGACTCGATCAAGCGTTGCCAGCGGCGGGAAGAATCGAAAGATGGCGCCGAATCGGCGCGACTTGAGTTCGCGGCGCTCGAGCAGGTACATGCAACCGGCCGCAGCCGAGGTCGCAAAGGCAGCGATCCCCACAAAGCTCAGCGCGATGTGCGCCACCAGCCACGCGCCGCGCACGCCTGACATCTGAAGCGCCGGAACCAAGCCGATGAGATTGGCACACGTCGTCGCGATGGCCGCCAACGGCGCCGCAATCAACGTGAGGCTGACGTCCTTGGCGATCAGCTCAACCACCAGCAGCGCGAGTGCGATGGCCAATCCGGCAAAGGAAAGCGACGGACCCAGTCCCGTGAGTGGCAACTGCCCGACGCGAATCATGAAGGCGAACAGTGCCGCGCCATGCGCGGCTATTCCGAGCGTGAGCAGGGTGGCCACACCTCGCACCGGAGCGCCCACCGGGCGCGCAAACGGCGTCGCGGCAAGAGCCGCGGCGCCGATGTAGCACGTGATCGCAATGAAGTGGGCGATGGCGGTCATCTGTATCGCCCTAATCTAATGCGCGAACGTGTGTTACGTCATTTGCGACTCACGGCATTCGCGCCGTCACCCGAACGCTCTCACCCACCCGAATTGCGGGCTGTTGCTGTGTCGTCACGCGAGCCGTGCTGCCATAGGCCGTCACCCGGACGACCTGAGCCGTGGCGATCGGAATTTCGGGGATCGCAAGATGATCATCCGTCGCCTTCTCGCGAACCCGGTAGATCTCGATCTCGTCGCCGATCCGCATACCATCGCGGTTCGAAAGTGCGAACAGCACTTCGTAGTTCATTGAAGGCAGCACCGCACTCCGATGGATCGCGCGAACTTCGGTCACCTTTCCGTCGCGAATCGTCATCGGTATCGCCGTGCTTGTCGCGCCAGCCGTGTCGAGCGGCATCACAGGCGAATCGGCGTTCAGCATTCCGAACAACGCGCGAACAGCGACGGTCGCCGCCTCTCCGTTGCGCGGCGCACGAACCACTTCGAGGACGGCCGTTGGAATGATGATCGTTCCAAAACCCTCGATGTGATCGCCCAGTGAATAGGCGAGGTAGCGCTCACGCTCCGCTGCGATGCTGCCAACCGGCGGTGCCATGAACACCTGGTCGTACAATTGAAAGTTGTTCGTCTGCCGCCGCTTATCGATCCCTGGAATGTCAGCGCCGAAGATGATCTTGCCCGATCCCGTGGGCCCACCTTCCGGTCCTACGAACGCCGCGCGCACCACGTCGCCTGCTGCGACGCGAGGCACCGCCGTCTCAGTAACGCGCGCCGGAGCCCGTTCTTGCACGGGCGCGAAAACAGAAGTGATCGGCGCAGCGGGAGCCGGAGCAACCGCGACCGCAGGGCGCGCTCCGGGAAGGCGAAGCACTTCACCGGGGTAGATCCAGTGTGGATCCTCGATCTGGTCGGTGTTCACACGGTAGATCGACGGCCACAGATAGGGGTCGCCGAAGTACATCTTGGCGATGTCCCACAGGGTGTCGCCCCGCTTCACCGTGTGCTTCTCCGGTGGAGCCGCTCGCGGCTCCTGGGCGTGCATTGGCGCGGCGGCCATCAGTGCTGTCAGGCCAACGGCGGAAAGTGACCAGCCAAAAGGTGGAATCTTCACGCGCTCGAGGGGCTGCTGCGCCCGAAGGCGCAATGGATATCAGGAAACGACCTCACCGGCACCGGTGGGGCCGTCCGTATGACGATTGGTTGTACCGATGAGAAACCGGCCGGTCCGCGATAATAGTCGCGGGCCGGCCGGGAGCCAACTGTGACAACAGTTACAACGAGGCCTAATTCGCCGACTGATAACGCTTTCGGCGCGCCTGTCGGTCGAGTCTTTGACCGGCCTCGCACGCCAGAAATACGCGCCGGACCGAGTCGACGGAGGCGGTGAACCGCGGCGAGTTCACGCGCGCCGACATCCAGCGCCGCGCGCTATCCGCATACGGGCCGTTCGGCCAGATGCCCACTTCAGCAATCAGCTCGCGTTCAGCACGGACGGTATCGCCGAGGCGCATGCTTGCGATTGCGCCGTAGGCTCGAGCGCTCCACCGTCGTCCGCAATTCTCCGCAACGAGCGGAATTTGCTCTGCGGAATCAACGAATGCGCGTGCGCCCAGGTTGTCCCCGTCAATCAGCCGAACGCGTGCCACGCGCGTGAATGTGGAGATGCGTTCACGCTGACATCGGGCGACCCAACTCTCTCCCGAGGTGCCGAACGGGTATTTACCCGATGGCCGCACGCAGCTCCCGCGCGTCTCCCCGATCCAAAATGCTACGGCGCGTCTCCGCCGGTTGGCGTCCTTCAATGCGTCGTCGTCCCAAAATCGAAAGCCGCTTGCACTGTCGACACGAATCCTCCAGCGCTCAACCGTCCCCGAATCGGCATACCTGCTCATGAATTGCATGACTTCATACGGCTGCTCGCCGGCGGCAACCTTGGCGTACATCTCGTCGAGAATTGGAAGCCACGGTTGCATTGAATCTCGCAAGCCGACCGGCTGCTTCAGCTCGACCTGATGAAGTGAGGCAAGCAGCACGCGAAAGGCTCGCGGATCGTCGGGGTGTTCCGTAGCGAGCCTGCGCGCCCAGCGGATCTCCTCATCGGGTTCCTGGATGTTGGCACCGAACATCGACATCTCATACATCAACTCGGCGTCAACGTTCTTCTGCGGCCAAAGCTCGTTGTAGAAGGACATGTACTTCCGTTCAGAGCTGTTGAAGAACGCGACCAACCTTTCGAATAGCGTGCCTTTGCCCTCTGGTGGGCGAGCAAACGCCCACCCTGCCGGCGATTTCGGGAAGTAGCGGCGCAACGAGTCGGAAGGATCGACACTCTGCCGCGGACTCATCGCGCCGTGCACATCGCCCCGCACATCATAGATGTTGCCAACGTTCTCCGCGGCAACGAGCAACGACGCATGCGATGGCTTCCCATCGAGGCCTCCACCAATGGCAACCCACGGGCGCAAGTTGTCACTGTCCGTTTCCTTCCCGGCGGAATCACTCACCGACAGCCACGTGCCCATGAAATCCGACGGGAGTCGAAGCTCGGCCGCGTACGTGCCACTGCCTGCCGGGAGAAGCACGGCGAGCGAATCACCAAGCGTCCAGTCCCCTCCGAACGCGGGCGTTCCGAGCCCGCGTCCGACGAGGACGAGCTTCGGCGCACCCTTGAGCCACTGCGCCGCCGTATAGCGAACCTTCAACACTCCGCCTGGAATCGGGCGGCTTGGCGAGAACGTCAGGCGGCTTGTTCCAGTTGCTTCGAGCGACCGGTCCGACGGCCACGCCAAAGCGACGACAACGACCGCGGCGGCGGCCACCCCGACACCCACCCACCGTTTCGCCGTCCACGCACGGGTTGGCGAAGTCGGCCAACTCGATGTCGGCTTCAGCCCCGGCGCCAGCTGCCACACATCTGCGTCGGCCAAGGGAGTCTCTCGTGGCCGTGGCGCTGTCGCGCGCTTCGCACTCGTCTCGATGCGGGACCAGAGGTCGGCCGGCATCCGTCCTGCCGCTTCGTGCCGTGCGGAATGTCCCATCTCCCTGATCTGCTCCACGGCATCCCGACACTGCGCGCACTGCGCGACATGACGCGAGACTTTCGACGCCGCGCGGTCAACATCATTCATATCGGAGCACGCCGACAGCGCTTCGAAACTCGGATGCAATCCGTTCAGAATTGTCTTCATCGTGAAGCCTTGAGAAGGTCGCGCAGCTGACGGCGCGCGCGGTGCAGGCGGACTTCCGAGTTCGCAATCGAAATGCTCAGCAGCTCCGCGATCTCGGCGTGGTCATCGCCTTCGACTTCCTTGAGCAGGAACACCGTTCGGTGCTCAGGGGTCAGCCGCCCAAGAGCGGCGGTGATGGCGAGTCGCTCCACGGTACTCTCTCCAGTGGCGAACAGGCTCGAGATCGACTCGACGCTGACTTCGCGACGCCGACGATCAGACCGGA
>JBBQHJ010000065.1:0-17329 GCA_038323865.1 Gemmatimonadales bacterium
TTGAGCACTGGACCGAGATCGATTCCCGCCTGCGCGCTCATGTACTGGCGCACCTGCTCACCAGTCACGGTCTGATGACGAAACGTGCTTTGTAGTCCGCGCAGGACATTGCGCCACTTTTCGTCATCGTTGATCACCTGACGAATCGTGTGCAGCATGTTGCCGCCCTTGTAGTACACGTCCCCCGACCCCTCGTTTTGCACACCGAAGTGCCCGAGAATCGGGATATCGTTACGGATCAACTTGCGCGTGCCGATCACGTACGACGCACCGGCCTGCTTCCCGTGCTCGCACTCCGTAAACAGGTTCTCGGCGTAGTTCGCAAAGCTCTCGTGAATCCATGTATCAGCTACGTCTTTCGACGTGAGGGAGTTTCCCCACCACTCGTGCGCACTCTCGTGCACGATGATGAAATCCCACAGCATGCCCCAGCCCGTCGCCGAGAGATCACGACCGAGATAGCCGTTCGACCAATGGTTGCCGTACGCGACCGCGCTCTGATGCTCCATGCCAAGATGCGGCGTCTCCACCAGCTTGTATCCGTCTTCATACCACGGATACGGCCCGAACCATTTCTCGAAACAGCGCAACATCGCCGGCACCTGCGGCAACTGCTTCTTCGCTACAGTCGCGTGATACGCGAGCGGAAAGAAGTCGAGCGTCAGTTGTCCCGCCTCTCCGTCGAACACATCGCTGAGATGCGCAAACTTCGCGGCGTTCACCGAGATGTCGTAGTTGTTGATTGGCTGCGCGACAAACCAGTCCCACGTCGTCGTGCCATCAGCGTGCGGACGAATCCCTCGCAACCGGCCATTCGACACATCCGTGATTTCACTCGGCAGCGTGATCGCCACGCGCTGGCTGTCCGGTTCATCCGCCTGCGTATCCTTGTTCGGCCACCACGCGCTCGCGCCGAGCCCTTGCACGGCGGTTGCGATCCATGCGTTGCCGAGTGAGTCGCGCTGCCACACGAAACCGCCATCCCACGGCGCGTTCTGCGCGGCACGTGGCTTTCCATGGAAGTAAACGAGTGCCGTGTGTCGTTGGCCAACGCTCTGCGCGCCACTCGGCGTCACGAAGAACGCGTTGCCGTCGCGGCGCATACCCAGCTTTTGTCCTGATTGCAGCACACTGTCAATCTCCATCGGCACTTGCAGATCAATCTGCAGGTCACGCGACGCAGCGGTTACGACGTACGTAATGCCAGTGGTCCCGCGAACGGTGCTGTCCTTTGGGTTGATGCGCACATCGAGGTCGTAATACGTCACGTCCCACCACGTGCGCGCCGGCCCGAGCGCGCCGCGCAACGTGTCGGCGTGCGTAAATGTCGTGGCCCGCTGTGCCTGTATTGGCGTCGCGGCGAGCACGACGGCGAACAGCGTGAGGTGCAGATTCCTCGACTTCGCTCGGCATGACACAACCCGCTTCATCGCCCGCCCGCCGGCAAATTATTCAGCAGGTACCTCGTCAATGTCGAATAGATGTGCAACGTCGTCCCCTCTCCTTCACAGATACAGTGTGATCGGTTCGGATACACCATCACGTCGAATTGCTTGTCGAGCGACACCAGCTTGTTGATGAGCCGCTCTGTTCCCTGGTAGTGCACGTTGTCGTCACCCGATCCGTGCACGACGAGCAGCTTTCCTTTCAGCCCGGCCGCAAATGACATCGGCGAGCCCTGCTCATATCCCGTGGGATTCAGCTGCGGTGTGCCCATATAGCGTTCCTGATAGATCGTGTCGTAAAGCCGCTGATCCGGCACGGGCGCGACAGACATTCCAACACTGAACACGTCGGGATAGCGGAACATCGCGTTGAGGGTGCTCGAGCCACCACCGCTCCATCCCCACACGCCAACGCGTGTCGAGTCCAGGTAGCTCCGCGTCCGCGTCATCGTGCGCATGGCCTCCGCGAGATCGCGCGAGGACAACACGCCAATCGCGCCATAGACCACCTTGCGCCACGCGCGTCCTCGCGGCGCCGGTGTGCCGCGCGGATCCATGCTCATTACGATGTAGCCCTGATCCGCGAGCGTCTGATGCCACATGTCCTGGCCACCACCCGCGCGATCAAGCACGGTTTGGCCAGCCGGTTCACCATACACGAACATCAACACCGGATACCGCTTCGATGCGTCGAAGTCCTTCGGCTTGATCATCCAGCCATCGAGCTGCGTGCCGTCGGCAACACCCACGCGAAAGAACTCTGGCATACGCAGCGCCGCGATCGTCCCGTCCTTGCCGAGTTGCCGGATCATCTGGTGGTCGGGCAGTGACACCAACTCTGTCACCGATGCCAGGCCACTTCGCGAGTACGTGTGAAATGCCCACTTCGCGCCGGACGCAATCGTGTAGCTATGTGATCCCGGCTGATCGGCGGGCGATACGCGCACCGGCGCACCGGGCATTCTCAGCGACGCGCGATAGAGATACTGCTGTGTTGGATTCTCTGGCGACGCGATGAAATAGATCCATCCATGCGCGTCGTCCACGCGCACGAGTGAGATCACGTCATACGCACCGGGCGTCACGAGCGTGGGCGCACCACCCGCGTGCGGCGCGAGATACACGTGACGCCAGCCATCACGCTCGCTGAGCCACACAAGTGCGCGGTCCGGCGTCCACTGGAAGTCATCGACAACGTCGACCCACGCGCTGTCGTGTTCCGTGAACAGCACCTTGCTTGTGCCGGTGCGCGCGTCAACAAGACGAACGTCGTTGTGCTGTTGCAGCCGGTCCATCGACTGCACGACGATTTCATTCGCCGACGTCCACTCTGCCCTCGGCAGGTACTTCTCGCGCGCGTCACCGGGGATTTGCGCCCACACGGTCTTTCCCTTGCCGTCCGCTGACAACACACCGAGTCGCACGGAGGACTTTCTGGTCCCGGCCGGTGGGTACTGCACTGGCGTGGCGAACGGGTACAGCGAATCTGTGTCGTTGATCAACAGGAAATCGCGCACGCCCGACATGTCGAACTGCCAGAATGCGAGCGACTTTCCGTCAGGGCTCCAGCGAAACGCGTCGCGAAGACCGAATTCCTCTTCGTACACCCAGTCGGTCATGCCGTTGACGCGGGAACGAGAGGCATCGTGCGTCAGTCGAAGCGGCGCTCCGCCCGCAACAGGCTCGACATACAGTTCGCCCTGTCGCACGTACGCCACGCGCTTCGAATCGGGCGAGAACTTCGCGTACATCAGCGTCGACGCCGGCGCCGAGCCACCAAGCTTTCGGAGCGCACGGTTCCGTGTCATTCCGAGCGCAGTCGAGGACTCTGCATTTGCTGCCGCTACGTTGAGCACCCAGTAATCACCGCGCGTGTTCTGTCGCCACACGCGCTCGGTGTGCGTGAACACGAGCAGCAGCTTGCCGTCGTCCGACCACTGATAGTCTTCTATTTCGAGCGACTGTGCCGCACCGGCGGGCTTGAGCGCGTGCGACGGTACAATGACCGTGCGCGCACCACTCGCGGCATCGTACCGAACGATGTCTGTGCTGCCATCGCTCGAGCGCTCCAATGTGGTGTACGAGCGTCCGTCGGCCGACCAGCGTGCCGGTCCAAAGCGAACGCCGCCAACACTGAGACGCCCCGAAAAGATCTGGTGGAGCGCGGTATCCACGGATGCTGGCAATTGCGCCGAAACCGCTGCGGCGGATACAACAACTGCCAGTGCGGCGACGCTGAGAGCGCGTCGCAAATCACGCTGAGGCATTGGTATGGGAAGCAGGAGCAGCAACAGGGCAAATCAGGATCGGATACATTATCCTTTATTCGATTTGCCAACAAGATCGCCGCATATGTTTGGTCACATGCGCTCCCGACTTCGTTTCTTGGCTCCGGCGCTCTTCGTCGCCGCCAGCCTGTCCGCCCAGGGCACTGCCCGCGTCCGTGGCCTAGTCTTCGACTCGGTGGCCATGGAACCGCTTTCTGCTGCCGTGGTCCAGCTCGCACTCATCAACACGAGCGGTGGCCAGCAGACCTTCTCGGCTACGACGGACAGCGCCGGCCGCTACGATTTCTCCACGCTGCCGGCCGGCAGTTACGGCATTGGCTTCCAGCATGCCGCGCTCACGGCGCTGGGGCTGGATTCCCCGCTCCGCGCCCTCAGGCTCGCCGACGGGGCAACGCTCGACATCAACTTGGCCATTCCGCCGGGGAATCAGGTCCGCTCGGTCGCCTGCGGTGGCGCGCCGGCCGATTCCAGTGATGGGTTGGTGGCGGGCTACATCTTCGACGCCGCGCGAGGCGCGCCTCTCAGCACGGCAAACGTTACCGTGCACTGGCTCGAGCTCGCGGTCGTCGACAAGAAGTTCAAGGCCGTTCCTCGCGACATCGCCATGACCACCGGCGACGACGGGGCCTTCCGAATTTGCGGCGTCGCGGGCGAAGCGCAGGTTCAGCTCAGCGTCGCACACGCGGGCTTTCGCCCGTTCAGTACTGAGATCGCCATTCCGCCCGGCGGCGCCCTGCGGAGAGATGTTCGTCTCGCCGACAGCGCTGTTGCGCGCGGGACCGCATCAGTGTCCGGCCGCGCCCTGCACAGCGACGGCTCAGTCGTAGCAACAGGCTCTGTGCTGCTGCCTGACCTCTCTATCGAAGTACCGATCGCGAATGGGCAGTTTACGCTCACGGGACTTCCGCAGGGAACGTGGCCCCTCGAGGTACGCGTGATTGGCTACGAGCCTCAGACGGTGCTCATTGACGCCGTCGACGGCGCTCCAACGCACGCCGTGGTCAAAGTGGGGGGCAGGATCCAGGTACTCGACGCCGTCACAGTGTTCGGCAAGGCCAACACGGCGAGCCTCAAGACACTCGAAGGCATTGCGGATCGGCGTCGCACAGCCTTCGGCACCACCTTTTTGCCTGGTAACAGTTGGCTGCAATCGGCGCTCTACATCTCGGACGTGCTCCAGGCCGCGCGTGGGTTCCGGTATCTCAGTATGGACAGCGTCATTGCACGCGGCTGCATCGAAGCCACGAGCATCCTGGGCACGCAACGCCGGCTGAAGCTATACCTCGAGGGTCAGCCATTCCTCGGCGACCTGAGCGAGCTGCAGCATCAAGTGCAAGCGCGCGACGTGCTCGCGATCGAAGCCTATCCAGATCCGCAATCCATACCGGCGATTTGGCGCTCCAATGATGCCTGCGCCCTCGTAGCCGTCTGGACCAAACGCTAACGCTGTCATCCCGAGCGGAGCGAGGGATCTGCCTTTCTTCTAACATCGTTTCTATGGCATTTCCCCATGATTTTCCCCAAATTCCGAGGTAGGTAGAAGCCAGAGGACCTGCCAATGCGATTCAGCATCATATTGCTCGGCGCAATCAGCCTGAGCGCGCTCCCAGCACAGCAATCCACATCGGTTGTCCAGGGAGTGGTTTACGACTCGGTTGCCCGCGCACCCCTTGCCGGCGCCATCGTCCAGGTCGTTTTGATCGACTCCGCCGTCTCCGCACCACAGCGCGCCTTCACCGCGTTGAGTGACTCCACAGGGCACTATCGCATTGAAGGGCTTCCCTCGGGTCGCTTCGCCATTGGATTTCAGCATCGTGCAGTGGATGCATTGGGTATTGAAGTCCCGTTACGCGCCTTCGCCTCGAGCGGTGACTCTGTCACCATGAATCTCGCCATTCCCGAAGGCACTGCGGTCCGCAAGCTCGTGTGCGGAGCAGAGCAGCGCCTCGAGGGCGAAGGCATGCTCGCCGGATATGTGCTCGATGGTCGCGGCGAAAACGCGCTCAAGGGTGCAGCCGTCAAGGCGCGCTGGGTGGAGCTCGCGCTGGAGAAAAAGAACTATCACTCGGTCACGCGTGCCGTCACCGCCATCGTCGATGACGATGGGCGCTACCACGCATGCGGCATCACCAGCGATGACGCAGTACGACTCGAGGTGACGATGGCGGGCTATCGTCCGCTCACGAACACCGTGACCGTCGAACGCGATGGCACCATGCGTCAAGATTTTCGCCTCGTCGCCGAAAACATTTCCACCGGAAGCAACACCATTTCGGGACGCGTGCTCCACAGCGATGGCTCCATTGTCGCGTCGGGGCGCGTCGCAATTTCTGCCTTGTCGGTTGATGTCCCAATCGACGGGGGGACGTTCAGCATCGTCGGACTTCCGAGCGGAACGTGGCTTGTGGAGACGACATCGCTCGGCCTTGAGCCAGTTGGAACATTGGTCGACGTGCGGGACGGCGTCATCGCCACGCCACGTATCGCGATGAACAACCGCGCACAGATGCTGGACGCGGTCTCGGTGCTCGGGCGGCCCGGCGGCTCCGACAAGATCTTAAAGGCCATCGAGGCCCGCCGCCGCTACGCCAACGGTACGCTGTTCATGCCCGGTAACGATTGGTTGGCCATTGCGAGAGATCCGGCGGATCTTGTTCGTGATGCTGCTGGCTTCCGGTATATCAACGAGGAAAAGGTCCTCGCGAGCGGTTGTGGCTTCAAGGACTTGCCCACGGAGCGCCAAGCGACCATCGCCATGACCCAGAAACCGCGCGACCGGGTGCTCGCGATCTATCTGGATGGTTTGCGCGTCGTTGGCGGGCTGCCCGAATTGCGCACGGTCGTGACGATGCGTGACGTGCTTGCCGTTGAGGCATATCAGGATGTGGCAACGGCACCCATCGAGTGGCGCACCTACGACGCGTGCGCGGTGCTCGCAATCTGGACGAAACGATAGAGCGAGCGTAGCGCGTGGATCAGATCACTTGCTTCCTGCGAGCAATCTTTCCAGCAGTGCGGAGTCTGGGAGAGTGGCAAGTAAGATCCCGTTGACAAGGAGTGCCGGCGTACCGGGCGCGCCGAGGCGGACTACCGCTGCAGTAGATTGCTGAATCGACGGAACCGGCGCGCTCATTTTGCTGCACGCGGCAAACCCGTTTAGGTCGCTCACCCCTGCGCGCTCGGCGAGTTCTACAAAAGGAATCAGGCCGAGTGAATCGTGCTTCGCGAACAAGAGTGAATGGTATTCGCTGAAACGGCCTTGGCTTCCGGCGCATTCGGCAGCGCGCGCGGCTGGATACGCGAGCCGATGATATTCGAGCGGCCAGTGACGGTAAATAAGCGCGACTTCGTTAGGATGCAAAGCTTCAAATGCTTTCAGCGCCTTTGCAAACTGTGCGCAAGCGGGGCACTCATAGTCCCCGAATTCGAGTATGGTCAGCTTGGCAGCCTGCGGGCCGATTCGATGGCCACCCTCAAGGTAAGATCGCCAATCAGCGACTACGCGTGGCTGTCGGCGAACCTGAACGGCGCCGACCGTTCCAGACGCGGCGTCGCGACCCTTAAGTTCTCGGCGCGTCACCACGCCTGCAACAATCAACGCGCACACCGATATCAAGACCGTACTTACTGTAATCAGCCGTTCCAAAGTTCTATTCACATTCCGCCCCCGCTGTCTAGTGTCGTGATGGCGCGCAACCTGCTGTGCGATCTGACGGCTGCGCGCCATCAAGTCATAGGAACGGACTGTTAGTGATAGTGACACTCCGTGCGCCAAGACGTTCCCGCTGCATCGCAGTAGCCATCCCAGTAGGTCCAGTTCGGGCTCGGGCACGGATAGGTCTGATTGGCGATGCAGAACGCGTCGACGTCAGCCGGACAACCCTCACTGTCGAAGAACACCAGTCCGCATGCACTCGCCGCCTCGGCGCTGACGGCCACCTTGGTACTGCTAAGAGCCGTCAGGCTCAACGTTAGAGCGCTACATGCAATTGCAAATCGCCTTAGCATTGCCCCTCCTCGCGTTCTTCAAAGAACGCTGCACATTGTTAACGGCAGCCGACGGCGTCATCGACAATGCGAATGTACTTGTTTTGTAGCACCTGTCAATGGATCGTTTAGGGTAAGGTTTACGGCTCGTAACGTTTTGTTGCAGTCCACCGCCTGCTGCACAATTGCGACGTTAGCGGGCGATAAGAACTTCCTAAGGGCTTGCTCTATGCATGTCGACATTGTCGGTGCAAACTCTACATCGCTCTAACCGCGCACCGCGGCCATTTTTTCCTGGGGCGATAGGGCGTACATACACCCACAGCAGCACGCGCGGTTATTCGACCGGGGACTCGTGAAAACGGGAGCTGGAGCGTGGGAATTGCCCGCCCTGAACAGCGCTCCCTTTCATCAAAGACGAGTCGAGAACGCCGCTGCCACGGCTTGGCAGAGGCATTCCTGGCATGGCTGCAACAATGCCAGTGGCAGGACCACGACAGTCCGCCTTTTCGGACATGGACGCTGCACACGGCCAATGCCGGATTCTCATCCACTTCGCATCAACCTTCGTAGTCGATGCCGGATCCGGCAGGCGCTCTGGACTAAATGTGCGCCTTCTCCCATCTTCACTCAGCTTACTCGGAGTGTTTCTTATGTCAGTCAAGACCTTAGTCGCGAGCGTCGTGCTCGTAACTTCTGCAGCTTGCGCGTCCAAGCCCGTCGCAGGCGCAGGAGACGAGACACTCAGAACTGTCAATCGCGATCGCACCCTGATCACGCAGGCCGAGATCGATGCGAACCCGTCGCTCAAGGCCGCAACAGCGCTCGACATGGTGAAGTCGCTCCGCCCCCAGTTTTTTACAGATCGCGGGCAGAATACGATTCAGAGCGGAGCGGCGGCGGCAGATCCCGAAGCAGGCCTTGTTCACGCCAGTGTAAACAACGGGCGTATCATCTCAATCGGCGAACTCGCCGAGGTGCATGCCAATGAGGTCCTCGAGGTTCGCTTTCTGAATAGCGGACAGGCGATGCAGCGGTTTGGCACCGCCGCTCGCGCGGGCCCGATCATCCTCGTGACAACCGCCAAACAATAAGACGCCGAACAAAAAGAGGGGCCACTCGCCAGAGTGGCCCCTCTTCTTGTCTCCAGCGTTAGCTACTTATCCCACCACATCCGGGTGTAGTAGCTGTCTGCGCCCTGCGCTGCGATTGCCGCGGCAAGCGATGCGGCGTTCGACGATGATTCAGACGTCGGATAGAGGAAGCGACGCGGGATGTTCGGCGTGTCGGAATACGCCTTCGGTCCCATCTTGAGCGTCGACGGGTTGCCCGTGCGGCGCCACTCGCTCCACGCTTCCTGGCCCTGCGTCCAGTAGGACAACCACTTCTGCAGGCCGATCTGCTGAAGGCCAACCGCGCCGCCAGCATAGGCCACACTCGGCTGCGCAAGGTAGGTTGCTGCCTGCGCTGCCGTGCCGCCCCACTGCGTAATAGAAGCCGTTACACCGGCGTCGTAGAACGCCTTGGCCGACGCAGCGGTCTGTCCACCGATGCCACGGTTAGCTGCTTCCGCAATGATGAAGTTGCCTTCGGCCGCCGTGAACAGGTACGCCGGCACCTTCTTGCCCGCGGCCGTTCCAAACGTGCCATACACGGTCGCACCCGGATACAGAACTGCACCAACGCGGGACGTCGTGTTGAAGAACGGCGTGACCGTGACGTTGTCCAACCCATTCTGGAGCCCGACATACTTCGTCGGATCTGCCTTGGTGGGCTGCGCGTAGATCGGAATACGCGGATCGCTTAGCGCCGTCATCGTGTCGAGCAACACCCTCGACACGCGATGGTCGTCGCGACCGGCAAACGTGGCAGCCCACGGGTTGTCAAAAATGCCGTCGCCCGGGAACGCCATCTGCGCGTTATCCGCGTTCGACGTGATCAAGCCACCTGCAATAGCCGCCGCCAGTTCCGTGGTCGCCTTTGCAGGATCTGCCTTCGACATACGCATCGCAAGACGGGCACGCTCGCTGTTCGCGAACTTCGCCCACTGCGTCAGGTTGCCCTTGTAGATCGGATCCGCACCGCCGAGCCCCGGATCCGTCGCCGGTGACGCCTTCATTGCCGCCGAAGCCGCCGCAAGCCGAGCCAGAAGCGACGTGTAAATGCTCTGCTGCGAATCGTATTTCGGCTTGGTGACCCCGCCAGGATGGTCACCTTGCAACGCTTCGGTGTACGGAATGTCGCCAAATTCATCCGTCAGATTCTGGTACACCCATGACGTCATGACCTGCGCCGGCCCAGACGTGGCTGCCGACTTGGCGGCGTCACCCTGCTCGATCACCTTGGAGAGGTCTTCGAGCTCGGTGGGATATGCCGCCCACGCTCCGTCGTACACGCCCGTGCGCAAGTGGCCGCGATCCTCATCCAGGTACTGGACCTGCGCAACGTGCTGTGCAAAGAGTGCAACGCTATTCGCCGTGAACCCGGCAAAGCGATAGATCGCTGCGTTGGCAACGGCATTGGTAAAGAGTGCCGACGCTGGTGCGCTCGTCGGGCTGTTCGGGTTGATATTCAACCCCGTGAGATCATGGCTGCATCCCGCCAGCACAGCGCTGGCGGCGATGGTAGCCATTGAATATCGAGTGATTTTCATTGTTGATAGGCTCGCGAGTGGGATCACGGAGTGATCGAGAGGTTGATGCCGAAGGTCTTCAGTCCAGGCAGTGCGCCCATCTCGAAGCCCTGGCCGGCATTGCTCGCGTTGAGCGCGTTCTCCGCATCGTAGTTCGGATAATTCGTCTTGGTCCAGAGGTTCCGGCCCACAGCGGCGATGTTCATCTGGTTCACATGTGCCTTGTTCGCGAGGCTTGAGGGCACTTCCCAGCTCAGGCGTAGCTCACGCAGCGTGAAGAACCCGGAATCAAAGAGGTACGGATCAGTCGCCGGGTAGACGCCGTGACGATAGTCCTCAGCGGTCACGCGCGTCGTGTTTGCCGTGCCGCCAACGCAGACGTAGCGACCGTCGGCCGTTGCGTGCGATCCCGTGGCGCAGGTTGCCTGATCGAGTCCCTCCACCACGAGGCCCGGCTTGTCCCAGTCCACTTCGCGTCCATTCAGCGTGGACGCGAGAATACCGGCGTACGTCCCCCACATGTTGCCGATCGAGAACGTCTTGCCACCACGGCGAATGTCGAGCAGTGAGTTGAGCGCCCAGCTCTTAAAGCGCAGCTCGTTGCTCCAGCCACCGACCCAATCGGGGTTGACGTTGCCCATCACGCGGTTGGTACCGCTCGGGCTCTGCGTCAAACCACCTGACAACACCGCCTTGCCGGTGGCGCTGTCAATTCGCGTGGCACGACCGAAGAACTGCCCATAAGGCTCACCCACGCGGGCCTGAAGGCTCACTCCCCACGGGCTGCCGTTCCCCGGGATCGTGATGAGCGACAGACCCGGTGCCAGCTCATCGACCTTGTTGTGGTTCTTGTTGTAGTTGAAGGTCGTGTTCCAGGAGAGACCGTTCCGGTTGTTGAGAATCTTGCCCGTAACGCTCATCTCGAAGCCCTTGTTCGTCATCAGGCCGGCGTTGATGACGGTCTGCGTGAAGCCCGAGCCCTGCGGGAGCGAGAGCGGCAGAATCTGGTCACGTGATTCCTTCGTGTAGAACGTGCCATCGAAGGTCATACGATCATCCAGCATGCCGAGCTCCATGCCGATTTCCTGGCCCTTCGTCCGCTCTGGCTTGAGCGCCGCGTTGTTCGACGAATTGCTCAGGGAATACAGCGCAAGACCCGAGAACTTGTTCGTATTACCGTTGTACAGGTTGGCCAGCTGGTACGGCAAGGCATCGGAACCGACGTTCGCGATGCTGCCGCGCAGCTTCACATATGACAGGTAACCGCCATTCGTGATCGCTGGAAACACGTCGGACAGAATCAGCGACGTGCTGTACGAAGGATAGAAGTACGAGGAATTCTCCTTCGGCAGCGTCGACGACCAGTCGTTTCGGCCCGTGATTTCCACGGTCCAGTACTTGTTGATCGTGGTCACCAGCGAGCCAAGCGTGGAGTTCACCGCTGAATGCGTTTCCGCGTTCGTCACCGTCGGCGCGATGCCCGCGTTCGAGAGGTTGTAGATATCAGGCACGAGAATGCCCGACGTCCCGAAGAATGACGCATACCCATCGTTGCGCCGCGTGTTGCCACCGAAATTCGCCGTGATGTCGAGCGCGCCAACGGATTTCTTCGCCGTCAGCAAGCCTTCCACGTTCGCCTCGCGGCTGCGACCAGCACGGTTCGTAAAGCCACCGTTGTATGCCGCATTGGCGCGATCGATGTTGCCCGCCGAGAAGAACTCTTCCTGCGTGAAGCGAACGTTGTCACCACCGGCGCGGAGCGAGGAGCTGAGCCACGATGTGAGCTCGTAATTCGCCGATGCCTGCGCGATGATGTGATCACGCGAATCCGGCGCGCGGTTCTTATCGAACTGCCAATACGGATTGCGGTGATAGTTGTCGTTCCAGTTGAAAAGCGTCCCATCCGCGAAGCCGTAGGGGCTGGACGTGTTGTAGTACTTGCTCTTCAGCAGATCCAGGTCGACCTGACGGCCAAACCAGGTGAAGCTCATCAGCGGATTGCCTTCCGTGTAGCCGGTTTCGGCCCGGTTTGATCCGCCCAACTGCGTGTAGTTGATCGTGCCACCGACCTGCAACTTCTCGAACGGCGTGTAGTTCGCCGACAGCGAACCGGCAAGCTTCAGCAGGCTGCTGAACGGAATGATGCCCTTCTGGTCATCCTTGGTCAGCGAGAGACGGACGCCACCGGTCGCGAAGGACGACGACACTGCGATGTTATTCGACAGCGTCGAACCGTTCTTGAAGAAATTGCTGATGTTGTCCGGGTGCGGGACCCACGGCATCGCCTTGCCCGTGAACTGGTCGATCGGGCGGCCGTCGAGCTTGGGGCCCCACGATTCGTCGGCACCGTCATTCACGCCGCTGCCGGCGCCATCGACGTACTGGAACTCGCCACCGAAGCCCTGACCGTACTGGTTCTGATAGCTCGGAAGCAGCTTCGGCGTATCGTACGTTGCACGGCTCGTCACCGTAAACTTCGTCCCCGCCAACTGGTTGCGCGCATTCTTCGTCGTGATCACGACGGCACCATTCGATGCACGCGAGCCATACAGGGCCGCCGCGTTCGGGCCCTTCAGCACGGTCACCGAGGACACGTCGTCCATGTTCAGATCGGAGATGCCGCTGCCGTAGTCGCGACCACCACCAGCGGTTGCCGTGGAGTAGTCGCTGTTCGACATCGGTACGCCGTCAATGATGAAGAGCGGTTGATTCTGGTTGAGAATGGAACCCGCGCCGCGGATCACGATACGCGTGGTACCTCCCATCTGGCCGCCCTGGCTGATCTGCAAGCCAGACACCTTGCCCGACATCGCACTGATCACATTGCTCGCCTGCGTGCGCGTCAATTCTTCCGCCGACACCGTCTGCTGCGCGGTGCCAAGCGTCGCCTTCTCGCGCTGCTGGCTGAGCGCCGTCACCACGACCTCGCTCAACTGCGTTGGCGCTGAGACGAGCGAAAAATCGAGATTGACGCGCGTGCCATTCAGCGTGATGGTCTGGCGCAGTGCCCGGTAGCCGATCAGTCGCGCCGTCACCGCCGCTGCACCTTGCCGTGAGGCAGGAACATTGATGGTGTAGCGGCCATCGGCACCTGTGATGGTTCCGTACGTCGTCGCGTCAACCAAAACTGATGCGCCCTGAATCGGCTCACCGGTCTTGTTCGAAACGCGTCCCGTGATAACGGAGGCTCCCTGTGCGAGTGCGCTGGTTGAAACACCAGCAAACATCGCGAGAGCTACCGCGCCCGCAAATAGCGAGCGAGACATGCCTCGTACCATGATGCATCCCTCTCTTGATGGGGTGGAGAACCGCAACTGCATTGCGGTGTTACTGCTACGGTCAGGTTACTGACGGGATACAATATCCCCAATTCTTGAAGCCACAAGGATGTTTTTCTTTATTTGACACGTGTGACGCTGCGTGAAATTGCGGGGTCCCGCCCTCAATTGTTGACTCGTGTTGGCTCTTGGCTGCACCACGACCCCATATTTGGGCGCGCTCTTCCCGCCTCGCTTTTTCTCCTCCCCCCTCGCACCCCCGCGTATGCTGCAACCTCCCGCCACCTCGGGCGCTTTCGACGCCAAGACGGTCCTGCTGGGCGCACTCGCCGTCATCGGTGTTCTCTATCTCGTTGTGGTCGCGCGTGGACTGAAGCGCGCACAGGAGGAAACGGGCGTGTCCCCTGCGCCTACGCCCGCCGGCCTGGCAACGGGATTTTTCACCAACTTCTGGGACACGCTCGGCATTGGTTCCTTCGCTACGACAACGGCGATCTTTCGTCAGTGGAAGATGGTGCGTGACGAACAGATCCCGGGCACGCTCAACATCGGGCATACGCTGCCGACCATCGCCCAAGCCTTCATCTATACAACGATCGTCGAGGTCGATGCACTCACTCTCATTTCATTGATCGCCGCATCCGTTGTCGGTGCCTGGCTTGGTGCCGGTGTGGTGTCCGGTTGGTCGCGCCGGAAAGTGCAGATCGGTATGGGCATAGCGCTGCTCGCCGCCGCCGTGCTGCTCTTCATGAAGATCACGGCAATTTTTCCCGCCGGCAGCGATTCGCTCGGCCTCACCGGGATACGTCTGGCCATTGGACTCGTTGGCAACTTCATCCTTGGTGCGCTGATGACCATGGGCATCGGCCTCTACGCGCCGTGCATCATTCTCGTGAGTCTCCTCGGCATGAAGGCGACAACAGCCTTTCCGATCATGATGGGATCCTGCGCGTTCCTCATGCCCACAGCCAGCGCGCGTTTCATCCGCGAAAAGGCGTTCGATCCAAAGGCAATCGTCGGACTCGCGGTGGGCGGTATACCGGCGGTGCTCATTGCCGCCTTCATCGTCAAGACGCTTCCGATCAAGGCTGTTGGTTGGCTCGTGATTGTCGTCGTCGTCTACACGGGCGCCACAATGCTCCGCTCGGCCATGACGGCCAAGTCAGAACCTGCCACACCGTAACGTTCGGAATTGGTGTAAGGAGTACGCCGCGGCGACACGCGGGACAAATCCGACAGCACACAGGAAGGGATGAGACGAACGTGTCTCATCCCTTCCTGCTTCCAATGCCTCGAACTTCCGTCACCCTTCTTCTGCTTCTCCTGCCCGCGGCGCTCCTTCGCGCGCAGGCACCCGCGGCTGACTGCGCGTACGAACGATGCGCGCTGCGCATTTCGCCCAGGCTCACGGGCCTCGCCCTTGTCAGCAATGAGCGCGACGAGGTTGCCAACCTGAATTTCTTCTGGCCTCGTGACATAGAGATTGTGTTCCGAGCGGGGTCACGCAGCGCAGGCAACGACTCCGCGCTGGCCTACGCGTCGCATGCACTCCGCGCGCGCAAGGTTGCGGCCGCGTTCACCAACGGAGGGCTGATCATGGCGGGCGCCGCGCTCGCATCGGCCGTCGGTCAGCGAAAGGTCAGGCCCGCAAGCATGATCTTCGCGGTCGCGGGCACGGGAGCGTTCGCGGTCAGCATTCCCCTTCAATTCAACGCCGACGATCTGCTCGGCAAGGCGGTGTGGTGGTACAACCGCCGCTTCGCGCCGTAAAGCCGTGGCGCGCAAGGCCGCGACTCGCGAGATTTCACAAGCCAATCCATTGGGCAGGTGGCAGAGCGGTTGAATGCACCGGTCTTGAAAACCGGCGGACCCTCGCGGGTCTCGTGAGTTCGAATCTCACCCTGCCCGTCTATTTTTTTGTCTTCCGCATCTCGCGAATCCACGCGTCCAGCAGTTGCACGCGAACGTCGTTCGGATCGCGCACCGAGTACCGCGAGAGGTCGTCCATGGCCTCCTTCGCACCGCGCGCATCGCCAAGCTTGAGCCGCGCCACGGCCAGCCCCTCGCGTAGCTCGTCTCCTGGAAGCCAGAGATCACCATGCTTCGCGAGCGCCAGCAACGCATCGCCGGCCCGCGACGCCTCGGCAAAGTCCCACGCCGCCATCCCGTGCAAGAATGAAATTGTCGCGCGCGCGGCATCCGGTGCCGCGTGCGCATCCATGTACCTGCGTGCGTCCGCGTAAAGCGCGCTGTCCGCAACACCCGAGCTTCCACCGCTCCGTACTTCATCAGCCTCGCGCACGGCGCCGGTCCACACCTGCCAATCAATGGGCGGACCACCAGACTTGAGCATCTGACCCGTGAGCGTCGTGCGCTCCGCAGCGGCGAGAAAAATCGGCTGCGCTCCGGTCCAGAACTGTTCTCGCCAACGCGCCGCCTGCTCCATCGCCTCGAGCCTCGGCACCAGACTCACCGGCGTGTACGTCTCTCCAACAACACCGACACGACGCGCCTCGAGAATTGGCGCGATGGCGAACCGGTCGCTTACAATACCGACAAAGCCGTTCGCGCTCTCGTTCGTGTAGCGCGACTTCTCCGCGCCAAGATCGAGTGTGGGATAGAAGTCGGAGTTCGCCACCTCTTGCTCGACCAGCGGCGCGAACGTTCGGTCGTCCGCCACGTGCAGTGCATCGAGCATTGCAGGCGTGAGCGGATAGATGCGTCGCAGCGCATCGGCGATGCGCGGGCGCCTGAACACGCTCCAATCAGGAGTCTGAGTGACCGAATCCATGCTCGCGATAATCATCATGTCGCGATTGCCCACTGCATAGATCGTGTAGGAGCGGAAGTTCTCACCGAGCGCGCGCACGACGCTGAGTACCAATCCGTCGTTGATCTCGGTGAGGTGCAGCCACTGGCCGAACACCCCATGCGGCGCGAGATAGCGGCGCACATGCGCATAGAACTCGGTCGTGAATAGTCCCGACACGCCAGCTACCCACGGCGTTGATGGCTCCGACAACACGAGATCGAAGCGAGTGCCCCGCGCTGCGAAGTACGAACGCGCGTCGTCGAACGCAAAGCTGCTGCGCGGGTCGTCGAACACGAGCTTGTTGGCGGGATAAAACTTGGTCGAGGCGCGAATCATCTCCGGCTCGATCTCGATCGTCACAAGACTCTTCAGCTGCTCATTCAGCAGCAGCGTGTGAGACGACATTCCGGAACCCTGACCGATCACCGCAGCCTGCCTTGCCTTCGGGTTGTGCGCGAGCAGGATCAAAGGCAACAGCGTCTGCGTTGAAGCGTCGTGCGTGAACGGTCCCGGCGCAGCGGGTGGTTTGAACCATTCAGGACCGAGCGACGCATCCGGCTTTCCATTCGTCGCGAGTGAGAGCCCATGGCTCGATTGAATCCGACGAACGCTCACCGACGCCGTGCGGCCATCAGTATAGAACACCATGTCGGCAACACGCGGTGGCCGCGCCGATCCATAACGGAACACTCCACTCGTGAGCACGCCGAGATCAAAGTCTGCGTTCGCGCCAAGAATGAACAGCAACGCCACCGCGCACATTGCCGGTAGCCAGCGACGCTTGTCGGTGCGCCATCCCGTTGCACCGTACGCTTCGGTGAGGACGAGAATCCCGATGCCGACGTCGATCACGGCGCCAGCGATCAGCATCCACTTGAGACCGAGCA